>DASSRQ010000064.1:0-19596 GCA_035701665.1 Vulcanimicrobiaceae bacterium
GCCGCCGGCCCGGGCGTCCTTTTCGTGCATTGGCTCGGCGCGCCGAAGACGACGAATCTGACGGAGTTTCTTCCGGATGCGATCGAACTCGCCAAACACGGAGCGCGCTCGATCCTGATCGACGCAATGTGGTCGAAGCCGTCGTGGTTTGAGAAAGGCCGTACGACGGCGACCGATTACGACGCGTCGATCGAGCAAGTCGTCGATCTGCGGCGCTCGCTCGACGTGCTGGCGTCACTGCCCGGTGTCGATACCAAACGGATCGCGTACGTCGGACACGACTTCGGCGCGATGTACGGCGCGGTGCTCAGCGGCGTCGATTCGCGTCCCAGCGTCTACGTGCTGATGGCGGGGACGCCGGTATTTTCCGAATGGTATCTTCTGGGCGCAAAGCCGGCCGACGTTCCCGCGTACGTTGCGCAGATGGCGCCGCTCGATCCCCCGGGATATCTGCAGCGTTCGCACGCGTCGGCGTACCTGTTTCAATTCTCGCAGCACGATGCGTACATATCGCCCCAGCGCGAGGACGAGTTCGCAGCCGCCGCGCCGGCTCCGAAAGCGACATTTGTCTACCGATCCACGCACGCGCTCGCCGAGCCGCAGATTCGTGCGGACAGGCTTGCCTGGCTAAAGTCGCGTTTAGGCGTCTAAGCAGGCGTCGGGAGGGGACGAACCCCACGCATAGAACCCAGGGCGGTCGCCGGAAGGCGATCGTTTTTGCCAAGGTAGCTCAGTTGGTAGAGCATACGCCTGAAAAGTGTAGTGTCCCCAGTTCGATTCTGGGCCTTGGCAAATTTCAGGAAAAACCGCCGGAAAGTTTTCGGCGGTTTTTTTATTTGTGCCGCACCGGTGGCACAACAACGCAGTACGGTTCGCTGATGAAACGCGAACCTATCTGTCCGCGGTGTGGATCGGTGAAGGCGGTACTTTCAAGCGGGATTCTCCGGTGCAAGGCCTGCACCAAAGAGTGGAATCGACAGTATTATCACCGGAGTGCAAAACGGCGCCAAAACCAGCGCCGCTATACGGTGCGCAAGAAGTACGGCGTTCCAATGGAATTCTTAGAAGAATTACTCGCAAAGCAAAATCAGAGCTGCGCGATCTGTAAGCAACATTGGCAACAGTGCACGCTTTCTAAGCATTCCAGGTACGACATGGTGTTTCTACAATATTTGTATGTCGATCATTGTCACAAAACAGGCCGCGTTCGCGGCCTGCTGTGCAACAAATGTAATACGGCGATCGCTATGCTCGACGAAGATCTCGAAAGATTCGACGCCGCAAAGCGTTACCTTGAAGCAGCGTAGCTAGACGCCGCTTCCGACCTCTTCACGCGGGGTCGCGCCGTTTTGCGAGGGTTTGTCAGGGGAAGCCGTTTGCGGCTGCTCCGTTTTACGCTGCGCCAGCATGAAGAGTGCCGCTGCAACGCCGCCGATTGCCGATATCCAGCCATGCATCGGCCGAAGTTTTTCGCGCAGCCCGAACATCTCGTCGAGCGAGATCGAGCCGTACCCTTCGTTCGCCAGCACGAGCGCAAGCATGATGTACATCGCGTTCATCTCGTAGCCGCCGCCCGAATTCCAATAGCCTTTGGGACGGTGCACCGTTTCGATCGCAACGAGCATAGTGCTCAGCAGCATCGCCGGACCGATCGGCCCGAGAGCGCCGAGTGCGATCATCGTGCCTGCCGAAATCTCGGTTGCGGCAACGACCGGCGCAAACCGTTCGCCCGGTTTGAATCCAAGATTGTTCATCATCTGCGCGGTGCCGCCAAGACCCGGACCATCCTGAATGCCGAACATCTTTTGCGCGCCGTGCATGGCAAGCGATCCGCCGAGCGTCAGGCGTGCTGCCAACAGCGCGGTATCGCGAAGTGTTTTATCAATGTCCATGATAAACAAAGTCTTCCCGCGCTTTAAGCGCGGGAAAACTTTTCTTTGTTTGACTGGTTGGTTGAAGTTAGCGGCGTCGTGACTGCAAACGAACCGAGCGCAACGTTACACGCACGGCCGTTCCGCGCGAGATCGTTACGTCTTGCCGGTTGTTTTTCGCCAACAAGAAGCCGCCGATAGCACCGACGACACCGCCGCCGGCAACGTGGAAGATCGTCTTGCCGATCGCGTTACCGACGAGCATGCCGGCAACCGCACCGCCCGCTTCCTTGAGGGCGTTATTTTTAGTGGTCGCCTGCATTCCGGTTACGACACCGTCCACGGCGTACGTCGATCCGCTCGGCAGAACCAGACGCGTGAACGTCATTTGTAGCCGGCCCGGCGTGCCTTGCGCGGCGTGCTGAACGGCGGTAACCGTTCCGTACATCGTCGCACCGTTGATCGAACCGTCTTGCGAATAGACTCCCGTCATGCGGACGGGTTCGCCGATATAGCCCGTGTGCGAATCGACGGGCGTTGCCAGACTGCCCGCGAGTTGCATTCCGGCTGCCGGCGCGGCAGCCGCCGCCATCGGCGTGATCGAGAGAAGGGATGCCGCGAGCGCCGCGGCGGTAAGAAGAAAACGCATTCTAAGTGGATGCTCCTTTCGCACCCGTTACATACCCAAAAACCGATTCGGCGGCTGTCTCCCCGCTTGCTATGCAGTCCGGGACGCCGACGCCGCGCATGAGGCAGCCGGCCATCGCAGCGCCCGGCAAGCGTGCGGTTTGCTGCTCGATAGCAGCCAGCCGCTTCCCATGTCCGACGTCGTACTGCGGAAGATTGTTCCAACGCGCGACGACGGCGCGGAACGGCGGTTTGCGCACGTTCAGAAGCGATGCAAGTTCGCTGCGCGCGATGGCGATCAGCGCATCGTCGCTTTGCAGAAGAAGCTCGGGCTGCAATGCTCCGCCGATGAAGACACGTACGCCGATCGTGTCCGGCGGCGTGCGGCCGGGGTATTTCTGCGAGGTGAACGTCGCTGCGACGATCTTGCGCTTCTCGACGAAGGGAACGACGAAGCCGGTCGACGGCGGCAATTGCATCGCGGCGGCATCGTACAAGAGATTGATGGTCGCGATGCTGTTGCAGCGGATCGCATTTAGATTCGACGCCAAAAGCGGATCGATGGTTGTGAAAAGCACGGCGGCGGCCGGCGCGGGCAGTGCGCACACGATCGCATCGAAGCGTTCGGTGCGTTCCCCGGCTACCGTAACGCGCCAACCATCGTCATACGAAACCGCCTGCACGTGCGAGGCGGTTCGCACCGTGCTTCCAAGACGATCCGTCAGCGCGTGCACGAGCGAACCCAAACCGGCGCGCAGGCTGACGAGTCTGGGCGGCTGCGCGGGCGGTGCTTGCCGCATCGCGTTGAGCAGACTGCCATACGTGCGTTCGTATTGCGGAAATTGCGGAAGTGCCGCCTCCATGGAAAGATGCGCGGGATCCGCCGAATAGATGCCGCCGATCAGCGGTTGCGCGAGGCGCTGCAGCACTTCGCGCCCGAGCCGCCGGGTCACGAACGATGCCAAACTCTCGTCGTCTTCGCTGCGGCGCGCCGGCACCAACGGCTCCAGAGCGGCGCGCAGAATGCCGGCCGGCGAGAAAACACCGCTGCGAACGAGCGCCGGAATCGATCGCGGTGCAAACAGCCGGAACTCCGGCGGCACCGGACGGAGTTTGCCGCCGCGCAGAATGCGCGCTCCGCGAAATGCCGTCTGCTGATCGACCACGTCACGCGTTAGGTTGAGGCGATCCAGAAGCGCGGTGATAGCCGGTTTGCCGGCGAGTAACGAGTCGGCGCCGAGTTCGAGGAGAGCGTTGTCCGTCTCCAGCGTCTGGACGCAGCCGCCGGCGCGCGGCGAGCTTTCGTACAGCGTCACATCGAGATTCGTGCCGCGTTCGAGCCGCAGCTCGAGCAGCCGGTGCGCCGCAGCGAGCCCGCTGACGCCGCCGCCGAGAACGGCTACCCGATACACGCCTGCACGCGGTCGGCGAGTGCGGAGATAAACGCGGGATGGTCGTTGAGCGCTTGAGCGCGCGCTACGCGAATGCCGAGATCGCGTGCGACCGCTGCCGCATCGACATCCAAATCGTACAGCACCTCGACATGATCGCATACGAAACCGGCCGGATCGATAACCGCTTCGGTAACGCCCGCTTTCGCAAGGTCTCGCAGCAGATCGCGCACGTCCGGCTCGAGCCACTGTTCCGCCGGGTTTCCCGAGCGGCTCGTGTACGCGATGTGAAACGGCGGCGATCCGAAGCGCGCGGCAATCAGTTCGGCGCTCTCGCGAAGCTGTTCGGCATATCGGCTGCGTTCGGACATTTCGACGGGAATGCTGTGCGCGGTAAAGATTAGCGCTGTATCGTCGAACGAATGCCGGCCGAGTTCGGCAAGCGCAGCATAGATGCGCTCTTCGTGCGCGTCGACGAATCCTTGCGCGCCGGAGAACGGCTGCGCGAACGTCGCATCGGGAAACAACTCGACGTATTTGTCCCAACTGGCCTCGCTTTGATGCACGGCCAGAATAACTGCGACCGATTCGTTCTCGCGTTCGCGCGCTTCGCGCGCGACATCCGTTATAAACGGCGGCATGAAACGGTATGCGACGCGAACCGGAATCGGCGTTCCGCGGCGTCCGAGTTCGATCTCGAGTGCGGCGGCCTGCTTGCGCGTCAGTTCGTTGAACGGCGACTTTCCGCCGATAGCTTCGTAGTTGCCGACGACCTGTTCCAAACGCGCCTGCGGAATACGGCGTCCCGCGGTGATGCGTTCCAAAAACGGACGCACCTCCGCCAGCGATTCAGGCCCACCGTATCCCAGCAGAACGACCTGCATCAGGTGCGGCTCATCTCGTGTACCGCATCGATTAATGCGAGTACGTTATCGACGGGCGTTTCCGGCAGAATGCCGTGTCCCAAATTGAAGATGTGTCCGGGCCGTCCGTTCGCGCGGCGCAAAATATCTTGGACCGCCGAGCGAATCGTCCCGGGGTCGGTAAAGAGCAGCACCGGATCGAGATTGCCTTGTACGCCGACCGTATCGCCGAGCCGCGTCCAGCCTTCATCCAGCTCGACGCGCCAATCCAAGCCGATGATGTCGCCGCCGGCATCGCGCATGAGCGGCAGAAGCGATCCCGTCATCGTCCCAAAGTGGATTACCGGCGTTCCGGCTTTGATGTTTGATATCACCGTACGCGAATGCGGAAGCACGAACTCCCGGTAATCCTCCGGCGAAAGCGCGCCGACCCAACTATCGAACAACTGCACGACGTGCGCGCCGGCGTCGATCTGCATGTTGAGGTACTCGACCGTTAGATTTGCTACAACGGACATAAAGCGGTGCCATGTTTGCGGGTCGCCGTGCATGAGTTTTTTGGTCGCAATATAGTTCTTCGAGCCGCCGCCTTCGATTGCGTACGATGCGACGGTGAACGGTGCGCCCGCAAAGCCGATAACCGGCGCTTCGTTCTCGAGATCTTTGACGACCAAGCGGACCGTTTCGGCGACGAACCCGAGCGTCTCGCGGACGTCTACCGGAGCGATGGCATCGACGTCCGCAGCGCTTCGAATCGTGCGCGCGATCCGCGGTCCGTCGCCCTTTTCGTATGTAAGGCCGAGGCCCATCGGGATGAGCGGAAGCAGAATATCCGCAAAGATGATGGCCGCGTCCACGCCCAGGCGCCGTACCGTATCGACCGTCACTTGCGCCGCGGCCGACGAGTCGCGGCAGAGCTCGATGAACGAAAAGCGATCGCGCACGCGGCGGTATTCGGGCAGATAGCGCCCGGCTTGACGCATCAACCAAACGGGGGTGAACGGCGTGGCTTCGCGGCGGCACGCTTTGAGAAACGGGAAATCCTGCACCTCCCGCGCGTTCCGTGGACTAATCCTGCGACCCTGGCAACCGATACTTTAGTGTATGCGCTACTTCTTATCTGTGCTCGTTTTAGCGTTGCTTCCGGGCCTAACGGCGGCTGCGGCACCACTGCGAGTCGGCTCCGACATTTCCTACGCGCCGCTCGAGTTCTACGCGGGGCATTCTAAGCAAGTCCAAGGCTTCGACTACGACCTTGCCGGCGCAATTGCGGGACAGCTCGGGACGTCGGCGTCGTTCGCGAACCACGACTTCAACGATCTGCTCAAATCCGTAAATGCCGGACGATTCGACCTGGCGATGTCGGCCATCAGCGATACACGCGCGCGAACCAAACAGGTGGACTTCGTCGATTACTTTTTGGCGGGCAGCGGTATTTTGGTCCAGGCCGGAAATCCGCACCGCATCTTCAATCTCGCAAGCCTCTGCGGTATGAGCGTCGATCTGCAGCGCGGTACCTCGCAAGAGGCGGCGGTCAAAGCCCAGTCGCAGCGCTGCACGCAAGTGCACCTAAAAACGATCGACGTCCATTCGTTCGCCACCGACGACGAAGCGCTCAAACATTTCGAAGCGGGCGAGACGGTCGCGCACATCTCCGATTATCCGGTCGTCTCGCATCTCGCCCGCACGACGGACGGCGGCAAGAGATACATGGTCGCCGGCAATCAGTTCAACGTCGTTCCGTACGGTATCGCCGTTGCAAAAACAAATCCGCAGCTGCGCGATCGCGTGCAGTCCGCGCTCAAAGCGCTCATTGCGGACGGCACGTACGATCGGCTGCTGCGGAAGTGGGGCTTGGAACAGGGCGCGATGCGCTCTGCGCCGGTCAACGCCGGGACAAAGTTCGAGTAAGAAAGTCGACGGCGCGCTGCCACGCGGCCGCGGCGGCCTGCGCGTCGTAGTTTCCTAGCCCCGAGTTGCCGGGCTGGTTCGGATTGCAGAATCCGTGATGCGCGCCCTCATACCAATGAAACTCGTGGTCGACTCCGCCGGCTTTGAGTTTGCTTTCGATCTCGCGCGCCCGCTCCGGCTTGAAAAACTCGTCTTCGGTGCCGAAGTGCAGTTGAAGCGGAATGCGAATCTCCGACGGATCGCCGGCTTCGGCCGGCGGGAATCCGTAGAACACGACCGACGCGTCGTCTTCAGGGAGGTGCATAGCGGCGAGCAGCGCGAGCGCTCCGCCCATACAGTAGCCCAGCACGCCTGCCTTCGCGCCGTTCTTCTTTAAATAGAGAAGCGCGCCGCGGACGTCTTGCTGCAAAGCGTCCTGGAAGTCGAGGCCTTCCAGCAAATGGTTGGCTTCATCGCCCTTGGCCGCTTTGCGCCCCCGAAACAGGTCGGGCACGAGTGCCCGGAAGCCGGCGTTCGATAAACGGTCCGCGACCGATTTGATCTCATCGATCAGGCCCCACCACTCTTGGATGACGACCACCCCCGGAGCGCTTTCGTCCTTGGCCGCATAGTAGCCGGGAACTTTGCCGCCGTCCGGGCGTTCGAACTCGATCATCTCACCCATGAACTTCCTCCGAGTCTTGACGGTCCAGGTTCTCGATTTTTTCATCGACGAGCCACCGGTTCGCTTCTTGAATGCGTTCCGCCGTCGTCTTGGTTTTCAGCCAGGCCAGGATATCGTCGTCCGTGGCGTGCTCGCGCACGGCGGCATCGAACTCATCGGGGGTAATGCCCCAGCGTTCCATGACGCCTTTGTCCATCGGGCATGGATAGACGTAGTCGAAGATCGTGCCGTCCTTTGCGGCACGCGCCTTGTCGAACACGCGCAGCAGCCAGAAGGCGCCGCCGTACTCGTCGCGCCCGCGGCGCGGAAACGTTTTGCCGTCGCGAAAGTCTGTTGCCATGTGCGGCAAAACCCGGGCGGGCTGCCGAGGGATGCAATCGGGCGCATGGCCAACCAAGCGCGGATGCACCGTAGCGATCACGAGCCGCGCTGGCATGCGGCGCTCGCCGTTTTGGCGGCACTTGCGCTTTACGTCACCCTGCCGCGCGGGATCTTGCTGGGTCCGCTCTGGGTTATGCCGGCGATCGTCTTGGTGATGCTGGTCCCGCTGCTGATTTTCTCGCCCCGGCGGCACGAAGAAGCGCCGTGGCAGCGCGTGCTTTCCATCGCCCACATCCTGGTGCTGAACGCGTTCAACATTGCGACGATCGTCTTGCTGTTCGTCTGGCAACTTTCGGAGAAACATCATCGCGCGCTCAACGGAGAGCAGTTACTGGTCGCGGCCGTTCAGATCTGGCTGACGAACGTGATCGTGTATGCGCTGTGGTTCTGGGAGATTGACGGCCGCGGTCCCGACGTGCGATCGCATCTCAATTTAGAGCAACGCACCGTGCGCGGCGACTTCATCTTTCCGCAGCAGATCCTGGATCAATCGATGCAGGAGAAGCTGCAGTTCAAGCCCCGCTTTCTCGACTACGTCTTTCTGTCGTTTACGAATGCGACCGCATTTAGTCCCACCGATACGTTCCCGATCACGCATACGGCAAAAGTCCTAATGATGCTCGAGGCGATAACCTCGCTCGTCACGGTGGCCATCATCGCCGGACGTGCGATCAACATCCTGGGCGGGTAAGGTGGTTGCCGGGCCTCCGGCGCTTGCAACCTCGATTCGTTAGCGAAGGTTGTAGGGCTGGATGCGGCCTAGGGAGAACGCAGGGGGCGCCCATAAAGCCCGGGTGGGCGGGTGTGATGTAATGGCAGCCTGCGACCTTCCCAAGGTTGATGCGCGGGTTCGATTCCCGCCACCCGCTGTGAAACATAGGGCGACGTAGCCAAGTGGTAAGGCAGGGCTCTGCAAAAGCCCCATTCGGCAGTTCAAATCTGCCCGTCGCCTCCAACATTCGAAGGGCTCCGCATTCGCGGAGCCCTTTTCTTGTCTGAACGTCCTTGAGATCCGGAATGCGTTTGAGATTTGCCGGCGCCAGTGCCGCGTTGAGCGTGCGAACTGCCGATCGCAGTTGCTCGTATTGCGCATGTACGGCGGCGAAGCGGACTCGAATCGTTAACGTGTGACCGCGCGCGATGGCATATCTATGTCATGTCCGGCGGTAGTGCGTACGTCGCGTGCATCGAACTCCGCAGCCGTACCTCCAAAGGTGCAGCAAAGGGCGCGGCGCAGCTTTCGGGCTTGCGCCGTTGCCTTTGGCAGCGGGTTTTTTTAAGTCCCTCCACTAAGTGCGCCGCTATGCGAGTAGCCATCGTCGGAGCCGGCGCGATCGGCGGATTCATCGGCGCCGCGCTTGCGCGCGCCGGCGAAGACGTCACGTTTGTTGCGCGCGGAGAGCATCTTCATGCGATGCGCGAACGCGGAACGCTGCGCGTGGCTGCGAGCGATACCGGACCGTTCGAGGTTGAAGCGCGCGCATTCTCGTCGCTCGACGAAGCTCCGCAAGCCGATGCGCTGCTGCTCACGTTCAAATCGCATCAGTGGGGCGGCGTGCTTGCGTCGATCGAACGCGCGCTGCAACGCGGCGCATTCGTCGTGACGCTGCAAAACGGCATTCCGTTTTGGTACGATTCCGATCGCGCGCTGGAAAGCGTCGATCCCGGCGGCACGATCCGTGCCGCGATTCCCGACGAACGTATCGTCGGAGGCATCGTGCACGCTTCGGGCCACGTCGTGGAACCCGGTATCATTCACCAAAGCGGCGGCATGCTGTACCCGCTTGGAGAGCTCGACGGCACGACGACCGAGCGCGTCACGCACCTCTCGCGCATGTTTGAAGCCGCCGGGTTACAAGCGCCGGTCGAGCCGGTCATCCGCCGCAACATTTGGCGAAAAGTAATGAATAACGCCGCACTCAATCCGGTCAGCGCGCTCACGCGGTCGAGCATCCATCCGTTGCTGGCCGATTCGCGTATTCGTGAGCTGCTAAAACGCCTTATCGAAGAGAGTATCGCCGTCGCGAAGGCGTCCGGCGTCGATCCGCAGGCCGATGCCGAAGAACGGCTGCGGTGGGCGGGCCATCTTGCCGACGTGAAGACGTCGATGCTGCAGGATCTCGAGGCCGGAAAACAATTGGAACTCGAACCGATCGACGGTGCGGTCGTGGAACTGGCCGAACGGTACGGCGTGGACGTCCCGGCTTTAAAAACGATCTACGCGCTGACCAAACTATTGGAACGCACGGTGTCGGCGTGATCGAGTGCCGCACCGCAAATCCCGACGATCTAGCTGCCGTCGCGCGGCTTCGCCAGCGCATGGCCGAAGAGATGGGCGGCGACTGGGATATAGCGCATCCCGGATGGCGCACGCGGTACATGCAGTATTTTGCGGGCCGTCAAGCGTCGGGCCGCACGCAAGTCTTCGTTGCAGTCGATGATGGCAAGGTGGTCGGATCGGCGATTGTCGGCACCATCGAAGATTATCGTGCTTATGCGCTCAATCTCGTGAGCGCGCACATCAATGCCGTTTACGTGCTGCCCTCGCATCGCCGTCGCGGCATCGCCCGCCGGTTGATGGAACTTGCCGTTGGATGGGCTCGTGCGAAAGGCTGCATCCGTGTCCGCCTTCGCGCCAGCGATGAAGGCCGCCATCTGTATGAATCCCTTGGATTTCACACGGGGCGGGAGATGGAGTTGACGCTGTAATGCTCGTGCGGCGCATCGTCCCGTGTCTGGACATCAAAGAAGGCCGCGTCGTCAAAGGCGTGCGCTTCGTCGAACTGCGCGACGCGGGCGACCCGGTGCAGCTTGCCCGTGCATACGAAGCGTCCGGCGCGGACGAACTCGTGTTCTTGGATATCACGGCAACGGTTGAAGGGCGTAAAGCGACGCGCGAGGTCGTTCGCGCCGTAGCGGAAGAGTTGACGATGCCCTTCAGTGTCGGAGGCGGTGTCAACTCGGTCGACGACGTTCGCGAGCTGCTGCGCGCGGGCTGCGACAAGGTTTCCCTCAACAGCGCTGCCGTGCGGACACCGGACATACTCTCGCGCGCAGCAGCCGAGTTCGGCAGTCAATGTATCGTGCTCGCCGTCGATGCGCGGCGCGCCGAACGCGGATGGGAAGTGGTGATCGACGGCGGACGCACGCCGACGGGGCGCGACGCGGTCACATGGGCGAGTGAAGCGTGCGCGCTCGGCGCGGGCGAGATTCTGCTGACAAGCATGGACCGCGACGGAACGCGCGCCGGATTCGATCTCGATCTCACGTCCGCGGTTCGCGAAGCGGTACCGGTTCCGGTCATTGCGTCCGGCGGTGCCGGAAGCATTGACGACTTCGCGGACGTGTTCGAGCGTGCCGGTGCGGACGCGGCGCTCGCCGCGTCGCTCTTTCACTTCGGCGAACTGCAGATACCGGACTTAAAGGAAGCGCTCGCCGCGCGCGGCATTCCTATACGCAAAGCATGAAAACTCTCGACGAATTGCAGTGGAATGCGGACGGCTTGCTGCCGGTCGTGATCGCGGACGCCCACACAGGTCGCGTTCTGACACTCGCGTATGCGAACCGCGAAGCACTGGAGCGCACCATTGCGGAGCGTTCCACGTTTTTGTTCTCGCGCTCGCGCAACGAACTTTGGCATAAAGGTGCGACGTCCGGTAATACGCAGCGCGTGGTATCGGTCGCGTACGACTGCGATGCCGACGCATTGCTGTACCGCGTCGAACCGGGCGGTCCCGCGTGCCACACCGGTGCACAGTCATGTTTCGACGCGGGGTTGCTGCTGGAGGAAGAGGCGGGTGCAGCAAGCGGATCGTTCGCGCAGGCGATGCATCATCTGCGCGCGACACTCAAACAGCGTAAATCGGCGGATCCCGAAACGTCGTACACCGCGAAGCTTTACGCCGGCGGCGTCGATAGAATCGGCAAGAAGATCGGCGAGGAGGCCACGGAGGTCGTCATCGCGGCGAAGAACGATTCGCGCGAAGAACTCGTGTGGGAAGCATCCGATCTGCTCTTTCACCTGCTGGTGATGCTCGAGCACCAAGGGATCGAGCTCGACGAGATCGGCGCGCACTTGCTCAAGCGGGCGAAGTAGTGCGGCTGGCCGATCTCGCGGGAGTCGGCAAAGGAACGCTCGAGCACCTGGCGGAGCTCGGCATCACCACACCCCGCGATTTACTGGACGATCTGCCGTACCGTTACGAAGATCTGCGATACCCGACGCCCTCTAGCCAGCTCGGGCGCAGCGAGTACGAAGAGAACGCCGTCGGAACGATCCTCTGGGTGCGCGAACGGCGTGCGCGCAATCTGGCAATCGTCGAAGCCGAACTCGAGGACGATGCGGGAACGTTCCTTGCAAAATGGTTCGGCCGCGCATACTTGATAGGCGCGCTCAAGAAGGGTATGCGGCTGTTCGTGCGCGGACGCACGCAGCGCACGGCGGCCGGGCCGGCGATCAACGTCTCTACGCACAAAGTCCTCGACGAGAACGAACAGTACCGGGGCGAGGTCGTGCCGGTCTATCCGGCGAGCAAATCGCTGACGTCGCGCAAAATCGCGCAGGTCATTCAACGTAACTTCCCGCGGCTGATCGAGAGTGCCGGATCCGATCCGCTCCCGCCGCTGCTGCGCAAACAGTTCGATTTTCCGGAGTTGGAACGCGCGTACCGTGCACTTCATATGCCGTCGGATCCGAAAGACGCCGAACGCGCGCGCGAACGTTTCATCTTCACGGAGTTTTTGTCGCTCGCGCTGACCGCCGAGATCAAGCGGTCCGCGCGCGAACGCGAACGCGGCGCCTATGCGCTCAGCGCCGCGCCGGATTTGCTGAGCGAATTCGAACGCGAGCTGCCGTTCCCGCCGACCGGTGCGCAGCGCCGCGTGATCGGCGAGATCTGGGGCGACATGGCGCAGGATTCGCCGATGAACCGTTTGCTGCAAGGCGACGTCGGCAGCGGTAAAACGCTGGTCGCCGCGGCCGCGGTCTTGCTCGCGGCACGCAACGGCGTGCAGTCCGCCCTGATGGCGCCGACGGAGATTCTGGCAGCGCAGCACGCGGCGAAACTTGCACCGCTGCTGCTGCCGTTCGGCATTACCGTCGAGGCGATCTTCGGCAGCCAATCGGCCAAAGCGCGTGCGACGGCCGCCGGCCGCCTAGCAGCGGGCGAAGCGATGCTTGCAGTCGGCACCCATGCGCTCATTACGGAATCCACGGAGTTCGCGCGGCTCGGCCTTGCGATCATCGACGAGCAGCATCGCTTCGGCGTTGCGCAGCGTGCGGCGCTCCGTGCGAAGGGCGCGGCGCCGCACACGCTTCACATGACGGCAACGCCGATTCCGCGCACGCTCGCGCAATCGATCTATGCCGATCTCGACGTGAGCACCATCGACGAGTTGCCGCCGGGGCGCACGCCGATCGAAACGTTCGCGCTGCGCCGCAGCCGGCTGCATTTGGCGTACGAGTTCGTGCGCAAGAACGTTGCGGCCGGGTACCAAGCGTACATCGTCGCACCGGCGATCGAAGAGTCGGAGCTCGACATCACCAGCGTCGTGGCCGAAGCCGAGCGCTTGCAGAACGACGTCTTCCCCGATCTCCGTCTGGGCTTGCTGCACGGGCGCATGCCGCCGCGGGATAAAGAAGCCGTAATGCAGCGTTTCGCCCGTAACGAGCTGCAGGTACTTGTAGCGACGACCGTGATCGAAGTAGGCGTCGACGTACCGAACGCGAGCGTCATGATCGTCCTTGATGCGCAGCGCTACGGTCTTGCGCAGCTGCATCAGCTGCGCGGCCGCGTCGGCCGCGGTGCGGCGAAGTCGTTTTGCCTGCTCATCGCGCCCGACGAAGCCGGCGAGGTCGAAAGTTTGACCGTGCTCACCGATTCAACGGACGGCTTCGCAATCGCGGAAGAAGATCTGCGACTGCGAGGTCCGGGCGAGTTCGCGGGAACGGTGCAAGCGGGCGATTCGGGGTTTCGTATCGCCGACTTGGTGCGCGACATCGACGTGTACCGCCGCGCAAAAGCTGCCGCCCAGGCGATCGTTGCCGAGGACGCCCATCTGCGGCGGGCGGAACACGCGGGGCTGCGTGCCATGCTCGAGGCGCAGCCAAGTGCGAGGGCAATACTGCTCTCATCATAGAAAAGGTCGCCCATGAAGATTGGGAAGTGGGTTTCGTTTGCTTGCGCCGCGCTGTGCGCCGCGGCCATGTTCGCCGGTCCGGCTTCGGCCGCGCAGCTCAAAGTAACGCGCGCTACCTTGAAAAACGGCCTGCAGGTCGTCGTCGTGTCGGATCCGCTGGCGCCGACGGTCTCGACGGTGCTGAACTATCGCGCCGGCGGCAACGAAGAAGACTTCCCGGGCGAGGCGCATGCGCTGGAACATATGATGTTCCGCGGTACGAAAGACATCTCGCAGACCCAGCTGTTCGAGATTTCGCAGTTGATGGGCGGAGATTACGACGCGGACACGCAGTCGGAGATCACGCAATACTTCTTCAATACGCCCTCGCAGTATCTCGACGTCGCGCTGCGTGTCGAAGCGGACCGCGTTCGCAACCTGAATCTGGAGCAGAGCGGCTGGCTCGCGGAGAGCGGCGCGATCAAACAAGAAGTGACGCAAGACGACAGCGTCGCGCTGAGCAAGCTTTTCGAGCGGACCATTCTCCCCTCGATCTTCAAAGGGACGCCGTACGCTAACGACGTGCTCGGTACGACGTATTCGTTCAACCGGCAGATCAACGCGAAAGCGCTGCGCTCGTTTTACAATGCGTGGTATCACCCGAACAACGCGATCTACGTGATCGCGGGCAACGTCGACGGTCAAGCGACGATCGCAAAGGTGCAGAAGTATTTCGGCGGCATTCCGGCCGCGCCGCTTCCCGCGCGGCGAAAGGTGCGTCTGCAGCCGATGCGCGCGGCGACGTACCACGTTGACAGCGATCAGCCGTACACGATCGTTGCGCTTGCGTTCCGTTTGCCGGGCTGGTCGGATAAGGATTACGCAGCATCGCAGATCTTGGAATCGGTGCTGAACAACCAGCGCGGCGATCTGTTCGGCTTGGCTGCCACCGGCAAGTCGCTCTATTCAGGGTTTCAAGACGTGCAGTCGCACGGGTACGGCACGGCCAGCGTCGCAATCTCGGTCGTTCCGGTAACGACGAAGGCCGAAGATGCTGCTGCCGACGTGCGCACGGTGTTGGACGGCTACCGCAAGACCGGCGTGCCGGCGGATCTGGTCGCGGTCGCAAAACAGCGCGCGATTGCCGATGCGGAGTTCCGCGGCAACTCGATTCAAGGTTTGGCGTTCGAATGGAGCACGGCGCTTGCCGCACAGGGGCAATCGTCGCCCGATGAAGAGCTCGCCGCCATTCGCCGCGTAACCGTTGCGGACGTCAACCGCGTGCTTCGCACGTACGTCGATCCCGCAAAAGCGATCTCCGCATACGCCGTCCCGAAGAATGCCGGCAGCGTCTCGGGCGGCTCCGGCAGTCTCGCGAAAGAGAATAATACGCTGACGCCCGAGAAACCGCAGCCGCTGCCCGCGTGGGCGCAGGCCGCGTTCGCGCACGTGCAAGTTCCGGAACAGACCATCCATCCCGTCTCGATGACGCTCTCGAACGGTATGCGCCTGATCGTGCAGACGATGCACGTGACGCATACCGTCGAAGTGCACGGTTCGATCGCGAGCAACGAAGCCGTGCAAGCTCCGGCGGGCAAGATGGGCGTGGCGGACGTCGTCGCCGGCTTGTTCCCCTTCGGAACGAAGAGCGCCAACCGCATCGAACTGCGCCGCCGCCTCGACGATATCGCCGCTGAGGCAAGCGCAGGCACGGAGTTCTCGCTGCAAGTTCTCAGCGACAAATTCGATCGCGGCGTCGCGATTCTGGCCGACGAAGAACTCCATCCGGCATTCCCGGCACAGGCGTTCCAAATCGTCAAAGGCCAAGAAGTCGGCGCGTTGACCGGCACGATGAAGTCGCCGGATTTTCTCACGAGCGTCGCGCTGAATAAAGCGCTGCTTCCGGCAGAAGATCCGCTTCAGAAGTATGCAACGCCGGAAAGCGTCGGCGCGGTTACCGCAGACGACGTGCAGGCGTACTATACGTCGGCCTACCGTCCGGACATGACGAGTGTCGTCGTCATCGGCGACGTTACGCCGGCCCAAGCGAAAGCGACGTTCGAAAAATACTTCGGCGAGTGGAAAGCGCAAGGAGCAAAACCGGATATCACGCTGCCGCCCGTTCCGAAGAATAAGGCCGGCGCGGTTCAGGTGCCCGACCAAGGCCGCGTGCAGTCCGAAGTGCAGCTCGCGCAGATGATGGATCTCAAGCGCAGCGATCCGGATTGGGCCGTGCTTCAAGTTGCCAACAACGTGCTCGGCGGCGGCGGCTTCGGTTCGCTGCTCATGGACGATCTGCGCGTAAAACACGGCTACGTGTATAACGCCTACTCGGAAGTGCAGTCGAACAAGAACCGTGCCACGTTTACGATGGGCTACGCAAGCGATCCGGATAAGATCGTGCCCTCGCAGCACCTTGCCATTGCCGATCTGGTCGCGATGCGTAACGGCAACGTCGCGCAGCAGCGTATCGAACGCAGCAAAGCGATGCTGATGGCGGACGTCCCCCTTCGCGAGCAGAGCTTCGACGGCGTCGCTGGGGAGCTGCTGCGGTATGCCGGGCTCGGCTTGCCGCTGGACCAGACGCAGATCGACGCGCGGCGCGAACTCGCGGTAACGCCCGCAACGATGCGCGCGGCGCTGCGCAAGTACATCGATCCGGACGCGTTCGTGCGCGTCGTGAAGGGTCCGGGCCCGAAATAGGGCCGGTACGGGCCCTCGGCTTCGACTTCGATCACACGCTGGGGATCGACAATAAGCTCGAACGCGTCGCATTTCTGCGGCTGCTCGAGCCTGTCGATCCCCTTCTCGCAGAAGTAGAGCGCATCGACATCCTGCTTGCAAAACAGCGCGGCGGCGCGTGCACGATAGAAGAAGCCGTCGAGTCGTTCGTTGCAGAGCGCGGTGTCGACCCTGCCGGATACGCGGATCGCTACAAAGCGCTGTGCCTCGATATGGTCGAGTCGTTCGTCGTCCCCGAGCCGGGCGCGCGCGCGTTGTGCAAAGCGCTGGCGGCGCGCGGCGTTCCGCACGCCATTTTGACGAACGGTTGGGCACCGCTGCAGCAGCGTAAGGCTCAGGTCGTCGGATTTCAAGGACCCGTCATTGTGAGCGCCGAGATCGGCGCGCAGAAGCCGTCGGCCGAGGCATTCGACGCGCTCGCGCGCGCGTTGGGCGTGCCTCCGGCCGAGATAGCCTATGTCGGCGATACGCCCGAGAGCGACGTGGCCGGCGCACTTGCGTCGGGATTGCTAGGCGTGTGGTTCGATGCAGAAGGTATCGCCTATCCGGAGCAGCTGCCGAAGCCCTCGCAAGTTATCCACAACCTCGCGGAACTGTACGCCCTGTTGTAGAACTGCGCCGCGTGCCAAAAATAACGGGCGGACATCTGGGCAGCCGCAAATTGAAATCGCCGAAGGGTATGAACGTCCGTCCGACGCCGGGCCGCGTCAAGGAGTCGCTGTTCTCGATTCTTGCGCCGCGCATCGAGGGCGCACGGTTCCTGGATCTTTTTTCGGGCACGGGCGCCATCGCGTTCGAAGCAGCCTCGCGCGGCGCGTCCGAAGTGGTGTCGGTCGAAGGCCACCGGGAGACAGCCGACGCCATCAAAGAAGCGGCGGAGCAGTTCGGCGTGAATCGCGCGGTAACGGTCGTCGCGGCACCGGTCGACCGTGCGCTGTACCGCCTGGAAGGCCCGTTCGATATCGTGTACGCCGACCCGCCGTACGACAACGAAGTGCCTTTGCAGATGTTCAGGCTGCTGCTGGAACGCAATCTGCTCGCGCCGGATGCGCTGGTGATCTTCGAGCACAGCGCCCGGACGATTTTACCGGACATACCGGGGTACCGCGGTGTACGCGAAGAAGTGTACGGCGATGTCGCGCTGGCCTTTTTCACACCCGGCGGTTAAGCCACAGGTGAACCTGTGACGGCTAACGGCCGCACGGCGAAGTTTGCCCGCGCCATCTATCCCGGCTCGTTCGACCCTCCCACGAATGGGCATTTGGACGTCATAGCGCGCGCGTCGCGCTACTTCGGCGAACTCATCGTCGCCGTCGTCGTCAACCCGCAGAAGCGCGAACCCATGTTCACGCTGGAAGAACGCGAAGCCATGATCCGCGAGTGCGTCGAGCACTTGCCGAACGTGCGCGTCGAACACTTCCGCGGCTTGCTTGCCGATTACGTTCAAGACCGCGAAGCAGACGTCATCGTCAAGGGCTTGCGCGTCGTCTCGGATTTCGAAAACGAGATGTCGACGGCTCTGATGAACCGTTCGCTTTCCGACGTAGACACGATGTTTCTGATGTCCGATCAGAAGTATTCGTTCGTCAGTTCCAGTATCGTCAAGGAAGTGTTCTTCCTCGGCGGCGACGTGGCAGCGCTGGTTCCGGCGCCGGTCATGCGCATCATGGAAACAAAACGCGCAACGCTCAAGAGATAAACGGAGGCACCTTATCGCATGTCGGTCTATCGCGTTCTCGAAAAAATGGAAGCCTATATCCACGAAGGCACGTGGCTGCCCGCGGGCATGAGAGTTCTCAGTGAAGAGCGGCTCGTCGAGTTCATCGAAAAAGTCCGGTCGTCGCTTCCCGAAGAAGTCGGCCGCGCGAAGTTAATCGCGAAAGATCAGGACCGCATGATCCGCGCAGCGCAGGAGAAAGCGCAAGCGATCGTGACCGAAGCGACGGCGAAGCACGAAGATCTGGTGGAGAACCACGAGATCGTTTCGCGCGCGCGCACGACGGCCGACGTCATCCTTCGCGAAGCGGAAGAGGGCGCCCGCAAAGTTCGAGAAGGCGCCGACCAGTATGCCGCCCAGCTGCTGGGCGAGCTCGAAGCGCGCCTTTCCGGTGCGCTCGGCTCGGTTCGTAAGGGCCGCGAGGCTTTGACGGCCCGCCCGGCCGCGCCGCAGATCGCCGCGCCGGTTCAGCAGCCGCTCGCCGATGCCGCCGCGAAGAGCAAGCGCGCCGCGTTCGATGCGCAAGCGTCCGACGAGACGGTTGCTTTGGAGTCGGTGTAAAGGGAACCTAACCTAGGATCCTTCGAACGGTACGGTTCCGGACGAACTTTGGGCCTTACTTCCCATACACTACCGTGGATGTACCGCTGGACTAATCTGAACTAAAGGACGTTCGCATGTGGGTGTGGCGATCGACTATTCGCGCGCAGGCGCTTCGGCTAGGTTTGCTGCCGCTGGCGTTCCTGATAGTCGTTTTAATGACGGTCGCGGTGCTGCAGTGGCGCAGCGAAGCGGCATCGGGCTGGGTACGGCAATCGGACGACGTGCTGGTGCGCTCGCGCGACTTGAACGCGGCGCTGTTCGCCGTGCAGCGCGATGCGCGCGAATATACCTTGCATCGCAAGGCGGCGCAGATTCGAGCACTCCAGCGCGACGCCGCCCGTGCAAACGACATAGCTCTGGATATGCGCCGCCTCGTCGGCCGCGACCCGGGACAGGAACGGCGTGCAACCGTTATCGCCAATCTCGCGAACCGGATCGTTTCGATCGATGAGCGGTTCGTGCGTTATTACGCGAGCGGGCAGATGTCGCAGGCGCGCGCGTTCGCCGCATCGCCGGAGATCGCGCGAATAAGCGACGCCTGGCAGGCGGCAAACGACCGGTTTGCCCGAATCGAAATTGCGCTGCGCAACGAACGCTGGCAGCGCTTGCAGCGGGAGTCGCGGCTCTTGGACTGGGTGCTGTTCGCCGGCTCCCTGCTCGGAATAGTCGTTACGCTGCTCGCCGCAAGCCGCTTCGGCAGCGTCATCGT
>DASSRQ010000065.1:0-11379 GCA_035701665.1 Vulcanimicrobiaceae bacterium
GGCATCGTTCGGCGCGATCGCCCGCATGACGACCGCCGGTGAGTTTAAGGGTGCAGTGCAGACGCCGCACGCCGGCGATGTCGCGGATGCAATCGTTGCCGGGCGCGACGGCAATATTTGGTTCGCCGAATCTTCGAACGACGTCGCGCGTATCGGGCGCATTACTCGCAACGGCGCGCTAACCGAATACCGGCTGCCTTCAGGCAGCACTCCGCTGACGCTAGCGGCCGGATCCGCTGGTATCGTTTTCGCCGGTTATCCGGGTGCAACGTTGGGACTGGTGAGCTACAGCGGTACCATTTCGAAAATCACTTTTAAAACGAAGATCGATATCAAATCGCTGGCTTACGATTCGAGCGGCACGTTGTGGTACGCGGGCTGCGAGGGCGTCGGGCGCTTAACGCGATCGCATAACGTGCGCGATTATCTCGTCGAGGGCGGCTGCAACGGCGCGCCGGGCGTGTCGGTTGCACGAAACGGGCTCGTGTGGTTTTCCGCGGCCGGTCGCGTCGGCCACGTCGATCCTTCGGGACGCATGCGTTTATTCAAACCGCTCTTTGCCCCGACGTCGATGACGGCCGCGCCGGACGGCAACCTGTGGTTCGACAACTTCAGCGCCAACTTAGTCACGCGCATAACGCCGGAAGGCGATGTCATGCGGCTGCAAACGACGTTCGGCGATTCGCCGGGCGACATCGCGGTCGGCCCCGACGGCAACCTGTGGGTGTGCGGCGCACGCAAGATGCTCCGGATCACGTAGATGCAAAAAGACCCGCGGCTTTATCGCCGCAGGCCTTTCAATTTTGGTGCACCCCCCGGGACTCGAACCCGGAACCAATTGATTAAGAGTCAACTGCTCTACCGATTGAGCTAGAGGTGCAGGTTGACGCGCTTCCCCCAAAAACGGCTTCCCCTGGGGTGAACCGCGTCTTCCGATCTAAAAAAGCCGGATGGTGCGCCCTCCGGGACTCGAACCCGGGACCAATAGATTAAAAGTCTACTGCTCTACCAACTGAGCTAAAGGCGCGTTGACCGTCTAGAACACCCGCCCCTGCGAGTGCCCCGGCTAGTTTAGCCGACCGCGTTCAGTTTGACAACTACCATCGGCGGCCTTTTAGGCCGACGCGTGGCGCTCTTCCAACCCGAAGGTTGCCGGATACATCGCAGTCAGTTGATCCGCGCTGAGCGCTTTGGCGTAAAAGTAGCCTTGTCCGTACCGGCAGCCCGCGTTGCGCAGCACGTCGCGCTGACGCGGTGTCTCGATACCTTCCGCGACGACGCGCACGTCGAACGCTTCGGCAAGCGTCATCAGCGTCCGCACGATCGGCTCGCTGGCGACATCGCCGTCCTGTCCTGAAACGAACGACCGGTCGATCTTGATCGAATCAACTTTGAATTGCTGCAGATAGCGCAGCGACGAGTAGCCGGTGCCGAAGTCGTCGATGCAGATGCGGAAGCCGGTGGCGCGCAGCCGTTCGACAAGCGCATTCGGGCGCGTGCCGGCATCGAGCACGACGCTTTCCGTAATCTCCAACATCAGGTCGGCGGGGTTGACGCCGAACTCGCGCACCGCCGAGTTCAAAACATTTTCGAAATCGGGATCCAGCAGTTCGGCTGCCGAGACGTTCACATTGATCGGGAACGGCGTACGCTGCCCGAGGGCGCGGCGCCAGCGTGAAAGCTGCTGACAGGCGGTGCGCAGCACGAAGCGGCCGATAGGAACCGCGAGCGCGGTTTGCTCTGCCAGCGGCATGAACTCCATCGGCAGCATGACGCCTTCGACGGGGTGGTTCCAACGCAGCAGCGCTTCGCATCCGACCAGCTCGCCGTCCGCAATGCGCACGATGGGCTGGTAGTGCAGATCGAACTCGGCGCGCTCGAGCGCCAGGCGCAGATCCGTCGTCAGCTGCAGACGCTTCTCGGCCCGGGCGTGCATCTTCGAATCGAAGACCGCGAACCGGCCGCCGCCGCCGCTCTTTGCATAGCGCATGGCAATGTCCGCGTCTCGCATGACGTCCTCGCCGCGCACGTAGCCCGTGCTCGCGAGGGCGATACCCACGCTGCCCGAGATAAAGATGGAACGCGTTCCGAGGGCAACCGGTTTGGCGAGCGCCGTTAGGACGCGGCGTGCGATGACCTCGACATGCAGCACGTCGGGCAGCGATCGCACCAGCACCGCAAACTCGTCGGAACCCAACCGCGCGACGACATCTGCCGATTCGATTGCCGCGCGCAGACGATGGCCGACTTGCGCGATGACGAAGTCGCCGGCGTCGTGTCCGAGCGACTCGTTGATATCTTTGAAGCGATCGAGATCGACGTACAGCACGGCAAACGAGGACTGCGGACGGGCTTTGGCTTCTTCGAACTGCTCGCGCACCTTCGCTTCGAACGACGCGCGATTCGGTAGGCCGGTAAGCGCATCGTGCGTGAGGTCGTGCTGCATGCGGCGTTCGTTGCGCTTGAGATCGGTCAGGTCGCGGAACATGACCATCGCAAAGTAGGGCTTGCCGGTCTCGTCGTTCACCAGCGTCGCGGTCGAATCGGTCCAGGCTTCTTGACCGGACGGCGTCATGACATGCTGTTCGAATTCGAACAGATCGCGTTCGCCGCGCATCAACTCGGCGAACTCGTTTTCGTGTCCTTCGAGCACACCCGCGGCGTTGTCGCCATAGACTGCGCGGAAGACGCTATTCGAATCGATGATCGACCCGCTGCGATCGAGGACCGCGATGCCCATGGCTGCGCCGTCGAAGATCGCGCGGAACTGCGCTTCGGATAGGCGCAGCGCGCGTTCGGCGTTGCGGCGCGCGAGCTCGGCTCCAAGGCGCTCGGATTCTTGCGTGGCTTGCGTCAGCAAGCGCCGGTCGCGCAGCGCCGTCAACTCAGCCGCGAGGAACAGCAAGCCGACCAGCAGCGCGGCACCGAACAAGACGATCAGATAAAGATAGTTGTTACGCAGCTGCGCGAGCGCCATGCGTTCCGAGAGCGAGCGGTCCAGCATCTGGATCGTGTCATTGTGCATGGTCTGGGTGGCGCGCATGAGTGCTGCGGTGAGTTTTCGCACCATCAACGGATCGCCGCGCGGCACGTCCAGCATCGCCGCATGCGCATTGGCGTAATCCGCAAGCGCTTGGGACGCCTTCGTAAATGCCGCGGCGTCGGCTGCATACGTCGACGCGTCGGCCGCTGTGCCCATATGCAAGTCGGCGAGGTGCGCGAGAACGTAAGACCAATCGTCGGTCTCGAGATCCGTGATGCCGCCGCCACCGCCGAGCGAGCCGATGTGCCGCGCGAGCCGGATGCGCTCCGGAATCGTCATGGACCCATGCGCGAAGGCGTTTTCGGTAAGTAAATCGGTATCCGGGCCGTAGCTCGCGGCCGGAGCGAGTTTCGCAAATGCGAGATCGCCTAGGTCCTGCGCGAACTTGTTCGGCTCGTAGCCAAGGCCGGTCGTATCCTCGACCCGGTAGATCACTTGGTCGAGCAGATCTGAAAGCGTTTTTGCGATCGCGTGCCCGTGGTACGGCGCGCGGGCGTCGCGTGCGGCCTTCCAATCTTTGCGCACGATGCCCCATGCGCTAAGGATATTGAGATCGGGATCGTGCAGCGTTGCGAACTTCGTGCCTTCGCGCATCTCGCGATCGATTTTTCCGCGAAGATCGCCGCCCGGACGATCGTTCGTCAGCAGTTGGCGGTTCGTGCGGTACGTCGTGAGATCGACCACGAGCGGAAACAGAATGCGTTCGAATTGCACGCCCGCCTGCTCGCGGCTCAGCTGCGCCGCCGGCACGACTGCCTCGGCATTCAGCCAAACAGCCTTCAGGCAGGCAAAGGCCAAGAGCACCGCTGCTATGGCGGTGATCAGTATGCCGAGCGATGCACGCAGCGAAGGCGTACGTTCAGGAGGGCGCTCCATCGCGCCTTAAAGCTTCGCCCCGGACCCCGGCAATCTTCCATACACTCTTGGGCGGGATGTCAGACGCTCGCCAAGGTTGTGTTAAACGAAAGCGGCGCAGGTCTTAAACCTTGCGCCGCTTTGCGAAATTTGGGGTGGCCGACGAGAATCGAACTCGCGCTTGCAGAGTCACAGTCTACTGTGCTAACCGTTACACCACGGCCACCATGGGGAGAACCGCGCCCGGAGGGAATCGAACCCCCATCTTCGAGTTTAGAAGACTCGTGCCTTATCCGTTAGACCACGGGCGCACGGACGAGCTATCGGCACCGGCCCCCGGCGCCGCCTCAGATAGAGTACCACGGCGGCGCAAGAGGGCCTGGCTTACAAAAATCGGGGCGACAGGATTCGAACCTGCGAAACCTCTCCGACCCAAACGGAGCGCTCTACCAAACTGAGCTACACCCCGAAATCCGTCCTGAACGATTTCAGTTGGCGGTAGGTTTTCCTCCGATGGCAATTCGAGCATCGTATATCGCACTTTGCGATTTCGTCGAGCACGCGTTGCCAACGCGTCCCGTTTTGAAGCATCCGGCTTACGTCGTCCGACTTTGTCCCTCTAACGTGATCGAACTCCATGACGACAGGGTCTACTAATCCGCAGTCCACACATGGCTTATCTTGCAGGTACGCGAGCATGAGTTCCCTATTCCGAGCAACGTAACGCCGCTGGTTTATGTATCGCCGGGAATTATGCTTCGCGCGATTGCGAGCGTAGTGGCCGCGACAGTATTCGCGTTGACAGGCTCTGCAGTATGAATTGCGTGTTTCGCGGTCTGGGTACTTGCGCGAGAACTCCGTAAGAGGCAGCACCCGCGCGCACATCTTACATGTTTTCATCGAACATACGTTCGAGCGCACGGCTGGCTCTCCTGCGGCTAAGCGTCAGAAAAGCAACTGATGAAAGCCGACGTACCGCGATAAATCGTGCAGTCCGCCGTCGCTTGCGAAGAGCCGCACCGCGTCGATGTTCAATCCGGCGCGCATTGCCGCGCGCGTAACGCGAAGATTCGTCCCGGGCACCAGCATCGTGCACCACGACGCACCGTAGTTCTGCCGCAGCGCCGCGAGCGCGAACGCTAAAAACTGAACGGAGTATGCCGCCGACGCCGCAACCATAGGTCCGATGCGTCCGCTCGGCCACACATACGCGTAACCGGCGATCTCGTCACGGTGCGCGAAGATTGCGCCGCGGCCGTTCTCGCAGAAATACAAATGGTCGAGCGGACGCGCCGTGCCGCGAACGCTGCGATCCAACTGCGAGAGCGCGGAGCGATGACCGACCGGATCGAGATCCTCGGTAACGAAGCGGTATTCGCCGGCCGCCATACGCGCAAGTTCGTTGTCGTGCGGAATCGTACCGGTTATCTCGACGACCGGCGCCTGCAGCGACACGCCGCGCCGCAAAAAGAAGGCGATGCCCCCGGTCTCATCCGGATCGAGCAATCCGCTGCGTGTGACGTCGCCGGCTTCTTTCGCCGCTTCCGTCAACAACTGCCAGCCGATGCCGCTTTTCTGAAACGATCGCTCGACATACATCTCCGAGAGAAACCACTCGTCTTCGAGCGCGTGCGGAATCGCGATGCCGATCGGCGTGCCCTCGTCTTTCGCGACGTAGACGCCGTTCGGAGCAACGTGCGCGAGATCCACGTAGAGTTTGCGCGCATGTTCGTCGCGCCAGCGCCGGCGCGCAAAGTACTCGACTTCGTCCGCGGTAGCGCGGGCGATCGTCGCTTCAGACACGAGCGCGCAGCGCTGCAAGCACCGCTTCTGCCGCTTTGCGCCGGTGACTGACCGCGTTCTTGCGTTCTTCCGTCATCTCCGCAAACGAACAGTCGTCGGCCGGATAATAAAACAGCGGGTCGTAGCCGAACCCGAACCTGCCTCGCTCCTCGGAGGTCATCACGCCGTGCACTTCGCCATACCCGTCGAAGCGTTGGCCGTCCTCGAGCAGCACTACCATTGCGCAGCAGAACTTTGCATCGCGTTCTTCTTGCGGAACGCCGGCGATCTCGGCGAGCAGCTTCTCGCGGCGCTGCGGCCAGGTTGCGTCTTTGCCCGCGTAACGCGCGGACAAGACACCGGGGCGCCCGCCCAGCGCTGCGACTTCCAAACCGGAATCGTCCGCTAGAATTGCACCATGCACGCCTGCGTCGCGCAACTGTTTGTGCAAAACGTAGGCCTTCGATGCGGCGTTGCCCGCATACGTTGCTTCTTCTTCCGGAGCTTCCGCGTACAGCGGATAGGTATCGAGTTCGAGTTCCGTGCCGGCGAAGATGGCGCGCATCTCGTCGAGCTTACCGAGGTTCTTTGTCGCTACATACGTTTTCACGGCTGCGGCGCACGCGCGATCGCTTGTTCCATCTCTGCTTTGCGCTTTTGCAGCCGCGCTTCCGTGCGTTCGCGGTACCGCTCGACGGTTGCGGCATCGGCCGTCGACGGATGCCCGCCGAACGGCGGCGCCGGTTCGTATTCAAGCGCCAGCTGCGCGAGCCGCGCCGTCTCTTCGCCCGCAATAGTTGCCAACAGCGCCACGCCGAAATCAATGCCCGCCGTCACGCCGCCGCCGGTCACGCGGTTGCGATCGGTGACGATGCGTTCGTCGCGAACCGGTATCGCGCCGCCGAGCTCCAACAAATCGATGTAGCGCCAATGTGTCGTCGCGCGGTACCCGCGAAGCAGTCCCGCCGCGGCGAGCAGCAGTGCGCCCGTGCAAACGGACGTGATCCAGCCGTGATTCGCTGAACGTAAGTACCGCATACACGCTTCGTCTTCGAGGCAATCGGTTACGCCATGGCCGCCCGGCACGAACAGCACATCCGTTTCCGGTGCATCCTCGAACGAGTATTCAGCCGTCATGCTGAGCAGACGGTCGACCTGAACAGGCCCCGCTTTACCCGCCACGACTACCGCTTCAACACCGGCCGCATCGAATAAGTCGTACGGTCCGAAAAAGTCCAACGGCTGCATGCCCGGGAATGCGAGCATGGCGATGCGCAGGTTTTGAGTGTTCACGCTACTCTTCCAAACGCAGAACGGCCATAAAGGCCTCCTGCGGTAAATCCACCCGGCCGACGCGCTTCATGCGCTCCTTACCGGCCTTCTGCTTCTCCAGCAGTTTGCGTTTACGCGAGATGTCGCCGCCGTAACACTTTGCCAAAACGTTCTTGCGCATGGCGCTGACCGTTTCGCGGGCGACGACTTTGCCGCCGATGGCCGCTTGAATCGGCACCTCGAACATTTGGCGCGGAATCAACTCTTTGAGTTTCTCCGCAAGCGCGCGCCCGCGAACCGCCGCCTTCTCACGCGCGACGATAAACGACAATGCGTCGACGACTTCGCTGTTGAGCATGATCTCGAGTTTGACGAGATCGCCTTCGCGATACCCGATCATTTCATAATCGAGCGACGCGTAGCCCTTGGTGCGCGATTTGAGCTGGTCGAAGTAATCGACGATGACTTCGATAAGCGGCATCTCGTACGTGAGAATGACGCGTCCGTCGTGCAGATACTCCATGTTTTCGAGCGTGCCGCGGCGCGCTTGCGTGATCTCCATGATACCGCCGACGTAATCGGGCGGCGTCATGATCGTCGCTTTGACGTACGGCTCTTCCATCGTCTTGACGAGGTTCATCGCCGGCATCTTCGACGGATTGTCGATCATCTCGACTTCGCCGTCCGTCTTGGTCACGCGGAAGACGACCGAAGGTGAAGTCGCGATAAGGTCGAGACCGTAGTCGCGCTCCAAACGTTCCTGCACGATCTCCATGTGCAGCAAGCCCAGAAATCCGCAGCGGAATCCGAAGCCCAACGCAATCGAGGTTTCGGGTTCGTACGTAAATGCGGCGTCGTTGAGTTTCAACTTCTCGAGCGCATCGCGCAGCGCCGAATACTCGGCGCCTTCGTTCGGATACAAGCCGCAATACACCATCGGCACGGCCTGCCGGTACCCCGGCAGCGGCACGTGGGCCGGCCTATTCGCCTGCGTGATCGTATCGCCGACGTCGATATCGCCAAGCGACTTGATGTTCGCGATAACGTATCCGACGCCGCCGACTTCCAATTTATCGACCGCGCGCATCTGCGGAGAGAACACGCCGACTTCGGTACATTCGAAAACGCGCTGGTGCGCCATCGACATAAAGCGCGAGCCTTGCTGCAGCTCGCCGTCGACGACGCGCACGTATGAGACGACGCCGCGATACGGATCGAACTGCGCGTTGAACACGAGCCCGCGCAGATGGTCGCGGTGGCCTTTCGGCGGGGGGATGCGCTGCACGATGGCCTCGAGGATATCCTCGATACCGATGCCGTTCTTGGCGCTTGCGAGAATGCAGTCGCTCTTCTCGATGATGAGCAGCTCTTCGACCTCGCCCATGACGCGTTCCGGGTCGGCGGCCGGCAGATCGATCTTGTTGATCACCGGGATGATCGTCAGATTGTGTTCGAGCGCCAGATGGTAGTTCGCCAGCGTCTGCGCTTCGATACCCTGCGCCGCGTCGATGATCAGCAGCGCGCCTTCACAGGCGGCAAGCGAGCGCGAGACTTCGTACGAGAAGTCGACGTGCCCCGGCGTGTCGATCAGGTTCAGCTTGTATGCATTGCCGTTTTTTGCGCGGTAGTTCAGCGTGACCGGATGCATGCGGATGGTGATGCCGCGTTCGCGCTCCAGGTCCATCGCATCGAGCGCCTGTTCTTCGAGGTCGCGCAGTTCGACGGTACGCGTAAGTTCGAGCAGGCGATCGGACAGCGTGGTCTTGCCGTGATCGATATGGGCGATAATGCAAAAATTGCGGACGTGCTCCGCAATTTCGATCTTATGGGCGGATGCTTCTTTAATGCTCAAAATGTTGCGTAACAGGCGTTGATTGCTGCGCCGGCGATCAACCGGTTCACGAGGTATAGGGCGATCATCACCACGATGAAGGACATGTCCAGCCCGCCTACCGGCGGTATGACGCGCCTTACCGGCGAGAGGACGGGTTCGACGAGCGCATCGAGATAACGCGCCCACCCGCCGCGAAGATCCGGTACCCAGGAAAGCAGCGCATACACCAACAGCACGAGGCCGTAGATGTAGAGAATATAGTGAAGCGAGTTATAGAATCCGCACATAGCAGCGAATCGCCGCTTTCTACGGAAGGGCGGCTAAAACTTTTGCGGGTACGCCGTTGAGGAACGGCTCCGGATCGATCGCGGTGCCGTTAAGCATGACCTGGTAGTGCAGGTGCGGTCCGGTCGAGAAGCCGGTCGAACCGACCAGGCCAATCTCTTGCCCTTTATGCACGTACTGGCCGGGCGTGACTTCCATCTTCGAAAGATGCGCGTACCACGTGTGATAGCCGTTGCCGTGGTCGATGTCGATCTTCTCGCCGTAGCCGCCGTCGTAGTCCGCCGTGGCAACCGTGCCGGCCGCGGACGCGTGGACGACTTCGCCGTAATCGGCGCCGAGATCGACGCCGGGGTGGAACTCGCTGTCGGGATACGAGCGGTAACAGAAGCAGCCGACGACCGGCGCGCCGTCGACCGGATCGATCGACGGGATGGAAGCGAGCGCTTGCGCGCGCGCGAGTTCTTGCATGTGGCGCACGTTCAGCACGTGCATCGTCAAGCGGCGCAGCATATCGGATTGCGCGAGCGTCTGCTGCGTGTCGGTCAGCAGGCCGTCGATGTTGTGGCGGATTGCCGCCGTCTTCTCGCGCGGCGGATGGACGCCGATGAGCTGCTGGATCTGCATGTTCTGCTTCTGCACGCGCTGCAGCTGGCTGCGGATAGCGGCCGTCTTTTGATCGATCGTCTGCAGCTGCGCTTTCTGCTCGGTCGTCACTGCCTGCAGCTGCGCGACTTGCGCATGCGCGCGCCACATTTGAAACACGCCGAAGCCGAGCGAACCCAGCACGAGCGCAACGACAACAGCCGCCGCCATATAAATCCGTTCGCGCGTAAGCACGAAGCGGTGAACGACGTCGCCGCGCTGTGGGACGATTTTTACGAAGTAACGGTCTTTTATCATCATGCTATGACGCCGAATCGCGAGCCTGTGCGATGGCGCTCAGTTCTTCAGCGGAGGCGTTCGCAGACGGTTTCCAGCCTTGCACGGCTTTGCCGAACGTGCGCACGTCTTCGCGGGAATAGATGCTCGAGAGAACTACGCCGTCGCCATCCCGGTTGAGCAGCGCCAGCGCGTACGACAGTTCCGAACCCGTATTCTCGAACGCGTCAAACCGCACAAACCCCGTGCGCGAAAGATCCGTCCGGGAGGCTGCGTCAAGTTCGCGTAAACGTTCAGCTGCCCTTTCGGCCTGGGCTTTTAGAGAGGCGCCTTGCGCTTCGAGCGAGGCAAGCCGGCCCGTTGCCGCCGCCGCTCCGCCGCCCAGCAGCTCGTCGTGCGCCGCGAGCGTGACGGCATGGCGGGACAGCGCGGGCTTGATGACCGCAACATGATAGACCGCCAGAGCGATAAGCGCCGCGGCAAAAGCCGCGATCGCTGCGATTACGTCTGTCTGCATATTTAAAGAGAAACCACGCCGAGGGCCAGGTGGTGCCCGGCACCCGTGAGTGCTCGCTTACCGTTGCTTCCTTCCGGATCTGGCGGGGTTCACAAGGTCACGCCGCGAGCAGCCCAACCCCCGTCATGGCTCGAAGGATGATACCATGCCCGCCCAGGACGCCGCCAGCGAGTTTTCCAACACCCCGGCATGATAGCGCTCGCGGCAGCATTTGTCTTAACATCCACGGCCTTCCATCCCGGAGGGCCTATGCCGCTGTCCACCGTGTACACGGGCTGCGGCGGCGAAAACCGCTCGCCGGCCTTGCACTGGACCGGCGCGCCGCACGGCACCAAGAGTTTCGCGCTGATCGTCCACGACCCGGACGCGCCCCACGCCGGCGGCTGGTACCACTGGGTGGCCTTCAACATTCCGGCATCGGCAAGCGGCATTCCATCGGGCCGCAGCTACGACGCCGGTACGAACGATTTCGGAAAAACGGAGTACGACGGGCCGTGCCCGCCGCCGGGCAAGCCGCACCACTATCGTTTCACACTCTATGCATTGAAGGTTCCGGCGTTTAAATTCCGGCACGCGCCTGCGGGACCCGAACTCGAGCAATTTCTGCGCGACAAAACGATTGCTAAAACGACGCTGATTGGAATCTACGGACGATGAACGAGGGCGAGAACGAAGTACGCATCAAGGTGCGTGAAAACGGACCGTACGTCGTAACCGGAAACATCACGCTCGTCGACGCCGACGGAAACGCATACGAAACAGCGAATCCGAAAGGCAACATCGCGTTGTGCCGCTGCGGCGGTTCGACGACGAAACCGTTCTGCGACGGAACGCACAGCCGCACCGGATTTCAAGCGGCCGAACGTGCCGTGCGCGCCGAAGACGAGGTAGCCGAGTAGTGCCCACGTACGT
>DASSRQ010000066.1:0-6808 GCA_035701665.1 Vulcanimicrobiaceae bacterium
GAAGCGGTGGGTGTAGGCGGCGTTGATCGTGCCCCTCTGATCGTGGTCTTCGGGCGCGAGCTGGGCGATGAGGTTGTCGAAGCCGGCCTCGTCCGGCGGGAACAGGAACGTCGAACCGGAGACGCCCGCGGCTTGCGAGCTGGCCAGCGCGCCGCTGAAGAACCACGAATCGGTGTTGGGCATCGTGCCTTGCAGGCGCAGTTCGATGCCGTGCGCGCGGCCGATCGCGTTATTGAACACCGCGAATAGCGGCGTGTTCAGCAGCTGCGTCGTGTCGAGCACGTTTGACGAGTTGCGCTGCCACACGTTGACGTAGCCGTTCACCGACGGCGAGAACGTGTGCGAGAGACCGATCTCGCTATAGGCATCGGTTTGCGGGCGCAAATCGTAGGACGGCGTTCCCGCGCAGCCTTGCAGCGCAACGCACGCCTGACGGACGTCTTCGAGCTGCGGCGCGGCGTAGAACCGGCCGTAGTACGCGTGCAGAATATCGTTCTGCCCGATGGCGTAATTCGCACCGATGCGCGGGCTGATTTGGTTGCCGCCGGTGTAGCCGGTTGACGCGTCGTACCGCAGACCATAGGCGAGGGACAGGCGTTTCGAGGGCGTCCACTTATCCTGAACGTAGGCGCCGAACTGCGAACCCGCTCGATCTTGCGCCGTGTCGAACGCGGTATAGCCGCCCGGCGGCGGCGGAGCGTTCGGCGTGTTGAAGATGGTGTTGCAGGTCGAGTCGTAGCACGCAAACGTTTCATTTGCGCTCAAGATCTCGCGGTCCGTATCGAATCCGGCTTTCACGGTGTGGCGGCTTCCGGAAAACAGCTCCGATGCGCGCAGACCGACGTACTGCGCGTGCCGGTCTTGACGCAGGCCGATGCCCGCCAGATAGTCGTTGACCGCCGGATTGTTTGCATCCGGACCCAGGTTGGTCAGGCCGAGCACTTCGTTCGCGAGATCGCCGTCGTAGGCGATGCGCGTATAGCGCAACCACGGAACGATCTGCAGCAGCCGGCTGCCGTCGGCCGAGGAACTCGTGAAGTTCATGCTCGCGTAGCGGTCGTACTCGCGCTGCACGTCGTCCGTGCCGGGCACGCTGAACTGCGGATCGAAGTCGTTCGCAGGGTCCGTGTTGATCGGAATCTGGAACTGCGCGATCTGATTGGAGAAGTCGAACGCGAGCGACTGCCGGTCGTTGAACGTCGTGATCGTTCGCAGAAAGAAATCCGACTGCGAGTTGTTGTCGTGAATCGCGCTATACGTCGGCGCGTCCAAACCGCGATCCGAGTTTTGCGTGTTGGCGCTGAAAAAGAGTTCGGACTTACCGCTCTTGAGGGCGGTATCGAAACTGGCGGTGCGCTGGCCGAAGTTGCCGCCGCCGAGCGTCAGCGAACCTTGATACGGAACGCTGAGATCGCTCGCGCGGTTGCTGATGATATTGATGACCGCGCCGGAACGGCTGCCGCCGTACTCCGCCGGCATCGCGCCCGTGAAGATCTCGACCGAGTCGATGCTCTTGGGGTCGACGAGTTCGGCGAAGTTCGAGCTCGTGGCTTGCGGCAGAGGTGCGCCGTCGAGTTCGTACGAGACGCCGTGAAAGCCGTGCGCGACGGGCTCGTTGTATGAGAACTTGACGATGCCGGGGACGGTTTCGATGATGCTGTTGAGACTGTTGTTGGAAGGCAGCGCTTCGAGTTGCCGTTTCGTTACGGCGTTTTGCGATACGGGCGTGCCGGTTACGCCGGCTCGCGAGGTAACGTTCAGATTGGCGATCGTCTTGAGCGCACCGAGTGCGAGGTTGAGCACGAGCACTTCATCCGAGGCGACAACGACGGGCTGCGTGAGCGTCTTTACGCCGGTGTACGACGCGCTGAGCGTATACGAACCGAACGGGACTTGCGGGAACACGTACGTTCCGCCCGCATCGGACGTTCCGCGAAGGGTGCTGCCTTCGCCGGTAAGCGCGATCGCGACGCCCGCTTGGGGCGAACCGTTGACCGTGACGGTTCCGCGAACGACACCGGTTGTTGCAGCGGTTGCCGGAAGTGCGGAAAATACAAACAATGCGGCGATGACCGCAGCGAGAATCCTGGACATGAGTATCCTTTCCTAAACGAGTGAAACGGGGGCGGGTCTAGGAAAGTGCGGGCGGAGGCCGCGAGAAAAGCCGTTCGCTATAAGCGAGCGCGAACAGCGGCATCGGTGCGCGCTGCATACGGCGCAGCGGCGTTGCGGTAAACGAGGGCGCAAGCGAAACCGCTTGCAGCAGAGCAAATCCCACGGACGCGAGCGCGCGCGTGAGAACGAAAACGATAGAGCGGATTGCCACGCATGCGAGCGCGAGCGCGGCCGCGATAGCGACCGGGGCGTGCGCGTGCGGCGATTCGCAGAATTCGAAAAGCGCAAACCAAGCGCCCGACGAGCCGAGCAGCAATGCAAGGTTGGGCAAAAGCAGGCGAAGACGCGCGGCCGCCACGCTGCCTTGCTGCAGGCGTTTACCGGTGTGAACGAGGGCGGCAAAGGCAAATGCCAGCGCGCCGGCGCCGCAGAGCCCGCTTTGCAGCGCGCCCGCCACCGCGTGGTCGCCGCCGAATACCAATGCGTGCGCGACGAGCGCAGCGGGCAGCCCTAACAGAACCGCCGCAAGTGCTCTCACCGGTACACGACCTCGGTCATCATGCCGTCCATCATGTGTACTTCATTGTGACAGTGCAGAAGCCAGCGGCCTGCCGGAGAGGTCGCAGCAAAGCGCCAAGTTATGGTGCCGTCGTACGGGCGGACTAGCGTTGTATCTTTGGCAAGCGGGCGCGCCAGATGCGTTCCGTCCACTTCGGTCAGATGGAAGACGTGCCCGTGCAGGTGCATCGGGTGCTCCATATCGGTCGTGTTTTTGAAGTGCACTTCGACCAGGTCGTTGCGCTTGACGTAGATCTTCGGCGTGTCGGGAAACGTCTTGCCGTTGATCGTCCATTTGTCGCTCGCATATTTTCCGCCGCCGAGCGTGAACTCGAAGCGGTGCGTTGCCGGCTGCGACGGCGCCGGCCCCGCGCCGCAAGCTTTTAGATAACTGAAAGCGTCCACGCCTTCGGGCGTTTGCGGACTGCTCTGAGGCGAGGCGTTCTCCATGCCGGGCGTATAGACGACGGCCGCTTGTTGGTAGGCGAGCGGATCGCTCGAGAGGCCTTGCAGCAGCCACGCTCCGGGCTGCGTCACTTCGAACCACGCGTCGTACCGCTCGCCGACACCGATGCGCAGCGCATCGACCTCGAGCGGTTTTTCGAGCGGATTTCCGTCGCCGTGCGTGACCGTTAAACGGTGGCCCGCAAGGCGAACGTAGCGCGTCTGCGTGGGATTGGCGTTCAGGATGCGCAGACGTACGCGCTGGCCGACTTTCACGGCAAGCTTTTGCGCTTGCGGATACGCTTTTCCATTGATGCAGTGCGCGAGATACGAGATCTCGTCGCCCATCTTGTCGTCGGGCTTCATCTCGAGCATCTCTTGCGAGCCGATCGGATCGACCATCGGTGCTTTGCTCACGCCCTTCATCGCAGCGTTCATCGAATCCATATTCGGAACGTCGTGAAAGACGAGCGCGAACTCGGCGTCGGCCGGCTTTTCATCGGGATCGTCCACGATAATCATGCCGAACAGTCCGCGCGGGATGCCGCCGCCCAAATGATCGTGATACCAGCGCGTGCCCGCGGGATCCGCGACGAAATCGTACAGGAACGTTTTGCCGTGCGGTACCGCTTTTTGCGTGATCTCTTCGACGCCGTCCATCGCATTCGGCAGAACGAAACCGTGCCAATGGATCGTCGCGGGTTCCGCGTCGTTGTTGATGTAGCGAACGCGCAGGCGCTGGCCGCGGCGCACGCGCAGCAGCGGGCCGGGAATCGTGCCGTTAAAGCCGGCGCCGTGGACGGTTACGCCCGGCGCCGGAGAAAAAGGCATCGGCGCAGACGTGAGCGTGTACTCGGCGACATCCGCCGCGAACGCGCGCGGCGAGAGCCGCGGCAATGCTGCCGCAACCATCGCCGCACCGCTCGCAACAAGAAACGTACGCCGCTGCACTATTGACCGACGTTCAGCGGCACAGTCATGGACTTGCCGTCATACTGCAGATCGATCGTCCACGGGCCGCCCATCGAAAAGACGACTTTGCCGGTGAACACGTGCGGATCCGATGCGGACGGCGTGAGATGCACGAGCCGCGTTTGCATCGTGCTGTGACCCATCTGCATCGTCGGCATGACGGTGACGTCTTTCGGCGGCGTGCCGGGGAAACGCACGCTGATCGTCGCTTGGTCAACGGGTACCGCCGGATCGAACGTGACGACGGGTTTGTCGCTCGCGGCTCCGCCGTCGAGCGTCGTCAAATACGCGACGATGTCGCCGGCTTGCTGCGCGGTGAACCCGAAGTTGGGCATCGGCGCGCGCGGATGCACGATAAAGTCGCCGATTTGGTCGTTCGTCATCTTGTGTTCGATGCCGAAAAGCGCCGGGCCGATGCCGCCGCCTTTGAGTCCGGCGCCGTGACATCCCGCGCAGCCGTTGGCTTGCACGAGCTTCGCGCCGTTGTTTGCATCGAATGCGGGCGTTGCAGCTATCGTCGCGGCGGGCGCGGGCGCGGGCGCGGGCGAAGGCGTTGCGGGCGATGCGACCGCGACGGATTCCGTCGTGCGCGCGACGGGCTGCGTGGTAATCGCGCTATTGCGCGCGGGGACGGCCGTGAAGTCTTTCAGGATACGTTTGCCTTGCGTATACGGGCCGGCGTAGGCGATTTGAAACGCGATTGCGGGTTTGCCGCCGTTCGGATAGCCTGCGACTTCGCCGATGATGGCGAGGTTCGGCAGAACGTTGTGCGCGAGATCGACGACGATTTGACGGTTGAGCGTATCGCTCGATGCGACGTCGTATCGTGCGAGAATGTGGTTTTGCCACCCGAGATCGCGCTCGGCTTCAAAGAAGAAACCGTGAAGCGGCACGTTGGAAAGACCGATGTCGGGCGTCGCGTCGTTGCCGGTGTAGTACATCGTTTGATAGTGCCACGCGTTCGTTTGGTATCCGAAGTAGATGCCTTGCCGTGTGAAGGCGTTGCTATCGATGAACGCGCCGGTATCGGGATCCGCCAGCGGCGAGGTTCCGCGAATGGCAACGAGGCCGACGCTCCACGGCAGCTGCATGCCGCCGTAAGAGATGTTGGCATCGAGTGCGCGTTCGTTCTTCGTTTTATTGAAGTCGAGCGCATCGCCGGTGGGGCCGGAGCCCGTCACCCATGAGAGGTTGTACATGAACTCGTTCGACATGCCGTTGAACGCCATGCCCCAGCGCGCGTCGTCGGCGTTGAAAGCGTTTTGACCGCTGCTTTGACCCGCGAGCAGATACGGGCTGATGGACCACGCATGCGCGGGCATGAACGGGAACGGCGTGTGGAACTTGCCGAGTTGCAGCGAGTTGGTGCCGCCGAGCAAACCGTTCCACGAGAGCCAGAGTTGTTCGGTCTGGCCGATGGTGCCGCCGTCGATGATGTGCTGTTCGCCGTACCAGGTGAAGTTGCGCCCCGCGAAACCGCCGCCCAGCAGCGAGAGATCGCTGACCTGCGTCTGATTTTTGTGATCGCCGTTTGCGAGCAGCGAGGTGATGTACAAGCGCGCCGCGATCGGCAGCGCTTGGTTCTGGAGATGTTCGTTGAGGATTTGAAAGTTGGTCATCATCACCGACATGCCGTAACGCGTCATGCCGGGGAACGTGGTGTGGCACGTCTCACACGAAACGCCTTGACCGTTGGCAAAAACCGGAATCGCAAGCGCCGGTGCGGTGCTCGCAAGGGCGGCGATCGTTCCAAAGACTAAGGCGCGCAGGGGCGCGGCGAATGAAAACATCGGGGACCTTTCCTAAACGGTTGAGAGAACGGAGGCGGGTTTAGGAAAGTGCCGGAGGCGGCCGTGAAAACAGCCGGTGCGTGCGCGCGAGCGGAAGCGATGCGGGCGCGAGCGCAAAGGCGATATCCGCTGCGGGCAGCGCCGGAATGACGAACTCGCGCAGCGCGGTGATAACGGCAAGTGCGATCGTTGCGATGCATCGTGCCGTGCCGCGAAGCGCGGCGATTATGACGAAGCAGGCGATCGCGATCGCCGCTGCAACGGCGAGCGGCGGAATGGCATGCGGCGATTCGCACAGTTCGATAATTCCGAACCATGCGCCGCTTGCGGCGGCGAGCGTCGCCGCGTGCGGAACGCAATCCAGCATGCGCCGTGCGACGACGCTGCCTTGTGCGAGTCTAGCTGCGCGAAGCGAAACGCAAAGCACGAGCGCGAGCGCAGCGAAGGCAAGTACGGCCGACTGCAATGCGCCGCCGGCCGCGTGATCGTTGCCGAACACCAGCGCGTGGGCGAGCAGTGCGGACGGCAATCCGAGTGCCGCAGCCGCGAGCGCCGTTTTCATTTCTGCCGACTATCATAGCAGAAAAGCGAAACAGGGCACCTGAGTGCCCTGTTTCTGTCATGTCGCTGTGTGAGCGAGGTCTAGTTTCCGCCGCCGGTGATCCACTCGATATTCGGCAGCGAGGACGGCTGGTCGGGCTGGGCGCCGATGACGATCCAGACAACGCTGTGGAGGTACAACTGATAGCTCGTCCACTGCGAGGGGTCGACGGCCTGATACTGGTTCGACGGCCTGTAACATGGACCCGACGGACACAGCCAGTACGTCTGCGGCGTAGCGTAGATGCCGACGGTACCTTGGAGCGGACCGAAGTTCGCCGGCGTCAGGCTGATGCCCCAGATGTCGAGCAGATTTCCGAGCGTGAAGT
>DASSRQ010000067.1:0-11165 GCA_035701665.1 Vulcanimicrobiaceae bacterium
TCGGAATCGATACGAATCTGGTGCTTCGTGATTCAGCGGCCGTAACGCCCGAGTATGCGGCGGTCGTGAGCCCCGCCGGCGAGTTGATCGCCGGCCTTGCGGATATGCGTGCCGTCGAAACGATCGGCGTCGCCGATGTGGAAGCGCGCTGGCCGCAGCTGGCGCAGGCGCAGTGGATCTTCGCCGACTGCAACTTGCCGGCGGACGTGCTGCGCTGGATAGTGGAACGGGCAAACGGCGATGGCATACGTCTCGCAGTCGACGCGGTGAGCGAACCCAAAGTCTGCAAACTGCCGGACGATTTGACCGGCGTCGATCTGATCGTGCTGAACGAACGGGAAGCCGCCGTCTATCTCTACGAAGACGCCGGTATATTCGCGGCGCTTCCCTTGGCAGACCGCGCCGGACGCATACGCGAACGCGGCGCGCGTAACGTCGTGCTGACGATGGGCGAGCGCGGCGTCGCAACCGCGTGCGAGCAAGGCGTGCAGCACGTTCGCGCCCTCGCGACGCATATCGTCGATACGACCGGCGGCAGCGACGCCTTGTGCGCCGGCGTGCTCTACGGACTGGTGCGCGGACAGACACTGCAAGAAGCTGCACGGATCGGCTCGCTCGCCGCAGCGCTTACCGTCGAGTCACCCCGGACGGTGCGGCCGGACCTCTCGCTCTCGTTGTTGGAGTTGCACGCGAAACGGATGGACGAGGCGTGGACGCTTTTGTAACGTTATCCCCCGAAGTGCGCGATGCGCGCGAACGCGGCAAACCGATCGTCGCGCTCGAAACGACGATCCTCTCGCACGGCATGCCGTATCCGCAAAACGTTCAGACCGCACGCAACGTCGAACGGATCGTACGCGAGAACGGCGCCGTACCGGCATCCATCGCCCTGCTTGACGGTACGATTCATGTGGGCCTCGATGCTGCGCAGATCGAACAGATCGGCCGCGGCAACGATGTCTTCAAAGTCAGCCGCGCCGATCTCGCATACGCCCTCTCGCAAAAGGTGTCGGGCGCAACAACCGTAGCGGCGACGATGATCTGCGCGGATCTCGCGGGCATTCGCGTCTTTGCGACCGGCGGAATCGGCGGCGTCCACCGCGGTGCGGAGCAGAGCATGGACGTCTCGGCCGATCTGCACGAACTTGCGCGCACGCGCGTTTGTGTCGTCTGCGCCGGAGCCAAAGCGCTGCTCGATCTGCCGAAAACGCTCGAAGTATTGGAAACGCTCGGCGTACCGGTCATCGGCTACGGTACATCGGTGTTTCCGGCGTTTTGGAGTGCCTCGAGCGGACTGCCCGTCGTGCAGCGCTGCGATACACCGCAAGAAGCCGCTGCGCTTTTGCGCGCGCAGGAAACGTTAGGATTGAGCGCAGGCGCACTGATCGCCGTGCCGATCCCCGAGCGGTACGAGATTCCGCGTGACGAGATGACGGTTTGGATCGATCGCGCAATAAGCGAATCGGTAGAGCAACGTGTTGCCGGCAAAAACGTAACCCCTTGGCTCCTCAACCGCATCTACGAACTCACGGCCGGTAAGAGCCTCGAGGCCAACATCGCGCTGATCGAAAACAATGCCGCGGTTGCCGCGGCGATCGCCGCAGCGCTTTAGCTGCGCAGCGCGCTTTCGAGCGTCGACCAGACCATAGAGCGCGGTACGAACAGCGGCGTATGATCCAACGTAATCGTAAGCGTTTGCGCTGTGTCGTCGTAGCTGAAGCTGCCGCGAACGCCTTGCGCGTCGATTGCGCCGCTGTCGCCCTGCGGAAGCTGCACGAACGCCGCAGCACGCTCGCGTAACACGTTCATTCGCGCGCGGTCGATACCACTGAACGTTTTCGTCTCCGAAGCCATGAAGCCACCTTACCCTGAAAGCAGCGCCGCACCGCGTACGCCGCTCGAATCACCATGCATTGCTTTCGTCAGACGGGTGGCAATAGTATCGCTAAAAATATAGTCCGAAAGTAACAAAGGTACGCTTCCGTAAAGCGCATCGATGTTGGAAACGCCGCCGCCGACCACGATCACGTCCGGATCGAGAATGTTAACGATCGAAGAGAGTGCGCGCGCAAGGCGATCTGCATACACGGCAAGGGGGTCAGCAACGCCGCTTTCACGCAGCCGCGCGAGCGCGGGTCCACTCAAAAACGTCTCGATGCACCCCCATTTTCCGCAGTAACACGGGTCGCCGGGACTTTCTTCCTTGGTTGGCCACGGGAGCGGATTGTGTCCCCACTCGCCGGCAATGGCGTTTGCGCCCTCAAGGATGCTGCCGCCGGCGGCAATGCCGCCTCCGACGCCCGTTCCGAGAATGACGCCGAAGGCGACGCGCGCGCCGCGTGCGGCGCCGTCGAACGCTTCGGAGAGAATAAAACAATTTGCATCGTTGGTCATCGCGACCGTTCGGCCCAGCGCGCGCTCGAGATCGGTCTTTAATGGTTTCCCGTTCAGCACGACGCTGTTCGCGTTCTTGATCGTGCCGTCGGCGCGCAATGCACCGGGCGTTCCGATGCCGATGCTCGAGGCGGTTCCGCATTCGCGTTCGGCTGAGGCAACGAGCTGTACGATCGCCTCGAGCGTTCCGCCGTAATCGCCCTGCGGCGTAGCGACGCGTTTGCGGAAGAGTTCGGTTCCGGCCGGATCCAGAACGGCGGCTTCGATCTTCGTTCCGCCGAGATCGACGCCCAGGCGGCGCTCCGCAATTACCACTAAAACTCCACGTTTAGAGATGAGCCGCCGTAGACGCCGATCAGCTCGTCGAGGTGCGGTTCCAACGAATAGGTTTGGGCGATCTCGCGCGCAGAGCGCGAACACGTCTGCCAGCGCGCCTCTTCGAGCAGTGTTTCGATGGCCGAACGCAGCGCGCGGATATCGCCGCACGGAACGGCGATGCCTCCCTCACCGATCCATTCCGGAATGCCACCCGAAACATACGCCGCAACGGGTCGTGCGCGCGCAAATGCTTCGACGCCGCTCAGGCCGAACGGCTCGTTCCACAACGACGGCATTGCCGCGATCGTGCATGCATCCAGCGCAGCGATCACGCCGTCGCGATCGAGCGTTCCCAGCGCGCGCACTTCGCATCCCAAACGATCCGCCAGCGCAAGCGACGCAGCGAGGTCCGGTCCGTCCCCGGCGATTGTCAAAAGCGGCCGGCGTTCGTGCGGTATGGCCGCAATCGCTCGCACGAGATGCTGCAATCCTTTTACCGGTTCGATGCGCGCGCCGAAAAAGACGGACGTGCGCGTACGATCGCGCTCGCGGGGTTCGCGCAGAAACGCCGGCGGGATAGGCGGCCGAAGCCTGTGCAGCAGCGGTTGCGGAACGCCGTTGGCTAACGCTTCGCGTTCCATAAATTCGGAGTAAACGACGATCGCACCGGTTGCGAGCGCCGCCGCCGCCGTTGCGCGCCGGCGTTGCAGCAGAACGTTCGTTTCGCTGCGCGGACCGTACGCGCAGCCGTGCAGAGCCGAGTGGATTAGGCACGCGGCGCCCATCTTTTCACCGCACCGTTTGCGTCCGCGCGGAAAGACGCGATCGCCGTTCGGGCAGAAGAGCCGGTGGTCGTGAAAATGATAAACTGTCGGCGCGAGCGGGCCCGCAGCGGCGATCACTTCGGCGTCGAGGACGTTGTGAATCGCGATTGCGTCGGGGCCAAACGAAGAGGCCAGCTCGCGCAGCCGGGCACCGGCCTCAGGGCGCGGGGCGTCGTGTTCGTCGGCGAATCCCAAGTCCGCCCGCGTAAGCAAGCGCATCTCGCTCCCGCGCGCGCGAAAGCCCTCAGCGACGGTCTGTAGATAGCATTCGAGACCGCCGCCCTGCGCGCGCTCGGAGAGCGCCAGGATCTTCATGGTGCCCGGATTTCGGCAGGGTACGCTTGGCGGCCTAGACGCCGACTACGACATTGAGGCCACTTTTGCCGTTACCTAAAGAGATGTTCGCCTTGATTCTAGGCGCAGCGCTGCAATCGGCATTCGTTTCGGTGCCGGCTGCGCAGGCGATGCTTGCCGACCTGAATGCTACCCGCGTCCATGCGGGTCTGCCTGCGCTAGCATTCGACTCGCGGCTGTCCGAGATTGCTGCCGAGCACGGGCTCGACATGGCTCAGCACCGGTACTTCGACCACGACTCGCCGGACGGCCGGACGCCGTTCGACCGCATGCGCGAGGCCTCCGCACCGTTTTCTTACGCCGGCGAGAATATCGCGCTTGCGCCGGACGAATCCGTCGCTTACCGCGCGCTTCTCGCGAGCCCGCCGCATCTGCAGAACATTCTCCAGGCCCATTTTGCGCGCGTCGGGATCGCTGCCGTACGCCGGCCCGACGGCGAGATGCTGTTCGTTCAAGACTTTACGGATTAGCCGCGGCGGGTATGCTCCAAGCCTATGCGCCTGGAGCATTCGGCGGCGGACTACCTGCCGGAACGCAGATCGCTCAAAGCCCTGCGGGAAGCGGCGGCGCATTGCCGCGGCTGCGATCTCTACCGGCACGCGACGCAAACCGTGTTCGGCGAAGGACGTGCGCGCGCACGGCTGATGCTCGTCGGCGAACAGCCGGGCGATAGCGAAGACCGCCTGGGCCATCCGTTTGTCGGACCGGCCGGACGCGTGCTGCACGACACGATGCTCGATGCGGGCGTCGATCCGCGCAGCGTATACGTGACGAACACGGTCAAGCATTTCAAGTTTATCGAACGCGGAAAGAAGCGGATTCATCAAAAACCGCGCGTCATCGAAATACAAGCGTGCATCCCCTGGCTTCAGGCCGAGATCGCGCAGATCAAGCCGCAGCTCGTTGTGGCACTAGGCGCGACTGCCGCGCAAGCGCTGCTCGGCTCGGCGTTCCGGGTGACGAAACACCGCGGTGAGATTCTTGCTTCGCCGTTTGCGGAGCACGTATTGGCGACCGTGCACCCGTCGTCGATTCTGCGCGCGCCGGATGCAGAAACGCGGCGAGTAGAACTCGCCGCGTTTCTAAAGGACCTCAAGAAGGCGGCGCTATTCGCCGGCTCCGGAGTCTGACCGGCTGGCCGTTCCGCTCGTTCCCGTTTCCGTCGTATCGTCTTCGAGATCGTCGTCGCCGATCTCGCCGCGTTCGGTGCGCGGAGCGGTCATCGTTTGATCGGTTCGAACGTTCTTGTCTGCGTCGTCGTCAGGCATATCGGAGATCGTGTCGTCGTTCATGTGACCTTCCTCTCTGGAGGACCTAAGTGTTCCCAACGATAGCAGTTCGCACACTTCGCTATCGCTGTTTTGCGCAAAACGCGTGTAATGCGCGCCGACCGCAACGAATGGAAACGGTGTATGCACGCAGACAAATTCATCCGCTAGTCCGTTGAAATCGTTACGCGACTCGAGCGGCGCAACGGGAACTGCCAGGACGAGCTTGGCAGCGCCTTGCCTGCGTAACACGTCGAGTGCGAGGCGCATCGTCGCACCGGTTGCAATTCCGTCGTCGACGACGATCGCCGTTCTTCCGCGAATGTCCGGTCGCGAGCGTTGCGTGCAATAGGCCGTGCGCCGGCGTTTCGCTTCGGCGAGTTCCACGTGCAGCACCGCGAAGAACGCGCTTCGCGGGATCTTTAGTTCGTCGATCGCTGCTTGATTTACGACGTACGTTCCGTCATCCGAAACGGCTCCCATCGCCATCTCGGGATGGTCCGGCACGCCGATTTTGCGCACCAAGAGCACGTCCAGCGGTAGATGCAGCGCCGATGCAATCTCGTATCCGACCGGAACGCCGCCGCGCGGTAACGCTATGACGATTGCCGTGCGGTCGGCCGCATACTGTTGAAGGCGCAGCGCAAGCGCGCGTCCCGCGTCGGCGCGGTCGGAGAAAAGGCGGCTCATGATAAAAGGTGCGCCGGTCTATCGTTCGGCTCTGCACCAGGATGCGCCCGCCGTCGCGACGGAGTGGAAGCCTATGATCGTCGATCTTTGGACGGATATCGTATGCCCCTGGTGCTACATCGGCGTGACGCGCTTCGAGCGCGCGCTCGAACAATTCGGCGGCAAGGTTGAAGTCCGGCTGCATCCTTTTCAGCTCGATCCGCAAGCGCCCATCCCCGGAATTCCCGCGCTCGAACGGTACGAGCAGCGGTTCGGCGCGGAAGCGTCTGCAATGCTCGAGCGCGTCGTAAACGAGGGCGCAAAAGACGGGATCGAGATGCGTTTCGATCGCGCGCTGACGGCGAACACCTTCGACGCGCACCGCCTGCTCCGGTTCGCCGCGCGTACGGAGAAACAGCGCGAACTCGAGATGCTTTTATATCGCGCTTATTTCACCGACGGCTTGGATATCAGCGACCGCTCGGTGCTCGCCGATCGTGCCGCCGCAGCCGGTTTGGATCGCGAAGAAGCCGCTGCATTTCTGAACGGTGAGGGCGAGGTTGAAGATGTGCTGCAAGAACTCGCGACCGCTTCGCAAGTAGGCATCACGGGCGTGCCGGCATTTCTGTTTCACGAAAAGTATCTAGTTCCGGGAGCGGTCGATACGGCGATGTTCGGCCGAATTCTTCAGCAGATGAGCGAAGTTTCCGAAGACGAAACGTCCGCTTAATCGCCTGCACCGTATAAGCGCGGCATAATGAGCGCATGGCTCGCGCAGCACCGGCAGAGGGCCTATTTACGTTTCTGTTCACGGATATCGTGGGCAGTACGCGTTTGTGGGAACGCGCCCCAAAGGCGGCACGGCAGGCGCTTGCCCGTCATAACGAACTCGTAAAAACCATCGTATCGCTGAACGGCGGCAGCGTCTTCAAAATGGTCGGCGACGCGTGCTGCTGCGTCTTCGGGACCGCTTCCGACGCTATCGCCGCGGCGGTCGCCATGCAGCGCGATCTTGCGACGGAACCGTGGCCTTCGGCGGTCGGAACGATGCAGATTCGTATCGGTATCCATTCCGGCGATGCGATCTGCGAAGACGGCGATTACTTCGGACCGGCATTGAACCGCGTCGCGCGATTGGTCTCGGCGGCGCACGGCGGCCAGATCGTTCTCTCGAGCGTAACGGCCGATCTCGCATCCGGGTCGCTGCCGCCGTCATACGCTATCGCCGACCTGGGTTCGCACCGGCTAAAAGATCTCTCCGAGGCGCAGCACATCTTCCAAGTCAATGCCGCCGGATTGCCCGCGGAGTTTCCGGCGCTGGCATCGCTCGATGCAAAGCCGAACAATCTGCCATCGCAACTGTCGAGTTTCGTCGGCCGCGGCACGGAGTTGACGCAGCTGCGCGAGCTGCTCTCGCTTCATCGGCTTGTCACCATCTGCGGCGCCGGGGGCATCGGCAAAACGCGCATGGCGCTGCAGGCGGCAGCGGATACGATCGGTTCGTTTGCCGACGGCTCGTGGTTTGTCCGGCTTGCAGATATCAGCGACAGCGCCTTGGTCGCGCAGACGATTGCCGCAACGCTTCACGTCGCCGGCGTACCTGGCCAAGAGTTCAACGAAACGCTCGCGGACCGGCTGCGCGACAAGAAGCTGTTTTTGTTGCTGGACAACTCCGAGCACGTACTGCCCGGAACGGCCGATCTGGTTCGTACGCTCCTCGGGTCGTGTCCGCATGTTTCGATGCTCGTAACGAGCCGCGAGCCGCTGCACGTCGCCGGCGAAGCGGTGCTGCGCATCGGACCGCTCGAGCCGGAAGACGCTTACGCGTTGTTCGCGCGGCGCAGCAATCTGACCGGCGTCGACGCGTGCGTGCGCGACATCTGCGACAAACTCGATCGTTTGCCGCTGGCAATCGAACTTGCTGCCAGCCGTATCGGAACGCTGACGGCAAAGCAGATGGACGATCGGCTTACTGCGATCTTGCCGGTACTGGCATCGAAAGATCCCTCGCAAGAGGCGCGACACCGCACGCTGCAAGCGACGCTGGCGTGGAGCTACCGGCTCTTGAATCCCAAAGAGCAGCGCTTTTTCTCGATGCTTGCGGTCTTCGAAGGCGGCTTCACGTTGGAAGCATGCGAGGCGGTTGCATGGGCGGGAGAAGAAGACGATCCCGCGTTCGTGCTGCTCGACGCACTGGTCGACAAGTCGTTCGTCGCTGCGGAACCAGTAGGCGATGCGATGCGCTACCGCCTGCTGGATTTTCTGCACCGGTATGCCTGCGAAAAACTGTACGAACGCCCGTCCGAAGCGGACCTCGCACACCGTACGCACTTCGAGTTTTTCAAAGCCATGGCGCAGCGCTGGGGGAAATGGAGCTCGGACGAGGACGAATGCGCTTACTTGAGCGAGTTCGAGCGCGAGCTGCCGAACTTGCGCGCTGCACTCACGTGGAGTTTGAAACAGTCCGATAAGGCGCCCTGTCTCGAGTTGCTGCTGAACGTGCTGATGTATTGGCAGCAGCATGCCAACACGGCGGAAGCGCGCAAGTGGCTCAATAGTGCGCTCGATCAATGGGACGGCTCGGCGGAGATTCTGTACGCAAAGTTGTTCCGGCGCGCCGCGACGTTTGCCACGATCGAAGACGACTACGACGCGGCACGCGAACTGACGCAGCGGGCTTCGGAGTTGTTCAGGCGTCTGGGCGACCGCTCCGGACTCGCGGAAGCGTTACACAACCTTGCCGTGATCGAACAGCGTTCCGGAAGTGAGGAAACGGCGCTGCAGTTGTATAGCGAGGCGTTGAAAATCTTCGAAGAGACCGGTCATGAGATCGGCACGATTACCGCCTCGTACAATATCGCGCTCGTCCATAAACAGCGCGGCGAGCTGGCGCAAGCAAAAGAGTATCTCCAGCGCGGAATGGCCCTGTGCACAACGCCGCAGCACGGGGACCGGCTTGGTACGTTCCGCATGCTGTACGGCGAGATAGCGATGCGCGAAGGGCGGTTCGACGAGGCGGCTGCGTCGCTCCAGGAAGCGCTCTCGATCAAACGTGCGCTGCACGATCGCCACGACGAAGTCGAGACGCTCTGCAACATCGCGGTATTCGAGATACGTCGCGGCGATTGGTCAGCGGCGCGCCGGAACGCGGCCGAAGCGTTGACCCTCGCGCACGAATTGGAGTTGCCTTCGCTCTTTATCGCCTGTTTCGAACTCTGCGGTGCGCTTTTGCTGCATGCGGACGACCCGGCGCGCGCACGCGAAGTCATGGCCGTCGCAAAAGCGCTGCGCGGCGAACGCGGATACGTCTACGGCATTATGAACGATCTAAGGGACGAGTTGACCGGTATCGCGGATGTCGAAGCGGCCGTGCTCGCCCCCGGACGCGTGCGCCGTTTAACCGGCGAACTTGCGGAGTTACTTCGAGTAGATGCCCAAACAGCCGGCGGGAATCGTGAGTAGCGGCGCGCCGTCCTGTTCCACGATATAGTCGACTTCAGAAACGAATACTGTCGTCGTCCAGCTATTGTTGGGCGGTGACGCCGGATTGCTGGCGTTCATAATGACCGCGTATTTCGAAGCGGCGTCGCCGTCGCGCGGCGCTTCGGCCGCATTGGATGTCGGGGCGCCCGTAACCGGCTTGCAGGTCAGGTTCATCGGGTTGCCGCCCGGAATGCCGCCCTTCGTGGCGACTGTCTGTTGCTTCACGTCTGCCATAACTGCCCTCCCGGAGATGCGCGTTAGTTGGATTCTTCCTCGTCCGATTTCGATTCGGATTCGTCTTCCGCGGCTTTGCCGTGCAGGTTCATCGGGTTGTCGCTGGGGCCGCCTTTTTCGTCGGCCGCTTGTTGCTTGTCAAATGCCATATCTGCCTTCCTTAAACGGTACGGACAGTATAGGGCCGCGCTTCCGGAGGCGCTTAGAGTCGAAAGTCACCGCAAACAAAAACGCTCGCCGAAATGGCGAGCGTCGTTTGCCTTACGCGATGCTGCGATACCGGCTTAGCGGTAGCTCGGCTTCGAGGAGAAGCAGTCGCGGCAATAGACGGGCTTGTCGCCGCGCGGTTGGAACGGCACTTCTGCAACGCCGCCGCACTGGCTGCACGTGGCTTTGAACATCTCACGCCGGGCGCCGCCGCCGCCGCCGAACGATCCGCCGCCGCTTCGTCCGCCACCGGCGGCTTTACGTGCAGCGCGGCATTCTGCGCAGCGGCTGGGCTTGTTCGTAAACCCTTTGCTGGCGTAGAATTCCTGTTCGCTGGAGGTGAACGGGAAAGAGCGTGCGCAATCGACGCAGCTCAGGGTTTCGTCTTGGTACATGTTTAAACGGGGTCTCCTGGATTTGGTTTTGTTTTTTTAGCCGAAACGTTAGTTGCGGCGCGCTTCGCCGGCGCGGTAGCGGTAAACGATGCGTCCCTTCGTCAAATCGTATGGCGAAAGTTCGACGTCCACGCGGTCGCCGGGAAGAATTTTGATGTGGTGCCGGCGCAAACGTCCGGCGATGTGCGCGAGGATGATGTGTCCGTTGTCCAGTTCGACGGAGAACGTCGTGCTGGGGAACACTTGTTTGATCGTGCCGAAGACTTCGAGCGGCGCTTCGCGGGTATCTTCGACGGTGTTGGCTTTTGAAACGCGCGGGTTGGCGTTACGGTTTCGCGTTGCGATAATGTACTCGATTCTCTAGCTTAGCGGCGGCGTCTGGTGAACGTTCTGCGCACGGGCACAGACGGCTTTTTGAGTGTATCACCTATGGCCGCATCGGTTAAACGGTGTTCGGCCCGGTCGACCTGCTTTCCGAGAGAACGCTCGATACGGGCGAACAGTTCGGTCTCTTCGCTGGAGACGAAGGTGATGGCATCGCCCGTGTTTTGGGCGCGGGCCGTCCGGCCTATCCGATGGATGTAGTCCGCGGGTTCCTGGGGGACGTCGTAGTTGATGACGTGGCCCAGGTCCGAGATATCGATGCCGCGAGCGGCGACGTCGGTTGCCACCAGAACGCGATAGCGGCCGTCCTTGAATCCTTCGAGTACGCGGCTGCGCTGCGACTGGCTGCGATCGCCGTGAATGCGTTCGGCACGGACGTTGTGGCGCGCGAGAGCGCCCGCTAAACGTTCGGCACGCGCTTTGGTTCGGGTGAAGACGAGCGCGCTGAAAATGTTGTTATCTTGAAGCAAGTCGACGAGCAGTTCGGTCTTCTGATGCTGCGCGACCGCATAGACCGATTGCGTTACGGTCTCGACCGGCAGTGCCGTCGGTGCCAGATTGACGTTCACCGGATTGCGCAGCAGGCTGTTCGCAAGAGCAGTGACGGTCGTTCCGAACGTTGCCGAGAGGAACAG
>DASSRQ010000068.1:0-13711 GCA_035701665.1 Vulcanimicrobiaceae bacterium
TAGTCCCGGGTCGCCGGCGCCCGCCCAGGCATCGCCATTACTGCGTAAAAATTCGGGCACGTTTCGGACGTGATACCGCGCAAATGTCTCCGACGGCGGTTTGCGCGAACGTGACCTCGCGTAGTCGACCACTTCGTCCCATACGATCGGCATACTGACCGGCGCGCCCTCGCAGGCACGCGGAACGAACGGCGGGGCGATGGTCATGCCCCTGCCCATCTGGCCCCAATCGATGTAGACGCTTACGGGTGCACGTTTACGCGGATTGCGTTCGGCGCTGATCTCTTTTGGATAGCGCGCGGCAAGTTCTCGCGCGATGCGTTCGGTCGACGCGCGTACGGTTGCAAACGTTTCGCGCGGCCGTTGCGGCACCCACACGTGCAAGCCGCGTGCGCCGCTGGTCTTGATCAGCGGGCGTTCGATGCCGTGTTCCGCCAGGAGTTCTTTCAGACGCAAAGCCGTCTTCGCCAGGCGCGAGAGCGGGCAGCTCTCCGCCGGATCGAGATCGAACAGCAGAAAATCGGGCTTTTCAATCGCCGGCAGACGCGACTCCCACACGTGCAGCGTCACCATAAAGAGCGAGACTAAATACACCAACGTTGCCGCCGAGTCGGCTAGCACGTACGTCACCATGCGCTCGTGCCCCTGAATCTGCGCGCGCCTGACCCAGCGCGGCGTAGCTGCGGGCGGGTCTTGTTCGAACGAGTTCGGCCCGTTGATCGTGCCTTTGTAGGTTTCGTACACGACGGGGCGGTGCTCCAAGTACGGCAACAGCCACGGCGATACGGCCGTGTAGTACGAAGCGAGATCGAGCATCGTCAGTTTGGAGTCGAACCACACCCATTTTTCGGGACGTTCGAAAACGATGCTCCGGCCGTCAATCTCGACTGATAGGGCCATACTCCGCTTCGTAATACGTGTCGCGCAGCTTGCCGAGCTGGAGATCTTTCGCGTGCGTGCCGTCGCCGCGCAGCACCGTTGCATTTTTCACCAGCATCCGGTATGCGGCTAGGCGCTCGTTCTTCCAATCCGAGACTTTCCAGCGCTGCGGCGCCATAACCGAAAACTCGTACGCCGGCAACGCGCTCTTCTTCCCTTCGAGCAGTTCGAGTTCGACGCGAAAGCCCTCGCGTGCAAAAATGGCGTCTTCGACTTGCTTTTTCGTAGCCATGGGTATGCTGCGGTTATGCCCAACCTGCGGCGCTTAGCCCTGCAAACGATGGCCGGCTACTACATCGCCACCGGCCTGTGGCCGATTCTGCACCGCCGCTCGTTCGAAGCGGTGACCGGGCCGAAGACCGACTTCTGGCTCGTGCAGATGGTCGGACTGTTGGCGGCGACCAACGGAACCGCTATAGCAATCGGCCTGCGTAAGCGCAAGATCCGGGAGAGTACCGTGGCCCTGGCCTTGCTATCCGCGGCCTCGTTTGCCGCTATCGATGTGGTGCACGTAGCGCGGAAACGGATATCGCCGATCTATTTGGGCGACGCCGTGGCCGAAGCCATGTTCGCAGTAGCGGTGCTGGCCGCCGCTAGTGATTAGCGGACAAAATGTGCGGCGTAATCAGAAAGACGATCTCGTCGCGTTCTTTCGCGTGTTCGCGGTTCTGAAAAACTTTTCCGATGACGGGAATGTCGGCGAGCCAGGGTACCCGCGTAACCGTCTCTGAATCGATCTCGCGCAGTAAGCCGCCGAGCACGATCGTTTCGCCATCCTTCACGCGCAGCGTCGAGTCGATCTTGCGGTTTGCGATGACCGGATAGCCGGCTACGAAGGTTTGAATCGCACTGTACTCGGGATGCATCTCGGCAACGACGCTGCCGTCCGCGCCGATTGTCGGCGTCAGCCGCAACTTCACGCCCACGTCGACGAACTGGACTTGTTGGCCGCCCATCCGCGCATCGTAAAAAATAACGGGATACGTCTCGCCAATCAGGAGATCGGCTTCCTTGTTGTTTAGCGTTACGAGTTTTGGTGTAGCCAAGATCTGCGCCTTACCGCGGCTCATCATGGCATTTAAGCGCGCGTTCAACGCCAACGAGTCTTTCGTAAAAGCATACGCTGCGGCTCCGCTAACGGCTTGTCCGCTTAAATCGTAGCCGCCGAACTCGATGCCGACGTTACTCGTTTCCGTCGACGGAACCACGTCGGCTACGCGTACTTCAAACGATACTTGCGGCGCCGCAACGTCCAGCGTTTGGATGAAACGCGATGCAGCAGACTGCACGGTGGAATCGCCGGTTACCACGATTGCATTTTGCGAGTCGTCGGCGAGATAACTGCCGTCGGCAAGCGCGCCCTTCAGATTTGCCGCAGCTGCTGAAGCTTTTGTATAGCGCAGCCGGTACGCTACGGTAGACGACGCCGCAGCGGCAGGTTCGACGTCGAACGCGCTCGCTAGCGTTCTCGCTCGTTCGAGTGTATCCGAGTCGCCCGACACCGCGATGCGCCCGGACGCCTTATCCGCGACCACGACCGCGCCATCCGGAAGCGCTGCTGCGAGTTCCTTGGCTACGCTTTCGGCTTGCGCATGCGCGAGTACGATGACGGCCGTCCGGCCCCCGAGATTATAAGCGCCCTGCGTTCCACGCCGGTTCATCTCGGCGCTTTTGCCGACAATTAAAACGCCTGCAACGCTGCGGATCTCTAGGTCATGCGACTGCGCGATAACACGCAACGCCGAATCGAACGTTACGCCGTGAAGGCGGAGTGAGACGCGTTCGTCCCGCACGGAACCGTCGGCCACGATGTTCGCGCCCGACTGCGCCGCCAGGAGCGCGAGAACGTCTTGCAGAGTCGCATCGCGGACGTCCAGCGTAATGCGGGCGGGAGCCGCGGCCCCCAAAAGCACGACGGCAGCAAGAAGCAACGCGCCGAAGCGGTTCATGGCAGCGCCTCGAGCCGTAGTGCTGTCCCGTCAGAGAGTACCAAGCCTTGCGTCGTAATCGCCCGCACCGTGGCGGAGCGTAACGGATCGCCCAGTTGGACGATTCGGATCCGTCCCGCTTCTTCTACTAATGCATGCGGGTCGTCACCGGCAACGATCGCACGCACCGCGACCGCGGCGCGAACAGGTTTTACCGCAGCATTCCCTTGAGGGGCGTCTTCAGATGCAAACGGATCGCGGACCGGAACGGGATCGTCCGCCGGTTCTGTTACCGGAATACCTGAAAGGCGATCGTCCAGCGTTTGCCTCGCCGTATGAATCTGCAGCGCCGATTGGCCGGCAACCGGAAGCAGACACAAACCTACCGCGCAAAGTACTCCGGACGCGCCAAACAACAGGCTCCGCGTGCGATCGTCGATCACCGGACTGCTTCCTTTCGTAATTCCAAATAGTAAAGCCGCGCGTGCACCGTTGAGGCAACAACGATGGGATGCCGGGTGCCCGCGCCTTCGAAATCGATAGCATCGACGCGCAAGAGCGTTCCTCCGGTGCTCAATCGGCGCTCGACCAACAGCACGTTGCGAAACGCGCCTCGCAGCCTGAGGACGATGTCTTGTCCTTTTAACCGATCGGGCACCGCGGCTCGAGCAACCGCCCCCGCGGCGCTCGCGTCGACGCCGGAGATGGAAACGTTGTACGCTTTGCCTAGACGTTCCAAATGTTCGAGCAGCGCTGCCGAAGCATCAGCTATCGTTGAGGCCGTTGCATAGCCTCGCAGTGATGCAAGCGCGGCTCGTTCGGTTCGACGCAACTTCGAGGCATCGGACGAAGCATGCCGCTCCGTTTGAATTGCAGCGTACGCGAGGCCCGATGCGATCTCCGAGCGTCCGACCGCGTTTTGATAACGGACCATTAGTGCGGCGGACCCGGCGAACGTAACGATCGCCAGCGCAAGCGAGATCAATTTCGGCAGGTTATGATTGTGCTGCGACATCGACGTGCAACGTATACGTCAGCGGCTCGGCGCGCAGGTTGCCTTCGGGCATTGTCACCGAACTCAGCAAGGGGCGTCTTAAAACGCGCGAGGCGGAAAGACGGCGCACCAACGTCGCTATGCCGGACAATCCGCCGGCCTTGCCTTGCAGCAGTAAGCCGGCGTCGTCACGCCGGATCGACGTCAGCCACACGTGAGGCGGGAGCGCTTCGGCCACGACGGCGATGACGCGCGCTTGTTTTCGAGCCGACCCCGCAATGCCGGATGCACGTTCCAGAACGGCCGAAAGCTCTCTGACACGTTGATAGGTGCGTGCACGCTGCCGCCCGCCGGCTTCAATCTGCGCGAGACGGCTTTCGTAGACCGATTGCAACGCGCGAGCCGTCGTCAGCCTCACCGTTTCGATCCGGTGCAAGCCGAAAAGAATCGATATGCACGCAGCAGCGAGCAGTCCCGTCCCTCGCCAGGCTTCCGGTATGCTTAGCCTTATGACGGCATTCGAAGGATGAAGAAAATCGAACCTCGTCATGCGGCGGTGAACCACAGTGCGAGCCCGCAGGCAAGTGCCCATTCAGGCGCTGCAGCTGCGGCGACATCAGGCGGATAGTACGGGTCGCGCAACGACGGCGGCACCGCGACCTCGACTTGCGAAGCGCACGAACGATTGAGGTCCTCTGCTAAACCGCACAGGCGCGCACCATTCCCCGTAAGCGCGACGTGCCCCGGGCGCGATAGCCGGCGCAGGAGCGTTGACAACTCCGCCACCAGGTGCTCGCGCGACGACTCGCCGGCGCCCGCCGTGCCGAGAATACGTTTCCGCTTCTCGGCCGTGCGTCGATCGAGTCCGATATCGCGCTCGATCCCTGCCGTGATCTGCGAGCCGCCGGTTTGCGCCAGATAGGTGAGCGGCACAGTTGCGGTGCGGACGTGCAGACACGAGCGTTGTTCTCCTACATCGAGAACCGCGTCGAACTGCGGAAACGCGCGCAGGAACGCGTACGATTCATGATCGACGGCTGCCGGACGCAGGCCGGCCTCACGCAGCACGCGCGCACGCGTTTTTACGCTCTCCGGCCGCGCGATTCCAAGCGTCCAGCCTCCGGCAGCGGCCGCATGGATACGCACGACCGAGTGCTCTGCGTCGCCCGCGTGCTTTGCCGCTTCGAACCTGGCCGCGCGTTCGCGTTCGCCTTGGCGCATATTCGGAAAGCGTGCGGCTCTTAAGATGGCATCCGGTTCTCCGACGGCGCAGACGCAACGCCGTTCGCGCGTCTTTAGCTCCCGCACGGTATCCTCGACAATGGCGGCTAAATGCGCTATGTCCGCGGTTTCGATCGTCTGCCGTCCGCCGAACTCGCGCGCGGCAACGCAGTGAATCTGCGCCCCGCTGTTTCCGGGCCGAGCGTACGCGGCGCGTACGCCGGTGGATCCGATATCGATTCCAATCATAGACTGCCTCTGGACATTAACGCGTTATAAACAACGCCTGCAAAAAGAAAAGGCGCAAAAGGAATCTCCATGCGCCGCGCTCCGCGTCCGTGCCGCGCGAGCAGCACGAGAGCGACCGCGCCTCCGGCGATGAATGCAGCCTCGATTACCTGCATTGCCGCTGCCGCACCAAGAACACCGATACAGCACCCGAGTTTTACGTCGCCGAACCCGATGCCGGAGCCCCGCGTGGCGATGAAGAGCAGCAACGGAATGCCCCCGCCGACCGCCGCGCCGGCACCATAGAATTCGATGTTGCCGCCGAAAATGCAGAGGAGCGCGAACATTGCAGCCGCCGGCGCGATAGCTGCATCGAAAATATATCCTGTTTGCAGATCGCTGACCGCACAGACGGCGCAGACGGCAAGGATCGCGATGGATGGCAATCCCCGATCGCGCGATACCAAAACTGCAATGATACAAACAGCTGCGATCAGCAGTACGTGCGGGCGAAGCAATTCGATTCGCATCCCGTGCCTTCGAGCTGCGTATGCGCACAATACGGAAACGGCCAATGCGCACGCTGCCGTCGTCAGGAGCAAGGTCACCGGTACCTCTCCAGGGCGCTTAACGCTGGGCGGTAGTCATGCGAGACGTGTAAGGCGTTCTGCCACATGTGCTTAGCGAGCGCGGGGTGTCCCGATCGGAGCGCCGCCCAGCCGGCAAACGTGTAGGCTTGAGGTTTCCTCTGCAGCGCAGCGGCGCCGTAGAAATCGAGATACGCCGCATCGAACGCGCGCAGCTTTAGGTAGCAAAGGCCGCGATCTGCAAGAAGCTCGGCGCTGCGCGGATGGCGCTGCAGATACCGCGTCGCAGCCGCGATCCCGCTCGCGATTTCCGCGCGCGAGCGCTGAAGTGCGGCGACGAAAACAATCCGGTCCGCCGCTATCTCGGAGTCGGGATCGAGCGCAAACGATCGGCGGTAATGCACCAGCGCCTGATACCGGTTTCCCGCGTAAAGATAGTCGTCACCCCGGGAAACGAGGGCTTGCGCGACCGGCGATCGCAGCAGCCACGCGCTTAATGCGAGCGATATTCCCGCAACTACGATCCGGCGCGCGCGCGAAAACGGCTCGTTCACGCTAATACCGCATAGTAAGCGCCGAGGGCGAGGAGCAGCGTTCCGCTAAAAGCCGGGGCCGCGCTAATCAGTGAACCGCCGAACAAGCGGCGTTTCATCGTCTGTATGCCGGCTAGGGCCGCGAGCATCGTTATGCCGTGTCCGGCTGCAAACGCGGCCATAATTCCGGCGGCGTAGACAGGCGACGCCGACAGGGTTCCGACAGCGAGTACGATCGGCGTGCAGCACGGTGAAACGATGAAAGCGAACGAGGCGCCCATCAGAAATATCCCTCCGGCCGAAAGACTCCGGGTGCCGGTGTGCTCGCACCGTGGCGCGTTACCAACCAGCGCACGGATGCCCGAGAAGCACAAAAAGCCTGCAAGCACGAGATAAAAGAGCGACGAGTGCCGGACTAGCGCAGCGACGAAACTGCTGCCGAGGCCCAAACAGCAGTAACCGGCAGTAAGACCCGCTTGCAGCAGTACGAACCGCGCAGCCGACGTACGCAGCGAATCTTGCGCCATTCCGGCCGCGGCGAGGCATCGCGGCAGCGCGCAGGGGCCAAGACTCGAGACTGCACCGGCGGCAAAGGCCAACGCGTACGTCTGCGGCTTATTTGACGCGATCCCGGAGAGCAGCGGCGACACCGGATCGATCGTCATGACGAGCTCGTCGTAAAGCCTTGTTGGCTGTCGTATTTGATGTGTGTGCTCGTCGTCGTTGCGCCGCCCGTAATTGCTTGCAACGTGTTTGGATCGTGCACGCCCGGACAGTCGATGTTGTAGCTGTAGACGCCGCCTGAACTCGTGTTCGTGTACGAGTAAAACCCGGTGGAACCGGCGGCCGGGTCGATGGGCGTTTGATTCATATAGCCCGACATCGCAGTCATAAACGTACTGCCTGTTCCGCCGACGGTTGACGTTGCCGGGTACGATTGCTTATCGGTGAAGTACAACTCGAGCGCCGTAGCGATGATCTTCTCGTTGCCGACGCATGCAGATGTTTGCGCTTGCGAACGCGCTCGCGAGAAGTTCGGAATGAGAACGCCCGCGAGGACGGCGATGATCGCTACGACGACCATCATCTCGAGCAAGGTGAATCCGCGTTGATACTTCATGCAGTCTACTCCCGAGCGCAAAAGCTTCGCCGGGAATAGTGCCCGCCCATCAATCGTTGCGGACGAATATCTCCCGCATTTTCCGCAACGCGCTGCGGTGAAGCCGCGAAATGTGGCGGCGCGAATAGCCCAATCGCTCCGCAATCTCCCCTTGGCTCAGATCCATCGAATAGATGCCTTTGACGATCTCTTGCTCGGCGCCGCTCAAGAGCGTCAGCGCTTCTTCCATCAGCATCGTCGCGTGCAGCACTTCGATTTCACAGCCGGGATCTGCAGTACGTTCGGCAGGCGCAAAGTCTAAGGAATGGACCACGGCGCGCTCGCGGTACTGCGAAACCTCGTCCACGTCGCACGGCGATACGCCGACGTAGGCCGCAATCTCCGACGATAGCGGTTCGCGGCCCAATCGGGCTCGCAACGTTTCGCTCGCACTGTGCACGCGCTGTTCCAGACTTTTCAACCGCCTGGGAGCCCTGATGAGGCGCTCTTGATCGCGCACGAAGTGCATCAATTCGCCGACGATAAAAAGCCACGCATACGCTTCGAACGGGGTTTGCAGTGCGGGTTCGTACCTGTCGCACGCTTTCAATAGTCCTATCGCTGCGATTTGCCGCAGGTCGGCTCGATCCAGGCCGGGACGTGAGAATTTTCTCGCGCCGCGCGCACAAAGATAGCGGTAGTGCAGAACCAAACGGTCACGGTTTTCGATCGTGCGGTCGTGGAGCCAGAACTCGACCACGGGATCGCTTGCAATCATCGGATATTTCCAATCATCGAATAGAGCGGCAGCATTACAGAGGCGACCAATGCGGCAATCACCGCGCCTAGAATGAGAATCATAGCGGGCTCGGCCATCGCGGCTGCGGCGTCGAGGCTCGACTCGACGTCGGCATGATAGTATTCCGCCGCTTTTTGAAGCATCGTGTCCAGCGAGCCGGCCTCTTCGCCTGCGCGCACGAGCTGCACGAACAAGGCGTCGAACAACCCGTCGCTTTCCATCGGCTCTGCAAGTGGAGCGCCGGCATTGACGAACGACGTTATGCGCGCGAGCGACGACTGAAAAGGCGTGTTGCGCGCCGCTTCACCGGCGGCCGAAAGCGCGGCGGCCAGCGATACGCCGGAACGCAGGAGCATCGCTAATGTGTGCGCGATGCGTGCCAGCACGGCTTTACGTGCAATCGCTCCCGCTACGGGAACGCGATAGAGCAGCCGCAGGCGGTCGACGTTTTTAAACACGGCAACGCCTGCTGCGCAGGCCGCTACCACGAAAACGGCTACGGCGGCAGCTCCCTGCGGAGAGCGCAGGAGCCCGCTCCATTGCAGCAGCAGAACAGTACCCACAGGAAGCGGCACGTGCATCTGTTCGTAGAGCGTCTGAAACATCGGCAGCACGCCTGTCATCAGGAACAGCAGTAAGCCGCACGCCGCCACCGCGACGAACGCAGGATATGCCAAGGACGTTGCGATACGCCGGGCGACGGCGTCGCGGCGTTCCAGCATCGCGGCCAAGCGTTGAAGAGCCTCGTCAAGCCGGCCGCCGGTTTCGCCGGCGCGTACGAGCAGCGGCGCAGCATCACCGAAGTCGCGCGATCTGCGTTCCATTGCGGTGCTGAGCGGCAGACCATTCTCGATGTCGTGCGCGACCGAACGGAGCGCCTCGCGAAGAGCCGTGCACGGCGACTGCGCAATTCCGGCATCGATCGCTCGCGTTATCGGCACGCCGGCCTCCACGAGCGTCGCGAAACTCCGGAAGAACGCTATCGTCGCCCGGCGATTTGGACGCGGAATCGTCAGGCCGGCAAGAACGCCGCGCGCTTCCGTTACTGCCGCAATCGATGTAACGAAAAGGTCGCGCCCGGCAAGTGCGGTGAGAGCGGCTAACTGATCGCGGCACTCGATCGCTCCGGTGACGCGCCCGCCTTCGACGCTGCGCGCGTGATAGTAAAACCGCATTACGCGACGCCTCCCGAACGCAGGTCGTCGGGGTATTGCGCGGCCTCCGCTGCTTGGGCCGGCGCAACCGCCCCCTCGGCAACGAGCTGACTCAAGTGCGCCTCGAGCGTTTGCATTCCTATGTGACGCGAGGTTGCAATTACGTTTCGAAGGAGATGCGTGCGCGACTCCCGGATCAAGTTCCGCACCGCGTCCGTTGCCACCATCACTTCTACGCACGCTCGCCGGCCGCCACGCACGAGCGGTACGAGCCGTACTGCAATGACGCCGGCCAGCGATTGCGCAAGCGACGAGCGGACCTGTGCCTGCAGCGAGCCTTCGAACGACCCGATGATGCGCTCCACTGCTTGAGCGGCATCGCGTGTATGAAGGGTGGCAAACACCAGGTGTCCGGTCTCGGCAGCCCATAGCGCAGCCTGCATCGTTTCCGGTGAGCGCAGTTCACCGATGAGCAGCACGTCGGGATCGGCGCGCAGCGCGCTCCGGACTCCCTCTGCAAACGATGAAACGTCGCGCCCGATCTCCCGCTGCTGAATCAGGCTCTTGCGCGATTCGTGGCGGTATTCGACCGGATCCTCGAGGGTGATGACGTGGCGCGATTGTGTTTGATTGATCCGGTCGATCAACGCTGCGAGCAGCGTCGATTTTCCACTGCCCGTCGGCCCGGTGACCAGCACGATGCCGTTCGCACGTTCGGCAAGTCCGGCGATACTAGCCGGAACCTCGAGATCGTCGAGCTGCGGAACGTCTCGCGGAAGCAGACGCAGCGCGATCGTTCTTCCCCGTGTGCCGGCGAATGCATGAGCGCGCACGCAGTCTCCGTCGCGCCACATCGTTGTAGCATCGGCGCAGCCCAAGCCCGCCGGCGCGAACAACATCTCTGCGATCGCTTCGATCACGTCCGCAGTGAGCGTCGCGGCGGAGAGCCGCTCCAATCGTCCGTCAACGCGCAACACCGGCGGCTGCGCGGCTGTAAGATGAACGTCCGAAGCTTTTTGCATGCGTGCGGTGCGCAGGACGTCGGATAATAACGCTTGGGCGAGCGATGGATTCATACGGCTGCACACGAAACCCGGTCGAGTTCCTGACGCGTTGTAAGACCGCGGCGTACCAGATCGGCTCCGCGATCCGCCATCGGGACGAACCCTTCCGTTCGCGCGGCCGCGGCTAGAGACGCAGACGATGCGCCGTTCGAGATGAGATCGCGGATGGTGTCGTCGACGAATAACGTCTCGAACATCGCAATACGCCCGCTCATGCCGCTGTTCTCACACAGTAAACACCCGCAGCCGGCGCAGTTCGAACAGATTTTGCGGAGCAGGCGCTGAGCGACCACGCACGAGAGGCCTGCCGCAAGCGTCCTGGGTTCGATTCCCAACTCTCGCAACCGCTCCAGACTTCCGACTGCGTCTCTGGCGTGCAGCGATGCAAGAACCAGCACGCCGCTCAATGACGCGGCCGACGCGACGGCGGCAGTTTCGCCATCACGAAGTTCGCCGACCATAACCGCATTGGGATCTTGACGCAGCATTCCGCGCAACGCCGAGGCGAACGAAACGCCTGCTCTGGGATTGACTTCCACTTGCGAAAGTCCGGGAAGCCGCATCTCGACCGGGTCTTCGATCGTGCACACGTTGTCCGCCGGAACGTCGCGCTCCATCAACGCAGAGTACAGCGTCGTGGTCTTTCCACTGCCGGTCGGCCCGCACACGATGACAAAACCGCTCGCAGAGCGGACGCACGTTCGAAATCGTTGTGCGAGATCGGCCGGCATGCCGAGGTCTTCCAGCCGCGGGACCCGTGCAGAATAGTCCAGCAAGCGGACCACGATCTTCTCGCCGCCGACCGTCGGCATCGCGCTCGTGCGTGCCTCGATGGTACGGCCCTGGAACTCGAAGCCATAGCGGCCGTCCTGCGGCGCGCGCCGTTCGGCAATATCCATGCCGGAAAGAATCTTTACGCGCGACGATACCTGCGCAAAGAGTTCGGCCGGCAGCGAGCGCAGCTCGCGAAGGACGCCGTCTTGCCGGACCCGCACGCGCCCTGCTCCGCAAAACGGTTCCAAGTGAATGTCGGAACAGCTCGCAAGCGCAGCTTTCGATTGAATCTCGTCCAGCGCCCGGACGGCCGGTGAGACAGTTTGAAGCGGCCCGGAGGTAAAACCGGAATCCGCGCTGTCAATAGTTTTCGCATCTTGCGTAGCGGCCACACCCGCACTCCACAGAGAGAAAATGCTACAAAATTGACGCCCTGGTTGCCCTGTACATCACTTTTACCACATGGTGTCAATACTTTGACAATAATTTGGAAATAAGAGATCCCGATGTCCGCGCGGGATGAAAGCGTGGGCACACTCCGGAGGTTACCGCTTGCGCGAAGTCGTTATACTCTGCCGCCTCAGTTCCAAAGACGGAATAAACTATTACCGCCGTCTTGCAGAAGAATTGCCGAAACGCGGCGTGACGATCTGCGAAGCGCACATGATCCGCAAGCGCAAAGAGCTGCAAAAGCGGATCCGTCAAACGATTAAAGCCGGCAAGAAATACATCGTCATCGTCGGCGGTGACGGAACGCAAACCGCGGCCGTTGCGGAGATGGCGCGAACCGATGCGGTCATGTGCGTTGTGCCCGCCGGTACCGGTAACAGTTTTGCGCTCGGCCTCGGAATTAAGAATGATGTCGAACTTGCCATCGAAACGATCGTGAGCGGCAAAGAGATGCTGGTCGACGTCGGCTGCGTCAATGGAACCTACTTTGCGAACTTCGCGACGATCGGTGTCTTAGCCGAGGCAGCGGAACGCACGCCGAAACCGCTCAAACGCATTATCGGACCGCTCGCGTATGCCGTCGGCTTCATCCCGGTGCTGCGCAGAAAACCTTTTGAATTAAAGGTAAAATGGCCCGGAAACGATTTACGCCTGCAAACGCATCAGGCGATTCTAGCCGCCGGAAAATATTACGGTTGGCAGCCCCTTACACCGACGGCCGGAGTGCGCAGCGGCGAACTTGCGTTCTTTTCCGCCGAGGGCAGCAACGCTGGAGACGTCGTGAAAACAAACACGGCGCTCGTGCTCGGTCAGCAAACACAAGTTGACGGCGCTCATTATTTCTCGGCGGAGAAAATCAAGATCAAATGCTCGCCGAAACAAACGATCAGTCTTGACGGTCACACGTACGGAAAAACGCCGGCGATCTTTAAGGTCGCACGCAAAGCACTGCGCGTTTTGGTGCCCGCCGATTTCGAGGCGAACGGGTGACCGTTCACGATCGCGAATTCTTCGTTTCGCTCGTTTGCTTTTTGCTGTTTGCCATACTCGGCGTTGCGATCATCTACCGTCCGCGCGTGCTCTGGGACGTGCACGCAAAGTACTTTTTAAAGCAATCGACGCCGGTCGCGCTCTTCTTCACCCGCAGCGGGCGGTCGCGGCAGTTGCTGGCCGGATACACGGCGGCAGTTATCATCTATATGGTAGCGCACCTGAACGTCTGGGTGCCGCTGGTGATGGCGCTCTCGCAGATCACCTCGCAGATGGTGGTGGAGGCGTTCAAGCTGGTCTACAAGCGCGTACGTCCCGACTACTTCTTGCATCAGCTCGATAAAGGCCGCTCGTACCCAAGCGGGCATGCCACCACCGCGGTCGTCAGCTATGTGGGATGGGCGCTGATTGCCGCGCATAGCGCACTGCCGCACGACGTCAAATGGGCGATCGCCGGCGCGCTCGTCGTCTGGGCGATGGCCATCGACTGGTCGCGTCTGGCCTTGGGCGCGCACTACTTCTCCGACGTCTTCGGCGGAACGCTCTTCGGAACGGCGTGGCTATGTGCGATCTTGGGGTTTAGCGGGAATCTTCTGCTCACACCATGATCGCTTTGCTCTTGGCCGCCATTACCGCATCCGGGTCGCTGGATTCGCCGCGCGATTGGACCATGTTCCGGTTGGCGCCAAGCAACAATGCCGTCGTGCGCGGATCGCTGCAGACGCAGTGGACGCTCAAAACAAAAGGTGCCTTCTCGTCCAGCCCGGTCATCGCCGCGGGCGTCCTGTACATCGGGAACAACGCGGGCGAGCTCTACGCCGTGGACCCGATCTCCGGCAAGGTGAAATGGACGTATAAGGTCAGCAATCCGCTGATGTCCGCGCCCATCGTCTACGGCAATCTCGTGATTGCCGGTGAGGGCAACGAGATGAGCCCCACGGGCTCGTCCCC
>DASSRQ010000069.1:0-13671 GCA_035701665.1 Vulcanimicrobiaceae bacterium
GCGAGTGATACCCGCGGCCGCGCAGACGTTCGAAAAGTGCCCCGTACAGCGATTTTGCGACACCGCGCCCGCGCGCATCCGGATGAACGTAGATCGCGACCTCCGCCGACCACCGGTACGCCGGACGAGTTCGATGCGGACATCCGTAGGCATATCCTAAGACGCGCCCCTCTTCTTCCGCTACGAACCACGCATGCGATTTCCCATAATGCTCGATGCGTTCGCGCATCGCCGGCTCATCGGGAACCATCTCTTCAAACGACACGTGCGAGTCCGTGACGAACGGTTCGTAAATGTCGCGAATCTGTGCAGCATCGCTCGCAGCGGCATCGCGTACGATCACGAACTGCGCTCCAGCAGCATCGCGTCGCCAAACGAAAAAAACCGATACTCGTCTTCGACGGCGGTGCGATAGGCATGCAGCACGCGATCGCGGCCCGCAAATGCACTGACGAGCACGAGCAGCGTCGACTGCGGCAGATGGAAGTTCGTGATCAGGACGTCGACCGCGCGGAAGTCGAACCCGGGCGTGATAAAGAGCGCCGTCTCGTCCACGCCCGCCGTAACCTTACCATGCCGCTGCGCGCTGCCTTCGAGTGCACGCACGACAGTCGTGCCTGCAGCAACGACCCGCCGTCCATCCGCCTTCGCACGCGCTATCGCATCCGCAGTGGATTGCGGAATCTCGAACGTCTCGCCGTGCATGACGTGTTGTTCCAACCGCTCGCCCTGCATCGGCCGGAAGGTTCCCAAGCCGACGTCGAGCACGAGTTTGACGATCTGTACGCCTTTTTCGCGCAGCGCATCCAACACGCGCGGCGTGAAGTGCAGCGATGCCGTCGGCGCGGCAACGCTGCCCGGAACGCGCGCAAAGACCGTTTGATAGCGTTCGCGCGCTTGCGCTGAATCGTTGTGAATGTACGGCGGCAGCGGCAGGTCGCCATAGCGTTCCAAGAACTGCTCGAACGGAATCGAAAGCTCGAACTCCGCCTCGCGCACGCCATCCTCGTCGTGCACCGCAACGATCCGCGCTCGTCCGTCATCGCCGAAAACGACCTCGCGATCAACGCCGAGCTTTCGCCCGGGTTTTGCGAGGACTTCCCATCGCGTCGCATTCGGATCGTAACGGCCGCGCGCGGGGCGAAGCAGCAAGAGTTCCGCTTTACCGCCGGACGGACGCGTGCCGAAGACGCGCGCGGCGATCACCCGCGTCTCGTTAAGCACGAGCACATCGCCCTCGCGCAGATACTCCGGGAGATTTGAAAACTGCCGGTGATCGATGCCGCCATCTCGCACGACCATCAAGCGCGAGGCATCGCGAGGCTCCGCGGGCGACTGAGCGATGAGCCGCTCGGGCAGCTCGAACGAGTACGAAGCGGTTAGTTCGGGGTCGCTAACCTTTGGCGCTCCATATCCAGAAAGTTCGCAAGGCGCTTGCGATCTTCGGGGTTTACGTCGATGAAAAAGACGCCGACCTGATACGTCTCTTTTTCAAAGTCTTTGATCCACCGGATCTCGCCGCGCAGCGAGAGATGCGGCGGACTCTTCATCGTGAAGATATATTTCGTATTCTTCGGAAGATATTGGTCGGCAATGATGCGCATGCCGGTCTCCGAGATGTCGGCGATAGCGCCGCGAAACAGCATGGAAGACAGGCGGTCTTCGACCACGACATCGATATATTTCCGAAGCCGTACGCCTTGAAGGCGCTTGTCGCTTTCCGGCTCGATGCTGTTTGCGTCAGTCATTCCCAATCCCGGTACCCGGATAGTAAAAGCTCAAAATATCTTGCGTCGAAGCGCCTTTTTGCGCCATTCCGCGTGCGCCCCACTGACACAGGCCGACCCCATGTCCGAGGCCTGCACCTTCGATGGTCACGGTGCGCGGCGCCTGCGTCGACAGATCGACCTTTTTGACGCGAAGACTCGGCAGCACGCGGCCGCCCAGGGCCGAGCGCACTTTTGCGGCGGGAACCCGCGTCTGCACACCGCCGCTTTCGACTACCCAGAATCGCGCGCGGCCGCTTCCGTCGGCGTCGGCCAGCGAAAGGCCGTCGATCTGCGTATCCGGCGGCAGCACTGCGGCAAGCGCATTCTGCAGGCGATCCAGCGCAACCGACTGTTTCCATGAGTACCACGGCGCCGGCGAACAGTACGTGCATGCAACGCCGCCGAGGTACGAAACGGGGCGGCCGCCCCAGGCATCGCTGGACGCTTCGGTATGACCGCCGCAGCACGAGGAGTAAAGCGCGAGCGCGAACCCGTCCTGAAACCGCAGCGCTTGTCCGGCGCTTGCGTCGACGGCCTGCGTCGACTGCGGGTGCTCCGAGTCCACGCCGGTATACACCTGATCCGCTTCGGATGGAATGAGATCGTAATCGCGGTTCGGATTGCTGCGCTGCAAAACGAACGTGCGCGCAACGATTGCTTGCGCCTGCAGCGCCGCCGGGTTCCACGACGGCGGCATCTCGCGCGGGACGACACTGTACAGGTACTCTTCCAGCGAAACGGTGTTAATCACATGCCCGTCCTGGACAGCGAACGAACCGCGATAGGTGCGTCCGTCATAGGTAAACGTTTTGCCGTCTATCGCCTGCGCAGTGCCGCTTCCGAGCAGTACGCGCAGTGCCTGAGACTGCGTTCCTTGCGACGGATCGATCTTGTCATCCTGAGGTATCGAAGGACCCTGAGGCATCGAAGGGTAGAGCGCAACGGCTATCGCGTTGAGCAAAAACTCCGCGCGCTGCATCACAACAGGCGCCCTTGCGAGGGCGTTCCGCTTCCGCGAACGCCGAGATGGGTGTACGCGCGCGGCGTTGCCTTTCGGCCGCTGGCGGTGCGCACGACGAACCCTTCTTTGAGCAAGTACGGTTCGACCACGTCTTCGAGGGTTTCAGCATCTTCTGTAAGCGTCGCAGCGATCGCCGCAATCCCCGCCGGACCGCCGCCGTACTGTTCGACGATCGTGCGAAGAAACGCACGATCCAAACGATCGAGACCGAGCGAATCGACGCCTTCGCGCTGCAGCGCCTCGTCGGCAACTTGTGCAGTGATGTGACCGCTCGCGCGCACTTCCGCGAAGTCGCGTACGCGGCGTAGCAAGCGGTTTGCGATTCGCGGCGTTCCACGGCTGCGCGCAGCGATCGTGTGCGCGCCGTCCGGATCGATCGGTACGTTCAACACGCCGGCCGAACGCGTTACGATCGCCTGCAACTCATCGACGCTGTAATAATCGAGGTGATGCATGATGCCGAACCGCTCGCGCAGCGGCGCGGACAGCATGCCGGCGCGCGTCGTGGCGCCGACCAGCGTGAAGCGCTTCAAGGGCAGCTTAATCGTCTTTGCGTACGCGCCGCGATCGACGACAAAGTCTATCTGATAGTCCTCCATCGCCGGATACAGAAACTCTTCGACGACCCGTCCGAGCCTATGAATCTCGTCGATGAACAGGATGTCGCCTTCTTCGAGCGAGGTCAGAATGCCGACGAGGTCTTTCGGCTTTTCGAGCGTTGGGCCGCTCGTCGGAAGCATCGAGTGCCCGAGATCGCGCGCAATCAACCCCGCAAGCGTCGTTTTGCCAAGGCCAGGCGGACCGTAAAACAACACGTGCTCCATCGGTTCGCCGCGTTTACGCGCGGCATCGATAGAGATCTTCAGGTTTTCGACGACGTTCGTCTGGCCGACGTACTCGTCGAACGAACGCGGCCGCAAACTCGCGCCGTAGACTTCATCTTCTAACGTATCATCGGGCGAGACTAACGAGCGATTTTCATCGCCCGTGTCATGCTGAGCTTGTCGAAGCACCGCCGAGCCTGTCGAGGCATCGTCCGCGTCGTCGGGGCCGTACAGTTTTTTGCGCGTCATGGGGAGGCCTCGACTACGCTCGGCCGCCCTTCGACCGCGCCCGGTTTGCTGCGCAAACAAGGCTGCTCAGGATGACATATGAACGTCGACATCACTTTGCGGCCAAAGCCTTCTGCCGGTAGATCTCGGCAAGCAGCGTTTCGGCGTCTTTGATCGACGGTGCCGCTTCGAGCGTCGAGCGGATCATCGCCTCAGCTTCCGGCCGTTTATACTCGAGCTGCAGCAGAACTGCGAGCGCTTCTTCCGCAAACTCCGGCCCCTCGATGCTCTCGGTCTTCACCGAACCGTTTGCCGGTGCGTCCTGAATCAACAAGAACCGCGTCACCTTGCCTTGCAGCTTTGCGACGATGTCGCGAGCCTTCTGCTGGCCGATGCCGGGCAGCGTTTTCAGGAATGCGTGGTCGCCCCGATCGATCGCTCCGGCGATGCGCGACATCGGCTGCGAGAACGCGCGCGCGGCGGAGCGCGGGCCGATGCTTGCTACACTGATCAGGGCCTCAAAGAACTCCCGCTCCACCGCATTGCTGAATCCGTAAAACGTGTAATGGCCGGTGTTGCCGTCAATGTTCAGCACCGAGTGCACTTCGAGCGTCACCTCGTCGCCTGCGCGGGAGGGCACTTTTTCACTCACGCACGGCGGCAGCAGCACTTCGTAGCCGAGACCGCCGACATCGAGCACGACCCAATCGTCGCCGCGTTCGGCCACAGTCCCACGAATGCGCGTAAACATCAGCGGCCCATCCGGTGCGCGAAAGCGAGGGCGAGCGCGAGTGCGTCCGAGACGTCGTTCGGTTCCGGATTTTTGCGCAGGCCGAGCAGCTGCGTCACCATGCGGTTCACTTGCTCTTTGCGCGCGCCGCCGGTCCCGATCAAGACGCGCTTTACGAGCGAATGCGCGAGCGTATGCACGGGAACGCCGTGCTGCGCGCCGGTCAAGCACAGGACGCCGCGGGCATGACCCATCATGATCGCGGTGAGCGGATTCTTATACGTCGTATACAACTCTTCGATGACAATTGCGGTGGGGCGCGTTGCTATGACAACCGCCGTCATGCCGTCGTGCAGGTCTTGCAGACGCCGCTCCAACGTATCCTTGGTATTCGGCGTCACGACGCCCGCTTCCACCAAACGCGGACGCGAACCGTTCACCTCGATGACGCCGTAGCCCGTCGTCCGCAGGCCCGGGTCGATGCCGAGGATGCGCGCGTTCACCGTGGTCGCGGCGGCTGCGTCGCGTTGGGCGAGTTGACGTAAATGTTCACCGGCGTTGCGGGATTGAGTTTCGTCCCCGCTTCCGGTTCGGTGCGCACGACTTTGCCGTCGGCGCCTTCGGTCGTCGGCGTGACGTTGCCCAGGACGTAGCCGTAGTTCAGCAGCGTCTTCTTCGCATCGTCCAGCGTCATGCCGTCGGTATCCGGAACGTAGCCGGTCACCGACACCCACAGTTGCACCTGCGAGCCTTTTTCTGCCGGAGAGCCGCCTTGGGGCTGTTCGTTGATGATCGTGCCGTTGTCCGGCCCGGGCGGATTGAACGCATACGTTACGCCGACGTCGAAACCGGCAGCCTTTAACGTATCGGAAGCGGTCGCGAAGTCTTTGCCTTTGACGTCCGGAATCGTCGACAAGCCGCCGCCTTTGCTGACGACGACGTAAATCGTCGAACCGGCCGGCACCGTTTTACCGGCGGGCGTCTCTTGCGATGCGATCACGTGCGCCGGAATGTTGTTGATCGGCGCTTCCTCGCTCACGCTGACGGTAAAGCCCATCTTCTGCGCGAGCTGCTGCGCGTTGTCGAGCGTCATACCGACCAGATTCGGCGCCTTCATCGGTGCCGGGCCGTCGGAGACCACGAGCGTAACGAGCGATCCGACGCGTACTTTCGACGCCGCCTTTGGCTGCTCGGACAGAACCGTATCTTTCGGTGACGGATCGAACTTGCGTAGCACTTTTACTTGGAAACGGTCACCGGCCAGATCTTTCTGGGCGTCCGCCAGCGTGTATCCGGTGACGTCGCGCAGCCCGACGGACGGCTTTCCGTTGCTGACGCTGAGCTGAATCTGCGCGCCGCGCTCGAGCGGCGTGTCGGGAACGGGCTGCTGCGCGATGACATGGTTTGCAGCGATCGTGTCGCTCGACGTGCGCGAAACTTTGTACGTCAAACCCGCATTTACGATGGCCTGTTCGGCTTGTACGTCGCTCATGCCGACATAGTTGTCGACCTTGATCGACGCGGTACTGCCGGCGGGCCGCGTTGCAAAATAGCCAGCTGCCGCGGCTAGAATCAGCGCGAGCGCAAGGATGATGAAAAGCACTGCATTGCTGCGGCGCGGCGGCTCTTCGGTTTCCTCAACGAACGCACCGCGGCGATCCGGCATGCTCGACGGACGCGGCGGCGGCTGCGGCACCGCGGCAACGGCCTGCGTCGGCGCGTCATCTTGGTGCGCAAATACTGCGACGCTGGGCCGCTCGCGTGCTTCACGCAGCGCGCTGGCGACTTCGCTTGCGGATTGGAACCGGTTTTCAGGCTGCTTCTGGAGCAGGCGGTTGACGATCGCCGCAATTGCGGGACTGATCCCCGTCTCTTGCGGATCGAGTGAAGGAACCGGCTCCGAAACGTGCTTCAACGCAACGGTGACCGGCGACTCGCCCGTGTACGGCAGTTTGCCGGCAAGCATTTGATACAGCAGCACGCCGACGCTGTACAGGTCGGACGTCTCGTGCAGTTCCATATCCTGCGCCTGCTCGGGCGACATGTAATACACGCTGCCCATGATCAGGCCCGGACGCGTCATCGCCATCGTCTGCTGCGACATGGCGCGCGCGATGCCGAAGTCCGAGAGTTTGACGACGTCGTCCTTGGTGATCAAAATATTCGCGGGCTTGATATCGCGGTGCAGCAAGCCTTGCCGGTGCGCGTATGCCAGGCCGCTGCAGATCTGTGCGGCATAATCGATTGCGACGGGTTCCGGAATCGTACCGTCCGCTGCGATGATCTCCGCCAGCGACGGGCCGTCGACCAGCTCCATGACGATGTAATACGTATCGCCTTCGCGGCCCACATCGTAGGTATTGACGATGTTCGGATGCGAGAGTTTCGCGGCGGACTCCGCTTCTTGATAAAAGCGGCGCACGAACTCGTCGTCGCGGGCGTACTGATCGCGCAACACTTTGATCGCGACACGCCGGCGCAGCAGCGTATCCGTGCCGGAATACACGGTCGCCATGCCGCCCTCGCCGAGTTTGGCATTCAATCGGTACCGGTTGTTGAACACGTGCTCCGAGTCTATCAGACCTAACTCCCGGCGTATGCCTTCAGCGCAACGCTCATAACGTTGCGAGCGATGGGCGCTGCAACGGCCGCTCCATAGCCCGCATTCTCCACCACAATTGCTATCGCGACGCGCGGATGGTCCGCGGGTGCGAAGCAGACGAACCACGAGTGCGGGGCGCCGGAGGGGTTGGTGGCCGTTCCCGTCTTCCCCGCCACTTGAACGCCATCCAGCCGCGCAGAGGTTCCCGTCCCCCTGGTTACGACAGCGATCATCATCTTCTTCAGATTCGCTGCGGTATCCGCCGATATCGGCGTGACCAGCTCCGCGGGGCCCGTCGAACTCCCCGGAGCGCCGCGGCGGGCAACCTGCCGCACGATGAACGGACGCGGCTCGGTACCGTCGTTAGCGATCGCCGCCGCTATGAGCGCCATATGGAGCGGCGTCGCGAGCAGCGCACCTTGGCCGAATCCCATCTGCGCCAGTTCGCCGGGTAAGACGTTGTCTTGCTTCGGAACGCGGTCGCGCGAGGCCGGCAGTTGGAACTGCAGCGAATCGCCCACGCCCCAGCGGTCCATATAGCGATAGAACGTCGGCGCGCCCATCTGCACGGCGATCTTTCCGAAGTCCACATTGCTCGAAAGCGCAAACGCTCCGGTCAAGTCTTGGGTGCCGGTCGCCTCGTATTCGTCGTCGTGCAGCGTGAAGTTCCCGATTTGATAGTAGCCCGGGTCGTAGAACGTCGAGCTCATGGACACGGTGCCAGAATCGAGCGCGGCGGACGCCGTGACGATTTTGAAGGTCGATCCCGGCGGATAGAGCCCGTCGATCGCGCGGTTGAGCAGCGGACTTTCCGGATCGTGCGAGAGCTGCGCGAAATCGGTTGAAAGCGCGTTCGGGTCGAAGCTCGGGACGCTCGCGATGGCGAGCACCGCTCCCGTATGCGGATCGAGCACGACACCGGCCGCGCGCGTGTGCGCCGAAAGATCCGAATAGAGTTCGTTTTGCACGGCCGGCACGATCGTCGTAATCACGTCGGCGCCCTGCGCGATGCTGTGCTTCCCGGATAGCGATTGAACGATCTCGCCGACCTGCGCGGTAAAATCGCCCGTGGTATCGGCGGGCGTCAGCGCGCGATCGTACGCGTCCTCCAACCCGCTGGTGCCATAGCGATCGTTGATGTAACCGACGGTATGCGCCAGCGAAGCGCCGAGCGGATATTTCCGTTTGCCGTCCTGCGTGAGCGCAAGCACCGTACCGTCGGATGCGAGGATCCGGCCGCGGTACTGCGCCGTCAGCGCATGACGCGGATTATACGGCTTGGCGGCAATCGACGGACGCATGACGATCTGCACGTAGGCTTGCCGCAGCGCGAGCACGGCGAAAAGAAAAACGAACAGGCGGCCGAGACGATCGACCGTCGTATTGTTCACCTTTCGCGCACCAGCGAATATCCGTCCGGCGTGCGCACCGCCATATACGAGCGCTGCGAGTCGCCGGCGATGATGCCGTTAACCGTCTGTTGAGCGAGCGCGTCTTCGACTTGCGCGACGGCAAGGACGATATCGACGCTCTCCTGTTCGAGCAGCGGCGGCGCGATGTACGCCGCCGACGGGATCGTCTCGAAGTGGCGCGCCTCGATGGGTTCGTTGCGCCACGGTCCGCGTTTACCGAAGACTTGGCGGTGATAATCCCACGCGCATAACTGCCGGTCTTTCCACACGAAATGATCGCGCACGCACATCCGTCGGCAGGCCGAGCATTGGATCAAAATCTCAGGCGGATGAGCCAGCGCGTCGGCGACGTCTTCGGGCATATCTTCGAGGTTCAGAACGGCTTCGTCCGTTAAACGCAACGGCGCTTCGACGCGCCAATTCACGCGCGCAAGCAGTTCGATGTCGCGCAGCGGCGTGACGAACGAACGCTCGTCTTCAGGCGGAAAGTTCGCATCCAGCCAATCCAACAAGCCGGAGACCGACAGTGTGACGTTTTGCCGCGCGTCGCTTATTACAATGCCGATCGGCGTCTCCGCAAGGCCGTGCATATGCGCGACCACGCGGTCTTCGTCAGCGATAATGGCGCTTGCGTACGCGATCGTCGTCGAGTTTCCGCCCAGTACGAACGCGGCGTTCTCGCGATTCGAACGCACGGGCATACGCGTAACGTTCGAAACCGCGCCGACCGGTTTTCGCGGACCGCCTCCCGGACGCAAGGCTACTTCCCGGCCGCGCCGGCGGTCTGCGCCCGGCGGTACTCTTGCAGCGTCCGCGGCGGACCGGCCGAACTTTCGAGCGCCTCCGCGAGCGCACGGGCCGTGTCGAGGCTCGTCAAACATGCAACCGACGCTTCCACCGCCGCGCGGCGGATGCGGTAGTTGTCCGAGATCTCTTTCGAACTTTGCGCATCGTTGATGACGAGGTCTACTGCGCGCTGCGAAATCAGATCCAGCACGTGCGGCGATTCGTCGCCGATCTTGTTGACCTGCGAGCACGGGATGCCGGCCGCGACCAGAAACTCGCGCGTTCCGGGCGTCGCGATCAACTCGTGCCCGAGCGCGACGTACCGCCGCAAGATCGGGACCGACTCGTCTTTTTCTTGATCCGCGATCGACACGAGAATACGCCCGCCTTCGCTCGGCAGCCTGATGCCCGCGCCGATAAATCCTTTGCGCAGCGCGCCCGCAAACGTCTCGTCGATTCCCAGCACTTCGCCGGTCGACTTCATCTCCGGTCCGAGAATCGTCTCGACGCCGCGCATCTTCGCAAACGAAAACACCGGCACTTTGACGACGACGAAAGGCGCGCGCGGAATGAGGCCCGTCCCATATGGCATATCGCGCAGACGTTCGCCCAGGGCGATACGCGTTGCCGCGGCGACAAGATTCACGCCCGTGGCCTTTTGTATGATCGGCACCGTGCGGCTCGCGCGAGGATTCGCTTCGATGATGTACAGCGCGCCTTCGTGGATGACGAACTGAATGTTGATCAGTCCGCGGATCTGCAGTTCGCGCGCGATAGCCGTCGTGACGTCGACAATGCGCGCTTCCATCTCATTCGAGATCGTTTGGCTCGGATAGACGCTGATCGAGTCGCCCGAATGGATGCCGGCGCGCTCGATGTGTTCGAAGATGCCCGGAATGAGCACGTCCTCGCCGTCGAACGCGGCGTCCACTTCGACTTCGAGGCCGCGCAGGTACTTGTCGACGAGCAACGGCGCATCCGGCAGAATCGGCGGCGCGGACTCCGCATACGAGAGCAATTGGCCTTCGTTGTACACAACTTCCATGCCGCGGCCGCCGAGCACGTACGACGGACGCACGAGCACGGGAAATCCAAGTTCGCGAGCGTGCGCACGCGCCTCGCGGAACGAACGCGCCGCTTTGCCTTGCGGACGCGCGACGCCTAACCGGCTCAGCGCAGCATCGAACTTCTCGCGGTCTTCGGCCATGTCGAGACTCGCACGATCGCTGCCGACGATCCGTACGCCGCGACGCGAAAGCTCGCCCGCAAGATTGATCGCTGTTTGTCCGCCGAATGCGAGCATGACGCCGCGCGCGTTCGTTGCGCGGTACGTCGCTTCGACTTCGTCGGCGCCCGGCGGCTCGAACACGAGCACGTCCGAGATGTCGAAGTCGGTGGACACGGTTTCGGGATTGTTGTTGATGACGACGGGCGAGCATCCGGCATCGCGCAGCGCCCATGCCGCGTGCACGCACGAGTAATCGAACTCGATGCCTTGCCCGATGCGAATCGGTCCGCTGCCGACGACGACGACGGCGTCCTTTTGCGTGGGCCGCATCTCATCGTCTTCGCCATGGGCGATATAGTAATAGGGCGACTTCGCCGGAAACTCCGCCGCCGCGGTGTCGACCATTCTGAAGACTGGCTTACCGTTAGTGTCATGCTGAGCCGCCTCGCGCTCAACAATCTCCGCCAACTCCCACAGCCAAAACTCGTCGACATCGCTGATCTCGTGGATCCGATCGATCGCGGCTGCGAGTTCGTTCGCATCCATTGCACGACGCAGAACCTCGGCAACCGCAAACAGCCGCTCGTGGTTCGGCTTAACGATCACCGCGTCGAGCTCCGCATCGCTCCACTCGGCCAGTGCCGTACCGGTAAGCGTTTCGCGTTTGAGGTCGAGGCCGCGCACCGCTTTCATCAGCGACTCTTGGAACGTCCGTCCGATGCCCATGGCCTCGCCCGTGGACTTCATCTGCGTGCCGAGCGAGGTATCGGCCAACGGAAACTTGTCGAAGGGCCAGCGCGGAATCTTCACCACGACGTAATCGAGCGTCGGCTCGTACGCGGCTTTCGTTACGCCCGTTACCGGATTCGGAATCTCGTCGAGCGTTTGGCCGAGCGCGATACGCGTGCTGATCTTCGCAATCGGATACCCCGTTGCTTTACTCGCCAGTGCCGAACTGCGCGACACGCGCGGGTTGACTTCGATGATTTGATACTCGCTGCGTTCCGGATGCAGCGCGAATTGAATGTTGCAGCCGCCTTGCACGTTGAGCGCCCGGATGACGTTCAGACTCGACGTGCGCAGCATTTGGTACTCGAGATCGGAAAGCGTCTGCGAAGGCGCAACGACGATAGAATCGCCTGTGTGAACGCCGACCGGATCGATGTTCTCCATGTTGCAGACGATGATGCAATTGTTTGCGCGGTCGCGCAGAACTTCGTACTCGACTTCCTTCCAGCCGAGGAGTGAGATCTCGAGAAGCACTTGATGGATCAAACTCGCGGCGAGACCGCTTTCGAGCGTCTCCATCAGCTCGCGCTCGTTGTAGACGATACCGCCGCCCGTGCCGCCGAGCGTATAGGCCGGCCGCACGACCAGCGGGTAGCCGTATTGCGCCGCAAACTCCAGGCCTTGTTCGGCCTGCGTCACGATCGCGCTGGGCGCGACGGGCTCGCCGATCTCGATCATCTTCTGTTTGAAGCGCTCGCGGTCTTCGGCGAGTTTGATCGTGTCGACCGGCGTTCCGAGCAGCTCGACGCCGTACTTTTCCAGAATGCCTTGCTCGAACAACTCGACGGCTAAATTCAATCCCGTTTGGCCGCCGAGTGTCGGCAGCAGCGCATCCGGACGCTCGCGTTCGATAATGGCTTCAATGGAAGCCGGCGTCAGCGGCTCGAGGTAGACGGCGTCCGCCACCTCGGGGTCGGTCATGATCGTCGCGGGATTCGAGTTGACGAGAACGACCCGGTGGCCTTCTTCGCGCAAGGCGCGGCACGCTTGCACGCCCGCATAATCAAACTCTGCGGCCTGGCCAATGACGATGGGGCCGGAGCCGATGACGAGGACGTTGCGTTGGGACATTTCAAAGTGCGCTCGTTCTTTTAAACTGCGCCCCGGGCCTTGTGGAAGCGAACGGTTGCCGTGATAGACTAGTGTGGCAGCTACTACTATGGAAGAACGGATGGCGCGCCTCGAGGGCGCCTACGAGCAAATCGACAAACGTCTCGAATCATTCGAGGCACGGGTAGACGCGCGGTTCAATTCATTGGAAGCACGGATGGACGCACGTTTTGCTGCCGTCGACGCCCGGTTTGCATCGCTTGAAGTACGGTTCGCCGAGCGCTTCGACTCCATGCAGTGGCGGATGACTTCCCTCATCGTCGGCACGTGGACGGCCACCATGCTGGCAATGCTCGGCCTCTACTTCAAACACTAAGAAAAAGGACCGCGGCGGCGGTCCTTTTTCATTACTGCGTTACCGAGAATCTCCCGATCTTGCCGGACGTGTATTCGCCCGTCCAAATCGTGTTATTGGGGCCGGCGCCGACACCGATCGTCTGTCCGGAGAGACCGTTGCTGAATACCGACACCGCGCCGTTCGCCGGCGCGATCTTGTAGATCGCAGACGTCTCATATGCCGCGTACAAATTGCCGTCGGGGCCGAGCGTGATGGATTCGCCGCCGCTGCCCGGCGCCGTCGCAATCTTCGTCTGCGTGATCGTTCCGCTCGACGGATCGAGCTTAGCGAGGAAGCCGTTCCAATACTCGACCGCCCAGACGCTGCCGTCGGGGCTTGCGGCGATCGACGTCGGCGAGCCGTACGAAAGCGTGTCGATCGCGTAGACGTTCGTAGCGTACGTCGACGGGTCGATCTGCGTGATCGAACCGTTCCAGTCGGCCACGTAGATATCGCCGTCCGCGGGACTGACGATCACATTCTGCGGCGCTTCGCCGCCCAGCGTTACCTGGTGCGCAACCGTGCCGTCGACGTTGACTTCATCGACGTATCCGTTGCCCGACGCAACCCACATATGTCCGGAGCCGTCGAATTCGAGCCCGGTCAGGCTGCCCACGCCGAGGTTACCGAAGTTGCGCACGTTGGAACCGTCCACGTTGACCGCGCACAGCGAGTCGCCCGTCGTCACCCACATCGCGCCGTCGCTGCCTTCGGCGATGCTTTCGGCACGCGCAGCGTTGCACGGCGCGCCGGTTAAGTCGATATCGCTGATAACGGTACCGTCGCCCTTGACGCGGTGAACGAGGCCGGTGTTGAAGTCGCCGATCCACATCGT
>DASSRQ010000070.1:0-16930 GCA_035701665.1 Vulcanimicrobiaceae bacterium
GATATTAGGGGCTGTATCGAACTTTGTCAATACAACCTAATGCACCGGCCATTACCAATTTGTGATCCGCCGTCCACGGCGGCCCGACCGTTTTGCGCAGATCGAGTGCCGCAGGTTCCGCAGCGGCTTGCGCTTTCTTTGCATCGAACCAATGCACGGACCAACCGCGCCCTTCGGCGGCCTTTGCGAGCGCGTCGCGGTACATGACCCAATCCGCAACGTTTCGCGCGCGCACGTCTTTGATGCGTTCTTCAATCGTTGGCGGGAGCGGCGGACGTTCGCGCAGAGCGACTCCGGTAACGTCCGGGAACGCCGACGCTAGTTCGTCCAATGCGGCGGCGGCGTGCTCTTCTGCCGATGCTCGAACGCGTTCGACCAGCGCCACGCCTTCGCCGGCCGGAAGCATTTGCGCTTCGTGATGATGAGGAATGGCCGGCAATGCATCGTCCACGAGTTCGACGCGCCGGCGGTCGAGCAGTGTGCCATCGCGCGCGACGGTGACGAAGATCGCCCAACCGCCGTGGTCCGAGACGCCCACGACGGCTTCGCGCTTATTCATTCGCTTAGTGTGGCGGAAGCGCGCTAAGAAAGCAACTTCGAAACCGATCCCCGGAAGTCGCGCGCCGCGAACGACTCGCCTTGCACGATCTCGCCGATCTCGGTCTGCTCGATTCCGTCCGCGGGTTCGTACCCCAAGCCGCGGGCCCGTTTCAAACTCCACCAGCGCCGCGCATTCGCCGAAACGCCGTAGACGACGTCGCAGTGCACGCCGGGATGATCGATAGCGTTGCCGACCAGCTGCGCGAGGTCGCGCGGACTAATCCAAATATGACGGTCGACTTTGTACCGCGGCCGCTCGCTCACGTGGCCTATCCGGATGCACACGATCTCCATCCCGTACTTATCCGCGTAAAACCGTGAGAGCAGCTCGCCGAAGCCTTTGGAAACCGCGTACAGCGTATCCGGCCGCATCGGAGCCGTTTCATCCAGAAACGTGCTGCGCGGATAAAACCCCGTTACGTGTCCGGTGCCCGCAAAGACGATGCGCCGCACGTTCTCCAAGCGCGCCGCTTCGAGCACGGCGTGCATGCCGTGCACGTTGGAGTCCACGATGTCGTCGAACGCCGCTTCTTTGGCAATGCCGCCCAGATGCAGCACGGCGTCGGCACCGCGAAAGATCCGGCGAAGCGAACCGAGGTTCTTCAGGTCGGCGCGGACGAACGTCTCGCCCCGCTCGAGCCTGCCGGCGCGGACGCGATCGGTCAACCGCAGATCGAACGACGTGCGCAGCAACGGCCGAAGCAGCGTCGCGACTTCTCCCGCGGCGCCCGTAACCGCGAGAACGCGGCCGGCGGGTTGTTGCACGAACCGCCGTCCCAAGCTCCGTGCAAGCACATTCCAAAGGCGCCCTACATCGGCAGCGGTCGGCAGCCAAACCTCGCGCGCGGGGACCGACGATGCGCGGCAAAACAGCGCGGTGTTTACGATCGCGCCCAAAATATAGGTCACGCTGGAGCCGGCAGCCGCGCCCGCCATTCCGAAGCGCGGCACGAGCGCAAAGCACGCCGCGCCTTGCACGACGATCATGACCGCATTGATCCACGTGACCATGACCGGGCGGCCGAGTTGGAACAGGAAGTAATTTGCAAACGTGCCGGCGCTTCCGAACACCAAGATGCCCGGCAGCAGATAGCGCAGCGGGACTTCTGCTCCGTCGAAGCGGCCGCCGTACACGATATGAATCAGCGGCGGACCGAGTGCGTACGCGACGATGCAAAATGCAAACGCGACCAAGAAGCCCAGACGTACGGTATCTGCCGTAATGCGCGCGCTGCGTTCGTGCGACGACGAACCGATCTCGCCGCCGACCGCGACGTTCACCGGCCGCAGAATCAAGAACAGCATCTCGCCGAGGTTGACGGCGATCGAATAGATGCCGAACGGCGCAAGGCCGAGCAGTCCGACCAGGATCAGCGAATCGACGCGGTAATTCAGCAAGCCGAGAAACGCGTTGAGCGACGATTGGGAACCAAAATGCAGTATCGCCTTTAACCGTTTGCCCAAGCTCAGCCGCGCCTCGGGCGGTCCGGCGTCACGCGCGGACGTACGAACGGCATCCCACACCACCGCCGCCGCAACCGCGTAGTTGCACAACACCCAAACGCCGAGTGCGCCCGCCGTGCCCAGGCGCAGTACCATGCACGCGAGCGCGAGCAGCATGAACGTGGATGCACCCTGCAGCAGCGTCTGCGTGTTCATCGTGCGCAGACGCCCAAGACCGACGTAGAACCCTTGCTGCCACGCGACGACGATCGCTGCCGGCATCGCCGCGGCACAGGCAATCGCCGCGGGCGACCAGCCGTAAAGCAATGCGTATACAACGACGCCCGCGACGCAGAACAGCGTCAGCGCCGCGAAGATCGCGCCCAATGCCGGTAAGATGTCGCGAACGCTCAGTTTCTCGCGTGCGAGCGAAAACGTAATCGCCGTCCCGATACCGCCCGCCAACGCAACGGGGACGGACACGAGCGTCTGTACCGCGCTGTATGCGCCTTTGCCGGTAGGCCCGAGTGCGCGGGCGACCAAGATACCGCCCAAAACGCTGAACGCCGCGACGATCATGCGCGTCGCAAACGTCTGCAGCGCTTTTTGGCCGAGCGATGGTTCAGCGGCGGGCGGCATACCCGTACATTCCGTACCTGCTTCCCGCGACGAATCCGGCGAGCACCAAGCCGGCAATAGCTTTCGATCTTGCAAAGAGCGGCGTCGGCTCGCCGTTGTATGCGCGCTGCGGCGGCAGCGCATTCGCAAGCGCCGGCCGCACGAAACGTCCGCCGCCCGCAAACCACGCATCGACGAGCTGCGCGCGCGTGCGATACCGCTCGGCAAGATCTTCGCGCCAGATCGTCCATTCGGCGTACCGCTGCGCGTCGCGATCCAGCACGGCGGGCTGGCCGGCGATACGGGCCGCCAGATACAGCACGGCAAGCATGCCGATGCGCTGCAGCGGATCGGTGCGCGCGAGCGCGGCGAGATCGCGCAGCAGGTCCGGCTGCGCCCGCAGCTCGGCGGCAATCAGCACCGCATCCGACAGACGATATAATCCGACGCCGTGAATCATCGCATGAATCGCGCGGCCGGCTCCGTTCAACACAAACGAATAGGGCCGCTCCGCGCGCGGCCGTTCGAAGTACGGAGCGAGCGTGTCAAAGTCGCTGGCGATCCGGAACGTGCCCGGAAGCGCAAGGCCGACGTGCAGTTCCAGCGTCTTGCCGCCGCCGGGCGCATCGAACGGCGCGAGGTGATGGTGATTCGCTTTATAACCTTGTGCGGTCGCTTCGTCGGTAGAGCAGCCGTAGCCGTTTTGCAGCAGCACCGCGGCGGCGCGTTCCGCATCGGCGCGGCTCACCAGCACGTCGATATCCGCGACCGGCGTCCAGCGCGCGCGAGCATCGCCGGCGTACAAGCGTCCTGCGGTCTTCAAAAACACGTGCGCGATCTGCGCCTTTTCGAACAGCGATGCGACCGCCTCGATCTGCGCTTCCAACGGCGCCGCGCCGGCAAGCGCGTGGCCCGCGTACTGCTGCAGCAGCGCGCGCAGCGGCTGCAGTGCGCCCTCGTGCACGCGATGTTCCGCGAGCGCCGCCAACAACATCGGCGCAACCTTGTGGCGCGCCGCGTGTTTGAAGACGATCTGCGCGTCGCAGCCGCGAAGCGCGGCGGCTAGCTCGGCGGCGTTTCCTTGCGCTGCCGTGCCGAGCGCATCAACCAGCCGCGCGTACGTGTATCTCACGAATGCGTCCTTCCAGTGCAGCGGGCGGCCCTTCCAAGATACGATCGCCCAGACTTACCCATGCGTGTCCGTGCAAGCGCTGCTCGCGGTTCTCCCGGTGCTCTATACCCAAGTGCAATCCGATCGGCTCTCCGCCCGTGTCTAAGAAACGGTAAAGAGTCAACGCACGGATATAACACGTATCGTGCGTTCGGAACTGCGGACGGCACAGCCAGTACGTTCGCATCCGCGCGATGCGCTGCGGATCGCTGCATTTTCCGGGCATTGCGCGCAGTGCCGCGAGCAGATCGCGCACGGCGTAGGTCTCCACCATCTTCGGCGCGCGCGCGATGAACCACCCGACGCGCAGCAGCAGCGCGATGTCGTCGGGACGGCGGATCAAATTGCGGATGCCTTCTACCACCGGCGGCGCTCGCGCGGATTATAAAACGTGCGAACGAAACCGGCATGCTGCGCGGCGACGCGCACGAATTGCCCTTGACGCAGAATCCGTTCGTCGCCGCCGGCCGGCAGCAGCGCGCGCCAAGCCTTACAGGCGACTTCCCACAGCGAACGCAGCTCCCGCGCAATCGTCCACGGCAACTCACGGCGATGCGCGAGAACGAACTGCGCGTACCCGACGCCGTAGTAAAACTGCTGTTTGCGGTACGCGCGCCAATCGGTGCGATGCTTGTGCATGATCAGCGCTCGCGCTTCGTACGGAAACGCCCCCGGATGCGCGCGGCGCAACCGCGTGTGCAGATCGCACGCGTCGTACGTCGCGTAACGGCGGTCGAATCCGCCCGCTTTCTCGAGCGCCTCTCGGCTATAGAGAACGTTGGCGGTCGGCGCAAACGGAAAACGCGGATGCTGCAGCGAGCGGATCGCGTCGAGTCCGCCCATCAGATCGACGAACCGCGCCGCCGGCGTCTGCGACTTCAAGCCGATGGTCTTACCGGCCGCGCCGAGAGCACCCGGAACGCTTTGCGCAGCCTGCAGCAACGCGGCAAGCCATCCGCGCGAAGCCACGCAATCCGAATCGGTAAAGGCGACCCACGTTCCCCGCGCCGCAGCGATGCCCGTATTGCGCGCCGCCGGAGCCCCGCCGTTCGGCTGGCGGATCAGCTGCACGCCCGCGTCGAGCGCGATCTGCGCCGACGCGTCGCTGGAGCCGTCGTCTACCACGATGATCTCGTACCGTTCGCGCGGCAGCGTCTGCGTCTGCAGCGACTGCAAGCACGTCTTCAGCGTGTCCGCGCCGTTGTAGACCGGAACGACGATCGATACGTCAACCATGCCCGCCTCCTGCGTAACGGCGTCGCGCGAACCCAAGCCAGAAGTTGCGCGTCCAGAGCCAGTGATAGCGCATGAACTCGCCGCGCGCATCGTCGATCAGGCGAAGACGGCGCCCGATCTTTGCAGCCGCGGGATAAAATGCGCGCGTCGCAATCACGCCCGCCAGGTGAAACGCCTTCCGCGCATTCCATTCGATCTCGTCCGGATACATGCTGTAAAGATCGGCGACGCCCGCGCCGTAGCTGCGCGCTTGCCGCACCAGCGCTTTATCGTCGGCGCGCGCGTGATGGTACAGCACGGCGCGTTCGCAGTACTGCACGGTCGTTCCGAACGTCTTTGCGATGCGGTGCGAGAAGTCGACGTCCTCGCCCGTAATGAGTTTTTCGTTCCAGCCGCCTGCGGTAAATGCCGCGCGGCGGCGCACCGCCAGATTCAGCGACGGCGCGAACGGAAACGGCGTCCGCTTCACGGCGAGCGCGGCATCGTACAGGCCGATCTGCTGAACGTACCGTTCCGCAGCGGTCTTCGGCGGATAGCAGATCGTGCGCCCGGCCGCGATGACCGCTGCGGGATCCTCAAACGCCTTTACGAGTTCGCAGAGCCAGCGGCGGCTGGGAACGGTGTCCGCGTCCAGGTGCGCGACGATCTCGCCGGATGCGGCACGCAATCCGCAGTTGCGCGCGGCAGCCGGCCCGCGCGTGGATTCGTGTACGACTTTTGCGCCGTAATCGAGCGCGATCTGCGCGGTCGCATCGGTAGAGGCGTTGTCCGCAACGACGATCTCGAAGTCGCCGATACCGGCTTGCGCGCGCAAAGCCTTGAGCGTCTCGCCGATCTGCGCCTGCGCATTGTAGGCCGGGATGACGACGCTCACGCTCGTCATAGCAACGCTTCTTCTACCGCTTGCAGCCAATCGGGACGCGCATACGCATCGTCGCCAATTTCAAGCGTGACGCCGGTTACCGCGGCCGCGCATGCGGCGGCTTCGCGCACGATCCAGGCGGCGATATCGCGGTCGGCGGGCAGCACGATCTGTTTCAGCAGCGTCGGCAGCGTTTCGTGTTTGGGCATCGCCCGCGCGACGATGCCTTCGACGTTCGGATTGCGCTGCACGCTGACGATATGCGTGGGAACGGCCCGCCCGATTGCAGTTCCCGGTGCAATGCTGTCCAACGGCACGCGACGCTTCACGGTCCAGGCAGAGTACCGCGGAAGCGCATCCAAATCGCCGAAGTCGAACCAGCGGCGCGTTGCCGGATCGAGATTGAACGTCTGCAGCAGCGAGCGTACGCGGATGCGGCCCAGGTCGCGGCGCATCAGGAGCTTGTCGTCGCCCAATGTTTGCCAGCCGCTGTGCATCAACGCCGTCGTCAGCGTGCTCTTGCCGCCGCCCGATGCCGCGCACAGAATCGCGCACGTGTTTTCTTTGACCACCGCGCCCGCGTGCAGGGCGACGTAACCTTCTTCCCGCCACCCGACGGTGCAGATCAGCGAGAAGAGATCTTCCATGTCGCCGATCTCCGGTTCGCCGAACTCGGTTTCGGGCGGAACGTCGATGCGCCACTCGTCGCTCTCGCGCTTGCAGTGGCCGGCGGCAACGAATCCGTACTGCGTATCGGCAAGATAGCGCGGACCGCTGCGGTCGACGCTCATGTGCGCCGCGGCGAGAAAACTGCCGTACGAAACATCGCCGCTGCGATGCCGGCGCATCGTAATCTCGACGTTGCGCGGCGCATGCTCCCACCTGCGGCTGAACAGATCGAGATAACTCTGCGCCACCGACGCAAGCGCCTCGTCTTCCGCGCGCACGGTAATATTCAGCGGCCCAGCCTGCCCCTTTATGTCATCCTGAGCCCACCTGTCACCCTGAGCCCGTCGAAGGGCGCCTGAGCTTGTCGAAGGCACAACCGCTACTCAGCCAACGGAATGCTAGGATCGAAAGCGCTCGTTACGATCGTTTGCAGCGGATCAGCATGCCGTTCGATCTTCGGCACGGTCCAGAGCGTGTCGAACGATATCTCCGGAACTGTCGACGACGGTGCCGGCGCTTCGTCGATCAAATCGAACGTTTGCAGTTCGCCGACGAACGCATGCACTTCGTCTTCGCTTCCGCCCCACGCGGCCGCGCACTGTGTCATTGCGTCGATACTCGCCGCACCGGCTTCACAGCATTGCACGAGCGCCCACGCGCTCTCGTTCAGCGAATAAAAGTATTTAGAGTCCAGGTCTAAGAGCACGGCGCCGTGCTCGATTACCGTCGCCACGACCGTGGGACGCAAAGCGAGGCACGACGGCAATACGCCGCTGCGAGCAGCAAGATCCATTGTCAGCCCCCTTCCGGGAGTAAGGCCCGGTGTGTGCGGCCATTGTACGCTCGCCCGCATTGGGGGGCATCGAGCCTGAGGGTTTATAGAGCGGGTCAATGGACCTAACGGCGCATGGTTTGTTTGGTCAGGGCGCGTTAACGCTTGTTGCTTTGCTCCGTATGTTGCCGGACAATGGCTGCACGAAGGAGGCGATTTCTCATGAAATTGTCCCGCAGATACTTTTTAGGCGCCGCCACGGTAATGACGGCATCTCTTTCCGCGCCCCGGCTGCCGGTGTTTGCGGCTCCGGCGTCGAGCGGCTCGGCCGTCAGCGCGGCAGAGGCGCTGGACCGCCTCAAAGCCGGAAACAAACGGTACGCCGCCGGCAAAACCATCCACGGCAATTTGACCGCTCGCCGCGACGAAGTGGCGCCCGCCCAGATGCCGTTCGCTATGGTCTTGAGCTGTGCGGATTCGCGCGTTCCACCCGAATTGATCTTCGATCAGTCGCTGGGCGACGTGTTCGTCGTGCGCGTTGCCGGAAATTACGCCGAAACGGGCGGCATCGGCTCGTTCGAGTACGCGTTCTCGCACTTCAAATCGCCGCTGCTTTTAGTCTTGGGACACTCGGCGTGCGGCGCCGTGCACGCGACCGTCGATGCAATGAAAACGCCGGGCGGCGATGCGCCCGGCGATATTGCGGCTATCGTCAATGCGATCATGCCTGCGGCGAAAGCTGCCGCCGGCAAGACGTCAGGCGGCGATATCTACGCGGAAGCAATCGCTCAAAACGCGCGCGACAACGCGGAGAAACTTGCCGCGCAGGGCCCGGTGCTCAGCGGCGGCGTATCCGCCGGTTCGCTCCGCGTCGTGAGCGCGGTTTACGATTTGAAGTCCGGCCTAGTCTCTTATTTGACCTAGTCTAAGTCAAAGGCGACGATCTGATTTTCGTCGCGATGGCACGTCCAGAACTTCGAGCCGTCGTACGTCAGCCCGCGCGCATCGAACGGGATCGACGCTGCCGCCTCGATCTTCGGTTCCTCACCGCGCGCATCGACAATCGTTAGTTCGAGATTTTCAAACTCGGCATCGCTCGTAACCAGATGGAAGCGGCCCTCGACGATCGTCATGCCGATCGGTACGCGCTCCAGCGGAATCTCGCGCGTGATGTTGCCCTCGGCGTCGAGAGCGAGAATCTTGCGGTAACTGGCTTGCGATAAGAACAGCGTGTCGCCGTCAAACGCCAAATGCGCGCCGGTCAAATCGGGACAGGCGATACGATCGCTCTTGAAACCGTGTCCCGGAATGAAGCGGTAGATATACCGGTCGTGGTCGTTCTCCCCGATGCCGATGATGACGCGCAGTTCTTCGCCCATCACCGCCATGCCGAACGGACCGCCGGGGGCTTCTCCCTCATCGCGCGCGGACCACGTGCCCGCGTCGATTGCGTACATGCGGTGCGTCTCGCGGCTCGCCATCCATAACGTTTGGCCGTCAAACGCGAGGCCCAGCGGCTTGGGCGCGGGCGAGGGCAAGCGAAGTTTCTCGTTGATGTCCTTCATGCCGCGCTCTACTACGCCGCGTTCGGACCTTCTTGCCAGGCGCTCCACACCAGGCCCGCGAGCCCGAGAAGCAAGATAGCGCTGTAGATCGTACTCGACTCGTGATGCAGCCCTTGGTACGCCGGCGTTTCGATCGGCGTGCTCCGCATGACCGGCACGACCGCATGCATTTCAAACCACCCGAGAGCAGCCATCACGACGGCGAACAGCGCCGTAATCTTCGCCCGCAAACTTGCAAAGCGCTCCAACATTGCCGCCAGAACGACGAGCGCCGCGCACGCATAACCGAAGACGGTTATCGATCCGATGACCCGTCCGATCAGCTCGGCAAACGTCAGCACCGGACCTAAAACGGAAAACGCTATCGGCGCAAAAAGGAAAGCAAAGCCGATCATGACGCCGGTCCACAGACCGAACGCGAGAATTCGCAACAGACGCGTCATTCCTACGGTTTACGGCGAGAAGTAAAAGGGCGAATTGGACATGGCGTTGTCGCCGACGTAGATGTTGTTGGAGTACGTGCCCGCTGCGATGCCGCCGTAGTCGCTGGTGCTATTGAACCGATACGACTTCGTAACGGCTTTCTGCAACGGATCGACGACGATGACGGCGCCGTACGTCGTGGCGACGTAGACGTTGCCGTCCCAGCCAACCGTCAGCGAGGTCGCGTCGAGCGGCGTACCCGGCGGGAAATCCCGGCCGAGTGCAACGGTGCTCACCGAGCCGCCGGGCGTTACTTGCACGACCTGCGCGGCGTTTTGCAGCGCGATCCACACGTTGCCGTCGGAGGTTGCCGCGATCCCCGCGGGAGTTTGCGCCGGAAAAGCGGCGCAGTTTCCCACCGGCGCGTCCAGCATCTGCGCATGCGTGATGGCGTTTATCTCCTGGACCGCGCAGCTGCCGGTGTTCGTCACCCAAATGTTTCCGTTAGCGTCCACCGTGATGCCGGCCGGGCCGTTGAACGCGTTGGTCGCATCGGCAAATTCGACGACGTCGGTCGAGCTGCCGGGAACGATGTAGCCGATCTTATTTGCAGCGGTGTCGGTGAACCACGTGCGCTTATCGGGAGCCGCGGCGATTCCGCCGGTCGTCCCGGCTGTCGCGTAATACGTCAGCGATGCATACGGCTGCGTCGGATCGAAACAACCTACGTCCGCGGACGTCGAGTCGTCGAAGCACATGCGTGCATCGCCCGTGTACGCGATCGCATTCGCCGTATGGAGCGATCCCAACGTCAGCTGCGTAAGTGCGCTAAACCCCGAACCGGAGTTGTACCACTGCTGGATGGTTTGCGAACCGGGGAATGCCGCCCAAACTTCGATGCTTGAATCTTCGGCAAAGCCGGTCGCGCCGGTGTTGCCCGTCGACGTCAGCGTCGTCGGTTGCGGGTAATCGTTGATGTTCCAACTCCCGAACGCCGTGCCCGAGGAGGGAACGCTAATCGTGCCGGTACCCTGCACGGATCCGGCAATCTTACCGGCGGCGGGCGTCTGCAGCGAGAACGACACGCTTGAGGTTGCAACGCCGTTGTAGTTCACGGTGACCGTCGATGCGGGTGTCGTGAACGAACTCGATCCGTTATACGAAAAGTTGGCAGCCGCTGCCGTCAGCGAGAGCGTGAGCGCCGTGCCGTCCTGCGCCATCAGCGGATCGGTGCCGACGATGATGTTTCCGGCCGCATCGGTGAGCACCAGTCCCAGCGTCGCGGAGCCCGCCGTTCCCGATACGAACGAACCGGAAAGCTGCAGCTGCGCCGTATTCACCACGCCGCCGAGCTGGAACGAAATGCTGTTCGTCTGACCGGCGATGACGGGGAAACTCGGCAGATTCGAAACCGAGAGCAGATAGTCGCCCGCGGCGCTGAAGTTGCCGGTGCCGTACCCTTCGGCCGAAGGCGCCGCGTTGAAGAGCGCCGTTTGCAGCGCGTGATAGCCGGGCGAGAGCGCGGGCAGCACAACACTGCACGAGAACGCGCCGCTCGCTGCGGCTGCCGTGCACGTTTCCGACACACCTGCGCTCGCGCCGCTTCCCGCAAACGTGTGGCCCGGCGAGAGGACAAACGTGTAGCCGGCGTTGCCGCCGCCGCTCGAGTAATCGGCCGAATACGACGGCGCCGACGAGGCAACGCGCACGCCCATGCCTTTGCTGTCGCGCGAGGTATAGTGACGCGTGCGAATCGCTTGCGCGGTGGAACTCGATGCGGGAACCGTCATCGTAAACGAAAGCGAACCGCTCGAACTGCCCGCGCTCACCGGCGGAACGCCGGAGCCGGAGGAAGCGCCGCCGCCGCACGCCGCAAGCGCCGCGCACACGGCTGCTGCCAGGATCTTCTTCATTGCACGCGTCCTCATCAGCGGCTCAGCTGCTCGATGGTTTGGTTGTTGGAGTAATCGCTGACCCAGATATAGTTGTCCGGACCGGTGATGATGCTGCCCAGCGACGGATTATTGGCTGTCGTCAGTCCCATTGCGGTGTCGGTCCATTCCGTAAGACACGGATTGCCCGAACACGTCGCCGCGGATACGACGCCTAAACGCGCGACGTACGCATGACCGCCGGCGTACGCTTCCGCAGCCCAGATGTTGCCTTCCGGCCCGGCAGTAATGTCGTTTATTGCGTTCGTTGCGGTTGCAACGAGCGTCGGCGCTGCCAGCGCGTACGAGCTGAATTTATAAATCGACGTGCCCGAGGCGGCATACAAGTTGCCGTCATTGCCCATCGCAATTGCCGTATCCGGCGTTGCCGGCGTATACGGCGTGCCGGTTAAACCGTCCGTGATGTCCAGGCACGCGATGCTTCCGCTCGGCGTGACGTACGGGCTCGTCGTTACGATTCCGCACACGGCTTGTTTGCCGCCGAGCGTGCCTGCAACGAAGGTATGAGCCGCCGCACTCGCGGCGCCAAGCGCGTATCCGGTGCCGAAGCTGTACGCGGTGCCCAAGACGTCGGTCATGGAGATCGACTGAAACGAGAGCGTTCCGGCGCCGTTGTCGAGCACGGCAAACCACATGTTGCCGTCCGGGCCGTACGCGAGCGATCCGGTTTGTTTATTCGCGCCTGCCCACGTTACGACGTTGCCCGCGTCGCTCGTTCCGAGTCCCTGGTCCACGATGTTCCCGCTGCCGTCGGTATACCACAGCGATCCGGGCGACGTGGCCAGCGCGCTCGGCGTAAACGCCGTCGCCACACTTGCGGGCGTCGCAACGGCCGTACCGGTGTTGAAATACTGCATCGCAGGCGGCGAGTTTTCGAAGTAGATGTAGCCGTCGCTCGCACCGGCCATCCCGCCGATCGATGCTGCGGAGGTCGCGTAATTCAAGCGCTGCGGAGCCGCGCCCATCGACGGGCCGCTGAGCGCCGTCACGCTGAACGTAGCGGGAATCAACGCGCCGTTCAGGGCGTGATTCGTTACAATGCTGAGCGAGGGCACACTGCTTCCCGAGGTTGGGAACGCGTACGTGCCATCGTACACGATCGTCGTCGTTGCGGCCGATGCTGCGGTGCTGTACGTGGGCGTGGCGGAGAAATACAGCGCGCAGCCGCTGCCGCTGCCCGTTTCGTTTGCGGACGTCGTGCCGCAGGCAGCGGCCGCATCCGTTTTATCGTTGTTCAGCAGCAAACCGATCGTTAGCGCGTTGCCGTTTGCATCGTACAACGCATCGCTGCCGACGATAGTGTTGCCGGCAGCATCGCGAAGTTGCAGCGTCGCGGTGATGTTCGCAACACCCGGACAGGTCGCTTCTCCGTTGCAGATGCCGGCGTTGAGCGTTACCGCCGCGCTGTCCACGACCGGGTCGAGCGTAAGCGATACCGAGGCCGCCGAACCGGCGTACGCGGTGAACGAGCCGGTTGCCGTCGACAACGGCTTATATCCCACAAACGATGTGCCCGACGGCGCATGATTCCACAGCGTCACGCGATACGTTTGATACCCTGCCGCTGCCGGCACGCTGAACGAACACGAATACGATCCGTCGTGCGTGCCGCCGCTGGAACAGCCGCTCGCATTTGCGCTCATTGCGAACGCCGCAGCGGGCAACGTATTCGGTGTCTGCGTATACGAGCCGGAGCTCGCGCTGCGCACGTCGATGCCCATGCCTGCGGTCGAGCGCGACGTATACAGCGGAATATGTTTGCCGTTCTTCGCCTGCACCGACGAACCCGGAACGCTTACGGTAAAGGTGACGCTTTGCGGTGTCGTCGCTGTTTGCGGCAAGCCGGCTGACTGCGAGCCGCCGCCGCACGCTGCTAACAGCGCGCACGCAGCCGACGCAGCGATAAGGCGGGTGCGGGTGAACGTCCTCATTACGGAACCACCTGTTCGAATTGGCCGAGTCCCGTGTCGGAGATCCACAGATTTCCATCCGAGCCGAGAACGATTTGGTGCAGATTTGCGGAGGTGCTCGACGCATTGAAGACAGCGGGCAGCGTGTATTCGGTAAACGTGCCCGGCGTTGCGGGCGGGTTACCGATGGACTCGACGCCGATGCGCGCGAGTGCGCCCGTGCCTTCGGTGATCCAGACGGCGCCGCTTCGGTCGCTCGCGATACTCGATCCGGCGGCGGTCAGCGTTGCGCTCGCAGGATACGTGAAGACGAGCGTGAGCGCGCCGGCATTATCGTAGAGCGCGTACACGTGTTTGTCCGCCGACGTAACGTAGAGCAGACGATCCGGCCCGATCGCCATCGCGGTTGCGGTGGACGAGTTCGGAACGGTAAACGCAGAGGCGAGAAATCCGCTGCCGATTGCATCGCACGCCACGATTTGATGCGACGTGGTCGCAACGCACGCCGCTTGTTCGGTGCTGCCGGCGGTTGCGAGCACTCCGGCGGCGATCATATCGTTGTTCACGTTCGGCGCCGAAAGTGTGTTCACGGTTGTGATGGACGCGGGCGCGATCGAATCGAGCGTTCCGTGCGAAGCATCGGGGAAATACATGTCGCCGTCCGGACCCGCAGCGATGGCGCCCAACCATGAGCCGACGATTGGGCCCGAGCTCGCGTTGTTGGCGCCGCCGGTTCCCGGTGCTTGGCGGTACACCTTTCCGGAAACGGAGTCGGTGTACCAGAGATAGGTGTCGAGTCCGGTTGCAAGGCCGCCGATGATGTCGCTCGAAGGCGAATCGAGCGTGACCGAAACGGCGGCGGGCGTAATGCTGCCCGCGCCCGGCGTGACTTGATACACCGTGTCCGGCCAAGAAAGCACGTACAGTTTTCCGTCGCTGCCGCTCGCGGCGCTATTCGGCGATGCAATCGCAGCGTGTCCGTTGTATTGCGGCGCTGCGGGAACGCCCGCTCCGAACGATGACTTGCCGGTGACGAGCAGCGTCTTATCGATAAGTGTGCCGTTCAGCGGCTGCGTTGATGTCAGATGCACGTACGGTACCGAGCCGCTGACGGGGAAGGTTGCCGTTCCGTCATAGTGCAGCGTCGCCGTATTGCCGGCGCCGCCGCTCGTAAAACTCGATGCGGTGGAAAACGCGAGCGAACTGCCGGCGTTGTTGCCGATCGAGAGCGAGAGCGTTACCGGATTGCCGTTCGCATCGACGTACGCGTCGGAGCCGAGAATGATGTTGCCGTGCGCGTCCAGTGCCGTTACGCTCACACCCACGTTCGATGCGATGCCGTCAGTTATGCCGCTGTCCAACGCTACGGACGCGCTGTCGACGACCGGGCTCAGCGTGTAGTTCAACGTGTTGCCGATACCGGCGAGAATGGCGTAATTCGTGAGAACGCCGAACGAGAGCACGCGGTCCGCGCTGTCGTTGAAGTTACACGTCGCTCCGAGCGCAGTGCATCCCGCCGGTGCCGCGTTCCAGAGCGCAACGCGGAGATCGTCGTAGCCGACGGGTACGCCCGGTACGTAGACGGTGCAGGTATACGCGCCGTTCGATCCGGCGGCCGTGCACGCTGCATTGCCGTTTGCGCCCGGCGCGATGGCGGCGGCAAACGTTGGCGTCAAGCTCGGCGCGCCGCTGTAGGCAGCGCTGTGCGCGCGAATCTCGATACCGATACCGCGCGTATCGATCGAGGTGTACAGCGGAATGCGCTTGTTTTTAGCGGTCGTTACGGAGCGGCCGGGGACGTTCAGCGTAACGGCGAGCGTTTGCGTGGAACTTCCCTGCGGCTGTACGGGCGCGGTGCCGGCGCTGCCGCCGCCGCATGCGGCGAGCAGTGCACCTGCAGCTGCGAATGCGAAGATGCGAGCGGCGATCACGGCAGCATGAACCTCACGAGCGAAGCGTTCGAACCATAAGTTTCCGGAATCCAGAGGCTGCCCGTTTTGTCGGCAACGATGTCGTAAAGCGTTGCGTTCGTTTGGAAACCGGCAGGCGTAAACGTCGGACTAGTATTGAAGACCGGAGCCGCATTCGGCGCGCACGCGCACACCGCGTGCTCGATGCCGGTGTTTCCCGACCCGTCTTGCGAAACATAGTACATCCCGCCGTTGCCCGCGACGATCAGCGAACCCGGCGCGGAAAACTCCTGCGATGAAATCAGCGAGAAGTCCGCTTGATGCAGTCCGGCAAGCTCCAGAACGCCGATGCGATAGAGGCCGCCGTTATCGCCGGGGAGTTCTTCGTAGGCAATGTGATCGCTGTCAATTGCAGCGAGATTCGGCATGTACGATTCGGCCGTATTTGCAAACGCCAGCGGCGTGAACGTGCCGGACGAAAGCGTCGAGATCGTACCGGCCGTCGCGTCGCTCACATAGAGCGTACCGTTGTCATTGAGGATGCTCGCCGGATGCGCGTGCGTGGTCGATGTCGCCGGCGCCGGCGTTGCCGTGCTCGTTACGCTCTCGATCAGACAGTTGACGTAGAGCGGAATCGCCCCTGAAGCGGAACCGTTCTGGCAATCGGCATTGCTGAGCTGAACGTAACCGCTTCCGCTGTCGAGCAGCACGTTATAGCCGTTTGCAGAAGTTCCCAGACTGCGTCCGGAGTAATTCGGCGGCGCTGAGACGAGCAGACTGTCGCCGGCGTTCGTAATCGTAATCTGCGTTGCCGGCGAGGTCGCGGTGAGGCCGCTATAGTCTTGCCACTGGATCTTGACCGAATACGTTCCGGTCGGCAGCGTGGCGCTGTTTCCGCTTTGCGTCACCACCGTCGGCGGCGCGGGCTGCAGCGGTTGCGCTACAGTCGCCGGCGTAATCGTCGAACAACCCGTCGTTACCGAACTCGCGGGAACTTCGACAATGAGACCGTCGGCCGCATCCGTTCCCCAAAGCGTGCCGTCGGACGTCTGCGCGATCGACGTGATCTTCGTCGAGTAACTCGCGCCCGGATACGAGAGGTAGCACGTCGCGTACGATTGCGTGGCAGGTTGGAACTGCTGCGCGACCGGTCCGCTGTTGCCGGAGCCGAAGAAATAGAAGTTGCCGTCGCTCCCGAGCAGGACGTTGCTGGTGGGCGCCGGCGCGCCGCAGCATCCGCCGAAGCTGTTGTTGTACACGCTGCTCGTTGCGCCGGTCAGCGGGTCCAGCGACTGCGCCGGCTCGCTTGCGCTAGCGCTGAATGTCCAAATCTTGCCATCGGATGCCATCGCGCTTTGAAGGCCGCCGCCGAACGGATACATGACGCTGTTCAGCGGTGCCTCGGCGCCCAGGCCGGTGACATTCAACGTTGTCGTTGCCAAACGCGTGGTGCCGTACGTGACGGCGATCTGCGAAGAAGTCAGGCATCCGGTTGTGTGAATGGCATCGCCCGTTGCGGCCGGGATCGTCGTGTACGACGTCGTCGTCAGAATGGCCGAGCCGCCGCTGCTGCAGCTGTACGATGACGTCGGCGCAGCGGTGTCGGTGGAGCTGACGGTCAGCGTTTTATCGAGCGTACTGCCCGTGCCGTCGTCGATAATGATGTTGCGCTGCGGATCGAGCAGCGCGATATACAGCGTGGTAATGCCGCTGGAACCGTAGGCCAGTGTTGCAGGCTGCAGCGAGAGCTGCGCACCGCTGATGATCGGAGCGATCGTCGTGAAGCTCGGATAGACCGA
>DASSRQ010000071.1:0-17878 GCA_035701665.1 Vulcanimicrobiaceae bacterium
CGGAGCGTTCCGGCGACGAGCCGCTGGCGCGCAGCAGCCGGTATCTTTCGTTCGCGCTCGCAGCCGCGTGCCCGCCGATCCTGATCTCGCATTTGGGACGTCCCGAGCGCTTTTTGCACATGCTGCGCGTCGTAAAGTTTAAGTCGCCGATGTCGATGGGCGTATGGGGACTCGTCGGGTTTTCCGGCGTTGCCGCACTCACTGCAGGCGCGCAGCTCTCGCGCGACGGCAAGGTTCCGGAGTGGCTGCACCGGCTGGAGCCCAAGCCGATCGCTGCCATGGCGCAGGCATTCCTCGGCGCGTTCATCGCCGGGTATACCGGCGTTCTGCTCGCCGCGACCGCTATTCCGGTCTGGGCGAAAGGCAAAGCGCATATTCCCGCAATGTGCGTGTGCTCGGCCCTCGCGGGTGCATGCGCGGCAAACAGCATGCTGCTCGCGGGGAAAAAAGATGCTGCGAATTCGCTGCACAAACTCGAACGTTTGGAAGCCGTGGCAAGCATCGCCGAACTCGCTGTTATCGCGCACTTTGCGCTTACGTCGGGATCGACCGGTAAGCCGATGTTCGCAGGCGAGCGCGGGAAGCGGTTTCTGGTGCTGACGGCCGGCGCGGGAATCGCTGCACCTCTGGTAATCAATGCGCTGGGTAAGCTCGCCGTCAAGCGCGATCGTACGCCCGCGTTTTTGACGCTTGCAGCGAGCGCGCTGACGCTGCTGGGCGGTTACGTCTTGCGCGAAACGCTGATCGAAGCCGGGAAAGCATCCGCCGACGATCCGCGCGAGGCGTTCGTACAACCGCTATGACGCGTCCGGGGCTCACGCAACACACGCGCATCTCCGCGTACCGCGATGGAAATGTCCGTGACACGACGGACGATCTCGCGGTCGAGGAGCCGCTCGAGATACGCGTCGTTGCGGGCGGACAGATGCAGCGCGCAGGCGTCACGATGCGCACGCCGGGCAACGACTTCGAACTCGCCGCCGGTTTTCTTTACGGCGAAGGCGTCATCGAATCGCGAGACGACATCGCGGGAATCTCCTACTGCATCGATCCGGCAGTCGACGCGCAGCAGCAATACAACATCGTCAACGTCACGCTTGCGCGCAGTGCGTTACCGGAGATGGAGCGGTTGGAGCGGCACTTCTCCGCCGGAAGCGCTTGCGGGGTTTGCGGCAAGGCGAGCATCGAAGCGCTGCAAGTGCGGGCAAAGCCGCTTACGGACGGCGTTCGCGCTCCCCTCGAACGGCTCGTGCAACTGCCGGACAAAATGCGTGAAGCGCAGCGGACGTTCTCCGTAACCGGCGGAATGCACGCCGCCGCGTTGTTCGATGCGTCCGGCGCCTTGAGCGTATTGCGTGAAGACGTGGGCAGACATAACGCCCTCGACAAGATTGCCGGATGGGCGCTGCTGGAAGGACACATGCCGCTCGAGAGCAGCATCGCGGTCGTCAGCGGCCGCGCGAGTTACGAACTCGTGCAGAAATGTATCGCCGCCCGAATTCCCGTGCTTTGCGCGGTCTCGGCTCCTTCGAGTTTGGCAGTTCAGTTGGCGCAGGCGTTCGATCTGACGCTGCTGGGTTTCGTGCGCGACGGACGCGCGAACGTTTACGCCGCGCCCGGGCGCGTGACCGACCCGGTCTGAACGGCCGCAACCAAATCGCGCATTAAATACGGTTTCTTCAACGCGACCACGCGGCCGCCGAGCTCCGGCGGATCGGAACCGACCACGACAATCTTCGCATCGTGATGCTGCGCGAAGTCGACCAACGCTTTGCCGGCTTCTTCGTCCAGCGACAGCGCGTCGGAATCTAAAACGATACGGTCGGTCTCAAAGATGCCGCTCTCCGTCAACCCCTGAACGCTTTGATGCACGCGGGTACGCAAGCCGGCCTCACGCAGCGCGTGCGTGATGAACGAACGCGACTCGTTCTTGCCTTCGATGACCGCAACGCGCAGCGGGCGCGTGAGATGCCCCGCTCCGGAGACGGGGAGCGTGACGGAAAACGTGCTGCCTTCGCCTTCCACGCTTTCCACCGCGATCGTGCCGCCGTGCATCTCGACAATTTGGTGCGCAAGGAACAATCCGAAGCCGGTGCCCGGAATGCGAAGACGGCGCGCGTTCGCGGCGCGCGAGAACCGGTCGAAGACACGCGCGACTTCAGCTGCAGGTATGCCGATGCCGCGATCGATCACTTGAATGCGGGCGTGGGTCGAACCGACGCTGACACGCACGGTGACAGGCTGCCCTTCAGGGGAGTACTTGATCGCGTTTTCGACCAAATTGTAGAACACTTGGCGAAGCCGCCGCAGATCGCCGCGCACGATTGCGTCGCCTTCGATCTCGAGATCGATCTTGCGCCGATCGTTCGCAACCACGACGTCGCGCAGCAAATTTACCAGATCGACCTCGTCGTGCGCGATCTCGATCTCGTTGCGTTCCAGGCGTGATAGCGAGAGCGTGTCGGTCGCGAGATCCGCCAAGCGCAGCGCCGCGCGCTTGATCGACTCGAGATACTCTTGCTGGTGATCGTTGAGATCGCCCATCTCGGCCGTTAAATCCGCGTATCCCAAGATATTCGTAAGCGGGCCTTTGAAGTCGTGCGCGAGCATCGCGATGAGGTCGGTCTTGATCTGGTTGAGCTCGAGGACCGCGTTTCGCTGATCTTCGATCTCGCCGACGAGCGACGCATTGCGTGAAGCAACCGCGTAATATTGCACGAGCAGCTCGATCACCAGCCGGTCCGCATCGCGAAGCGGCCGCTGCGAACGGATCTCGGCGATGAATCCGTTTCCGGCGGGCAGCGCCATCCGCGTGTCGCCGTCTTTCACGGTCGCATTCTCGGCGGCGGCGCGAACAAGAAGCGGATCGGGCGGCAGTTCCGCCGCAAGCGAAGCGATGCGTGCGGTAGCGCCCGTGAGATCTTTGACCGACTGTTTGAAGCGCGCCGTGAGTGCGGTCGCACTGAGTGCACCGATCAACTCGCGCGCCGCGCGTCCGAGCGCAACCAGCCGTGCATTCTGATCTTCCAGGTTCGACTCGCGTTCGACCGCGTCGGTGACGTCGCGCTCGACCGAGATCCAATGCCTGACCTCACCTTGCGTGCTGCGGATCGGCTGAAGCGTGACCTGGTTCCAGAAGCTGCGGCCGTCTTTGCGATAGCTGCAGACTTCCGTTTTTGCGGCGGTCCCCGTCGTGATAGCATTCCGGACCGCCATCATACCGGGATCGTCCGGCATGCCCCGCCGGAACCAGTTCAGCGGCTTTCCCATGATATCGCTGCGGTCGTAACCGGTCTGTTGATAGAAGGCGAAGTTCGCGTACGCGAGGCGGAGCTCGCCCTCGACGACTTCGTACACGACGATCGAATCGCCCGCGACGTTGATCGCAGAGAGCAGCAGATCCAACTGCTCCTGCGCTGCGTGGCGTTCGCTGACGTTGACGGCGACGATAAAGATGCGCTCGCGTCCGCCGGAACGGTTGATCCCGGCGTGCAGTTCGACCGGCACGAGCTCGCCGTCTTTACGCCGTGCAAGGCACTCGCCGACGAACGGCCGGTCGTCGCGCAGCGTGCGCATCGCGATCTCGTACCGCGTGCCGCTCAAGTCGGTGAAGACCGCTTCGAGCGGAAGCGAGCGAAGCTCGGCCATCGTATAGCCCAGCATCGTCAACGCACCGCGCGAAGCAAAAATGAACGTCTTTTCGCCCGGATCGTACGAGAACAGTTCGTTGTACGCCGCATCGAAAATCTGCAGCATATCGCGCCGGTCGTCCAGGACAGCGCGCAGTGCGTACGAGAGTTGGCGCAGCGCGCGATGCTGCTCCATCGTGAGTTCGCGCGGTTCGCGATCGATAACGCACAACGTGCCCAAGCCGAAGCCTTCAGGCGAGCGCAGCGGATAGCCGGCGTAAAAGCGGATGTTCGGATCGCCGGTGACGAGCGGATTACCGGCAAAGCGTGTATCGTTGACGGCGTCTTGAACGACGAACGGTTCGGTTTCCGCGATCGCGTGGGCGCAGAATGCTTGGTCGCGAGGTGTAGACGTCGCCTCAAGGCCGACGCGCGATTTGAACCATTGCCTGTCGCGATCGATCAGCGATACGAGTGCGATGGGCGTCCCCGCGATCTCCGCGGCTAAGCGCGTGAACGAATCGTAGAGCGCCTCCGGCGGCGTGTCGAGGAGCTGATACTCGCGTAAGACCGCGAGGCGGCGTTCCTCATCGACATTGGAGCCCGCCGCTTTCATCTCACACCCTCCAAAAATTTGTGTAGGACGGCATTGAACGCCTCGGGCGCGTCGGCGTTCGCAACGTGACCGGCATCGTGTACTACTTCGAGGCGCGCGCCCGGAATACTACCGGCAATTTCCTGGGCGTATGCTGCAGGCGCGACGGTATCGCGCTCGCCGTACATCACCAGCGTGGGAACGCGAATACCCGCGAGTTCCGCGCGGTAGTCGCCGGTCCACGTCGCGCCGGTCGAAGCCAGATAACACGATACGGATTTGCACGCCATCTGCGAGATGGTTTCGTCGGTTCGCGGTCCGGGTTGAAGCCCTAGACGCGCCGCGCGTGCCTGCGCGAACTGCGGCATACCTCCCGCTTCACGCACGGCCTCGACGACGCCGCGCGCATAGCCTTCGCCGTCCTCGTATTTCGCAAAGCTGCCGACGATTGTAAGCGAAAGCAACCGTTCCGGCGCAATCCGGTGCAGTTCGAATCCCACGACGCCGCCGAGACTGCATCCCACGAAATGAAAGCGCAGCGCTTGAGCGGCGTCTGCGACCGCCAGTACGTCCTGGACAAAACCCTCGCGCGTGATCGACGCCGGATCCGGATCGGGCTTGCTCGCGCCGTTACCGCGCAGTTCGACGGCGAAACAACGGTACTCGTCAGCGAACGCTTCGAGTTGGCGATCCCAGATGGCGGCCGTAGAACCCACGCCATGCACGAAGATCATTGCATCGCCGTGCGTGCCGCTCATCCGCGCGCCTGCGACTACGGACGTCACGCCCGCACCTCGCGTTTGCGCCGGACGAACGCGAGCACGTCTTCAAGCGGCTGCGCGTTGAGCACGTTGCTGCGCGTCAGCCGCGCGCGGCGCGCCTGGCTTACGGCCAACTCTACGTTTTTCAGATCGGCGGAGTCGTGCGCGTCGGAGTCCACGGTCAGCATCGCTCCGAGTTCGCTTGCGCGCTGCGCAAGCGCTGCCGGCAGGTCCAGGCGCATCGCTTGACCGTCGATCTCGAGTGCGGTTCCCGTTCTTGCAGCTGCGGCAAACACCGCATCGTAATCAAACTCATATCCGGGAAATCCTTCGAGCATTCTGCCTGTCGGATGACCGATGATCGTGACGTACGGGTTTTCGCAGGCGCGGATGAGCCGCGCGGTCATCGCTTCGCGCCCGATATTGAAACCCGAATGCACGCTTCCGATGACGATATCGAGTTCGGAGAGCAGATCGTCGCTATAGTCCAGCGAACCGTCGGGAAGAATATCCACTTCGCTGCTGCAAAGTGTGTGCACGCCGTACTTGTCGCCGATCTCGCGAACGCGCAGGCGCTGGGCGCGCAGTTCTTCGGGCGTCAATCCGAACGCCCGTCCGCGGCCCTGCGAATGGTCCGAGATCGAATGGTATTCGTACCCGCGCTGCGCGGCCGCCGCAATCATCGCCTCGAGCGACTTCTTTCCGTCGCTGTCGGTGCAATGCATGTGAAAATCGCCGCGCACGTCGCCGATCTCGATCAGGTCGGGAAGCGCGCGCGCAAGCGCGAGTTCGATCTCGCCCATTCCGCTGCGCAGTTCGGGCGGAATCCACTGCATGCCCAACGCTTCGTATACTTCGGGTTCGTCGGTGCACGTGGTAACGTCGCCGGTCTCGAGATTTAAAATGCCGTTTTCGCTGACGCGCAAGCCCTTGCGCACCGCGTATTCGCGCAGTTGGATGTTGTGCTCGCGGCTGCCGGTAAAGTGCTGCAGCAAATTTCCGTACAAGTGATCGGGCAGCACGCGAAGATCGATCTGCAGTCCGTCTTCGAGCCAGATGCTGCCCTTCGTCGGGCCTTCGGCGAGGACGGCACGCGCGCGATCCCACTTGGTAAACCGGTCGATGACGGCGGCCGCTTTCGTCGACGTGCAGACGATGTCGATGTCGCCGACGGTGGGCTCGGCGCGCCGCAAGCTGCCTGCGTACGCGATGCGTTCCATCGGCGGACCGCCGCTCAGAAACGTCAGCACCTCGCCCGCAATGCGCAGCGCTCGTGCGAGCGGTACGCGGCGCGAACGGCCGCGATACGCTAAGATGCCGCGTCGGATATTGTCGATCGTCTTCGGCCCCATGCGCGGTACGCTGTCGAGCAAGCCTTCGTCGATCGCGCGTTCGAGCTGCGCGAGCGATCCGATTCCAAATTTTTCGAACAGCATCGCGGCCGTCTTGATCCCGATGCCGGAAACGCCGAGGACTTCGAAGATCGTATCGGGGTACCGGTGCGCGAGATCGTCGTACTGCTCGCACGACCCCGTTTGCACGATTTGTTCGATTGCGGCGGCAATCGACTTACCGACGCCGGGCACCGACGTAACCGTGCCGCTCTTTACCAGGTCGTCGACCGGCGGCGCGTTCTCGATCGCCGATGCAGCCCGCTCGTAAGCCATGAACTTATAGAACGACTCGCCCGCAAGCTCCATGAGCGTGCGAATCCGCATGAGCGTACGGGCGACGTCGGTATTTGCGGCCACGCGCTTTCCTTCGGTGTAAAGGCCGCGCGGCCCACCCCGGCCAAACGCTTGCGGTATGACGCTGCTCGAACTGCGCGAGGCCGCCTGCACGTTGCCCGGCGGCCGCATTGCCGGGCCGTTCAGCGCCACACTGGCCGAAGGGGACCGCCTCGCCGTGGCTGCGGAAAGCGTCGAGGACGCGCAAGTCCTCGCAATGCTTGCGTGCGGTATGCTGACCGCTTCTTCCGGCACTGTGTACGTCGGCGCGTTCGACGCGCGCATCCAGCCCGTGCAGGTGAAGCGGATAGCGGCGTTTGTGCCGCACGAGCCGCTCCAGGCGGGCTTTGCTTCGTTCGCGCGCTATATCGAATATCGCGCCGATCTCTGGGGTGTACCGCGAGCGCAAGCGATCGTGCGGGCCCGCTCGCTGCTCGAACAGCTTGCAGGGATGCACGAAGCGTTCTCGTTTCCGATTGCGGGCGCGCTGTGCGTGGGTCCGCGGCTGCTGGTTCTCGACCGCCCGCTGCCCGCGCATGCCAATGCGATCGTTGCCGCAGCCGGCGCGTGCGCGATCTTCTCCACCCACGCCGGCGAAAACGAAGCGACGGCGTTTTTTACCGAGGCGGCAGCGGTTTGAAAAGCAGCACGGCAACGGCAGCGATCGTCGGCGAACGCCTGCGGCGTGAACGCGCCGCGATCTTCATGACGGCCCTGCTTTGCGCAGCCGCCGCATTTTTGCAGCGCTTCGACGAACCGTTCGGTCAATTGGCCGGCGCCTTGATCTTCGGAACGTTCGCAGCGTGCGGAGCCGCGATGCTGCTGCGCTCGCGGCGGCAGCGCGATCTCGCGATGTATGAGATCGCCGCACCGGTGTATGGACGAGAACTTGCGCGCGCGCATGCACTTTTTGCATGCGCCATAACGTCTGCCGGGCTGATCGCTTATTGGATCGTGCTTGCTGCGTACGGATCGTTTAATGCCGTATCGGCTGCGACGACGCTGGCGTGCGGATTCGCGACCGCTCTTTCGTGCATGAATGCCAGACGCGCCGGTATGCCGGTGCGCGTTTTAATAACAGCGCTTATTATCGCGCTGTGCGTGATGACGTTTGCGTTGACGGCTCGCTGGCCGCTGGTGCTGGCGGTGTGCGCTGCCGCAGCGTTTGTAGCGCTGCGGCAATACGGCGAGGTGCTTGCGCGCGCTTAGGCGATCGGAGCCGGCGCGCCCGCAGCGAGCTTTTCGAGAAGCGCGCGATTGAACTGCGGCAGATCTTCCGGACCGCGCGAGCTGACCCAATTGCTGTCCTGAACGACGGGCTGATCGCGGTAGAGGCCGCCCGCGTTACGGATGTCGTCGGCGATCGAGTGCGCGCCGGTCAACTGACGGCCGCGCACGATCTGCGCCGAGATCAGCACCTGCGCGCCGTGGCAGATCGCGAACATCGGCTTCTTGGCCGCGTCGAACTCGCGCACGAAGCGCTGCACGTCTTTGTTGGTGCGAATATGGTCCGGCGAGACGCCGCCCGGAATCAGCACGCCGTCGAAATCCTCGGCGGTACAGTCGGCGACCAGCTCTTCGGCCTTCACGCTGCCCGCATCGTCCAGGCCGCGTTTCCCGCGGATCTTCTGGCGCGACTTCTCGTCGACGCCGACGATCGTGAGGATGGCGCCCGCCTCTTCGAGCGCGCGGCGCGGCTCGGTGAGCTCGGACTCTTCATAACCGTCCCCAACGAGAGCGGCGATTCTTTTTCCTTCGACTGACTGCATCCGCCCTCGATTCTCCATACTCGCGCTTATCCTTTTGCGGGCGTTCCTTGGGCGGCAAGGCGGAGCAAGTAGGCCAGTTCGAGCTCGATTTTCCCCGTCGAATCGAGCATTTGGTCCTCGGCGATGGCTTTGACCGCCGGGTTCCGGCGCGTCATGTCGGCCTCGGGGACCGGATGGCGCGGGTTGATCTCGCGCATATAGATGCGCGCCTCGTAACGCACCGGTCCCTCCGGCAGAAAGTACAGCGGGTCGAGGCCGGCGGCGTAGACTTCCAGCGACAGGAAGCCGGTCTTCTGCATGAACTCGATGGGACGCGAACGCAGCGCCGCCGTCAGACGCGCCATCGCGGGCAGGCCGATGCGGATCCGCCCTTCGTAGATCCCGGCGAGCGCCTCGTCCGAAAGACCGGCCGTGCGCGCGAGCTCGTCGTCCGCCACCTGGCGTTCGGCGGCGAGCGCTTTGAGCGCGCGGCCGAAGACCTCACCGCCGGCGGTGCCGAGGGCCTCGTCCCAAACGGCGTCGTTCATTCGTCATCCTCCTCGAGCGGCTGCGTCGAAACCAACAGATCGGCACCGTCGCGCTGCACGGCAAACCGGCGCACGCGGGCGAAGTCGCCCAGCGGCATCTTCCCGGTGCGTACGTCAAAGCACCACCCGTGCCACGGGCAGGTGATCGTTGCCTCTTCCAGCCAGCCGTCGGCGATGGGGCCGCCTTGGTGCGGACAGCTGTTTTCGAGCGCGTAAAACTCGCCGGCGATATTGAAGAGCGCTACGTCGTACGAACCGAGCACGATCGCGCGCGAACTTCCCGCCGGCATCTCGGCGGCACGCCGAACGCGTACGAAGGCCGGCTGCTGCGGTTCGATCATCCGAACAAACCGGCGATAAGTCCGCCGTCGATCGCAATGGTCTGCCCGGTGATGTACCGTGCGGGCTCGCCGCACAAGAATGCAACGAGCGGCGCGAACTCATCGGGCTGCGCGATGCGGCCGATCGGAACCTCGCGGCCGGCTTTCTCGAGTGCGGCGTCGTCGTTCCCGTACAGCGAACGCAGACGATCCGTCTCGATGCGGCCCGTCGCTATCGAATTTACGGTTACGCCGCGCGACGCGACCTCGCCCGAGAGCGTCTTCAACGCCGAAACCAGCGCGGTGCGAAACATATTCGAAAGCGCGAGATTCGCGATCGGTTGTTTGACCGACGTTGACGTCAGCGCAACGATCCGGCCCCATCCGCGTGAGGCCATCTGCTGCGCGCATGCATGCACGAGTTGCAATTGCGATCGCAAAACGAGCGCATACGCTTCGTCCCAATCCTGCGGCTTCGTCTGCAGCAGCGTGCCGGGCTTCGGACCGCCGCCGTTCGCTACGAGGATATCGGCGTTCGAAGCCGCTTCAAGCAAGCGCGCGACGCTTTCGGTCTCGCGCAAATCCACCGTGTGAACGCTAGCCGAGGACGCACCTGCTGCTCGCGCTTCGTCTGCGACTTTTGCCAGCTCGTCCTCGCGGCGCGCCGCCAGAACGACCGACGCGCCTTCGGCTGCGAGCGCCAGCGCACATGCGCGCCCGAGCCCGGAACTCGCGCCCGTTACGAGCGCAGTGCGCCCGCGGATTCCCAACTCCATGCGGGTGGGTTTCGCGCAACGCGTGCGGAATCTTCGGCGGCGATGAGCGAGCAAACGTCCGACCAGATTATCGAGCGCCGAACGGAGATCGTGTTTCCGACCGACGTCAACAACTTCGGCACGTTGTTCGGCGGACGCGCCGTGGCGATGATGGACGTCGTCGCCGGCATCGCGGCGATCCGTGCCGCGCACAAACCGGTCGTGACCGCGTCGATCGATCGCGTGGATTTCAAAGCGCCGATCCGCGAAGGCGACTTTGCGGAGACGATTGCGCGCGTCGTAAAGATCGGGCGCACGTCGGTAACCGTAGAAGTCGAATTGTGGGGCGAGATTCCCGCGACGGGCGAACGGAAGTTGTCGACGGTCGGAAAGTTCGTGATGGTGGCGGTCGATCGTGACGGCCGGCCTACGCCAATCGCTTCCGCTTCCCGCTGAAATACACGATCGCCCCGATTACTCCGACGATCAGCACCTGAAAGCCCGGCTGCAGATACCACGGCTGATCGAGCGAGCCGAAGAGCACCGAGATGCCGAACCACGCGGAAAACGCCATGATCGCTGCGCCGGTAACGATCTGCGCCGTACGCGCGCGTGCCATCGTCGATTCGTTCGCAGCGTAAAGTGCGGGCGCGGTTTTTGGAAACGCGATCATCGCCAGGCCCATCAGGAAGAACACCAGCATCACACTGAAGACGCGCACGCTTACGCCGAAGACATAGCCGTGCATCAGCACGCACTCGAACAGCGCAAGCGAACCGAGCACCGCGCTGATCGTCAGCGCAAGTACCGGTGTTTCGTATTTGCTGTGCGTGCGAGAGAATGCTCCGTGGATAACGCCGTCGGCGCCCCATGCATAAAGCCAGCGTGACTGCGCCAAGAAGTACGGCAGGAACGTTTTGACCACGATGACGGCGACGAAGATGTTGAGCAGCGACGACAGCCAGCCGGGCATGACCAAGCCGAGCAATCCCGTGGACGTCGTGTACGTCGTCATCTTTAGTGCGGTTAGCCCTTGAACGATGCGCCACGGCACCGCGTGATACACCGAAAAGGCGAAGACCGTATAGATCGCCGTCACGATGGAGACCGCAATTACGACGCCGCGCGAAAGCGAGCGCTGCGCGTCCTTCGCTTCGCCGCCCGTCTGCGTGGCCGTCGACAAACCGAGATATCCGAAAAACAGCAGCGGCAGCGCCTTCCAGAAAGCCGCTCCGGTGTCGGTTGTTTGAACCTTCGCATGCGAGACAACCGCGGACGCACTGAGATGAAGTTTTGCGGCGAGCGCCGCTTCGAACGCGGCGGGTGTCGTTATCACGCCGGCAACGACGATAATCGCCGCGACGAAGATCACGAAACACATCGCGGCGACCGTGAGCACGCCGGCAAGCTTGACGCCGCGCACGTGCACCAAATAGATGCCCCATATCAGCACGAGGCCCGCAAGAAGAATCCCGGTATCCGTTTTTAGATAGTCGGCCGCCGTGGTCCAGCCGATCGAGCTGCTCGCGTTCGAAAGAAACTTCGTCGCGCTATACGCAAGCGCGCCCATACCGGCCGTTACGCCGAACCATGCCAGGAACGTGGAAAGAAATGCTGCGGCAGGATTGAGTGCACGCGAAACGATCACGTACTCGCCGCCCGCGCCGACCAAGCCCGAAGCAAAGAAATACCGGTACGCGATCACCGTCAAAAACGTGAGCGCGCCGCCGATGACCATAAGCCACGGCACCCAATCGCCCGCGCCGGGAACGTTGCCTTGGATCTGCGTCGAGAGAAAAAATAAGCCGCCCGCGATCTCGTTCGTAACGCCGAACGCGACGACGGACCACGGTCCGAGAACTTTCTTCAGGCCGTTATTTTCCAACGCTCAATATCTCCGCATGCTCGTAATAAACGCCGCGCTCTTTAATGGCTGCAAACGTAGATTTTGACCGTTCGCAGATCGAATGCGCCGGCCGGCACGTGCATCACTTTGAAAAAGTTGCGCAGCGTCGCGGCGGATTCGCCCGGCACGGCGATCAACGGCGCATATTGCGCGTTATGCGGCGAAAGCGGCTTTTCAAAAATCGTCACCTCGCCGTGCACGGTTCTTTGCACCTTTGCGACCAGCGGCTGCATGTACCACTGCCCGCTGCCGAGGCGGTAAAAATATGCTGCCGGCTTGCCGGACGCGTCGTCCGCTTCGTCGACCGCAACGACTTGGCGCGCCGGCGTATCGTCTCCGATGGCCGTGCCCATGCGGTGCGGCGCATTGCAGCCGCCTATCGCCGCCGCCAGCAGCAGGTGAATCACTACTTCGGCGCCATCCGGATAGCGCCGTCAAGGCGGATCACCTCACCGTTGATCATCTGGTTCTCAACGATATGGCGTGCGAGGAACGCGTATTCGTCCGGGTTGCCAAGTCGCGACGGAAACGGCACCTGTTTGCCGAGCGACTCGCGCGCAGCTTCGGGCAGCCCCGCAAGCAGCGGCGTGTCGAAGATTCCCGGCGCGATGCTGACCACGCGAATCTGATGCTGCGCAAACTCACGCGCCGCGGGAAGGGTCAGTCCGACGATACCGCCTTTGGACGCGGAGTACGACGCTTGTCCGATCTGGCCGTCGTACGCGGCGACCGATGCGGTGCTGATGATGACGCCGCGATCTTCTCCCGGCGCAACCTCTTGTTTGAGCATCTGCGCTGCTGCCAGGCGCATCACGTTGAAACTGCCGATCAGGTTCACGGTGATCGTTTTCGCAAAATGCTCGAGTGGTTGCGGCCCTTCGCGTCCGAGAATGCGTTCGGCCGTTGCGATGCCGGCGCAATTCACGGCGCCATGCACGCCGCCGAATTCTTTGACCGCCAGATCGACCGCGGCTTGCACTTGATCCGGATTGGAAACGTCCGTCTTTTGAAACCGCACGCGCGATGCCGAATCGGACGCCGGCGCTTCACGCGGCTCGTTGATGTCGAGAATCACGGCGTTCGCGCCGTGGCCTACGAACTCGCGTACGACCGCTGCGCCCAATCCCGACGAACCGCCGGTGACGAGAAACGTTTTTCCGGAAAGCTGCACTTACTCTACCCTCTCGATAATGGTCGCGTTGGCCATTCCGCCGCCCTCGCACATAACCTGCAGCCCGTAACGCAGCCCGCGGCGTTCGAGTTCGTGCAGTAAAACCGTCGTCAGGCGCGCGCCGCTCGCGCCGAGCGGATGACCGATCGCGATGGCCCCGCCGTTGACGTTCACGCGTGCGGGATCCGCGCCTGTTTCCGTCATCCAGGCGAGCACGACGCTTGCGAATGCTTCATTCACTTCGAACAGGTCGATCTGCCCCAGTTCGAGTCCCGCTCGCCGCAGCACCATCCCCGTCGCGGGAATGACGGCGCTCAGCATGAGTTCGGGATCGTCGCCGATGATTGCATTTGCGACGACTCGTGCGCGCAACTTGAGACCGTGTTCGCGAGCATAACGTTCCGACACGACGAGAACGGCCGCGGCACCGTCGCTGATCTGCGAGGCGTTGCCCGCAGTAACGGTTCCGTCTTCACGGAAGGCGGGCTTGAGCGAGCCGAGTTTTTCCAGCGAGGTATCCGCGCGCACGCCTTCATCGCGCGAAAGTTCGGACAAGGCAACGAGTTGTGATGCAAACGCGCCCGCATTCCAGGCGGCGTTTGCCCGGCGGTGCGATTCCAAACTATACGCGTCGAGCATCTCGCGCGTAAGATTCCAGCGCTGTGCTATCAGCTCCGCACTAATGCCTTGATTGTAAACCCGGCCGAGCGGCGTTCCGGGGCCATTCTTGAACGAAGATCCCAGCGGCACGCGCGTCATCGATTCGACGCCGCACGCGATTGCGCAATCGTATGCGCCGCTGGCAACGCCTTGCGCTGCGAACGCTAATGCTTGCTGACTCGAACCGCACTGGCGGTCGATCGTGGTTCCCGGCACGTGCACCGGAAAACCGGCGTGCAGCAGCGCGTTGCGCGCGATGTTGAGTGCCTGCTCGCCGTTCTGACTTACGCAGCCGGCGATGACGTCGTCGACCAGGCCCGCATCAGTACCGGTTTGCTTTAAGAGCGCTTGGAGCGTGCGCGCAAGGAGCGCTGTCGGATGTACGTCCTTCAGCGCTCCCTCGCGTTTGCCGACCGGCGTGCGGACCGCTCCGGCTATGTAGGCTTGCAACGAACCTCTACGGCAGTTTGGTACTTAATATCAGCCGATAGGTGGCCGGCCCCAGCACGTTTCCGTTTGTTGCCGCGGTTTGGCCGCCGTACAGATCGATCGGGACGCCGGCTCCCCACACCGGCAAAATGCCTGAATACGCATTGAAGATGTTGTCACCTGAGAGCTGCAGCGAAATCGCGGATGTAACTGGAAAACGTATTGTTGCATATCCAATGCCGAACGGAGGCTCGTTGAGCGAGTTGTTCTTACCGTAATACGTGTCGCCAAGCGCAACGTATGCGCCGTCGTGGAATGTATAGGAAATCTCGGCGTTTCCTTGCGAGTATGGAATGCGCATGTTGCCGTTGTACGAGATGTTGTAGAACCCGACGGGAAGGCCGTTGGTATTCTGGCCCGCGATGACGTTCAGGTTTTGATCGGGCGTGCAGCCCGGGCCTGGAACGGAGCAATAGAAGTACGGCGGCAGGTTGTAATAATATCCCTTTTCCAGCGCGGCCGACAGATCGTAGCCCAGGCCAACCGCCGGCTGCCGCCGCAGTGCGAGCTCGATCCCTTCGAAGCGCGCGTTGCTGATGTTCGTGTTTGTTTGATTGAGCACTGGAACGTTACCCGGTGCGACGTTACCGAGATTGCTGCACTGAACTTGCGCGCACGTCAAGCCGGTGTTCACCGTCTGGCCGAAAAAGCGATTGTAGAGGTTCGTCAGATAAACGTCGCCGGAAAATACCGTCTGGCGATCCAGTACGCGCGCATCCACGCCGAGATCGTAGCCGAAGCCTGTTTCGGGCTTGATACTGCCGTTGCTCTGCGACTCAATCGCAAAGCCGGAGTTTGCATCGAAACTTGGCGTCGACGTGATTTGATTTAGAAGCCCCAGGAACGGCGGTGCGATGGAACTGCCCGCTGAAAACCGGATGGCACTCGCGCCGTTTGGGCGGAACACCAGAGCGAGACGCGGATCGTTGTGCGTATTGCGCGTTGTTTGAAAGGAGACGCCGGCGCCCGTTAAGTCCGCTTCCTTCGAGCAGATGGTCGGATCGTTTGGATTGGGGGGGCATCCGATCGCGTAAGTGCTGTCGTAAGTATTAAAGTAGTCGCTCAGCGTCAAATTCAGTTTCGAACCAATGTAGAACTGGCCGCGAGCCAAGAACGTCGTCAATATTTGCGACGTGCCCGGAAAGAGATTGTTGTAATAGGTTTGAGGCCCGTCGGCGCCCGGAAAGATCGAATAGTCCGTACTCTGTGAAAACGTACGATCTGCCGAGAGCGTCAACACACCGTTGTTCCCGAGCGGATGCTGAAGCTGCACGGATGCACCTTTAAGCTTGTCCAGTTCGGGCTCAATATAATAATCGCTGTACCCGACGTTTTCGGCTTGTCCGTTGAACGTTTGGTTCACGTTTCCGTTACCCGAAGAAGTTCCGTACAAATGGACCATGTTGTAATCGATTCCCGTCGGGTCGGTGCCGCCGAATTGATACCGGCTTACCGTTGCCGTGTAGAAACGCGCGAGAATCGAGTTGTTGCCGATGGTCGACGATGCTTCGGCCTGAAAAATCGGCTCGTTGTTAATCTCGCCTTGGGGCGCGCCCGGATAGATCGAGGCGTACATGAGGGGACCGGCCGGAATCGAGCCCGTGTAGCCGGGCCCGGGAATAAATTGTGCTTGAAACAAGTTTCCGGTATTGCCGTTTTGATCGCTCGCCGTTTGGGATCCCATGAAACTAACGGTCATACGAGTGGCTTGTGAGAATTTATACTGTAGTTTGTACAGCTGCGCGTTCTGGTAAAGACCGCCGTCGAATGTGTAGCAGCACGCCAGCAACTGCGGTTGCGTCGGCAGGTGGCTCTGCGTGTTGCCGATCTGCGTGTAGCCCGTGTTACCGCTTAAGTATCCGGCAGGGATGACGCCTCCGCTGGGATCGTAATATACGCTCTTTCCGTTTAGCGCCGACGGATCGTTGTTCGTTGCGATATCGATCACGAAGCCTAATTTACCAACCGTGTCGCGGAAGTCGAAATTCGAAATGGTGCCGCCGTGATTGGAAACGCCGAACAACACACCTGCGTATGGTTGGCTCGTCGGGTCTTTCGTGCGGAAGTTCGTCGTACCGCCGATAGCGTTATTGACCTGCAGTGCATCGGCGCCCGGCCCTTTAACGACTTCGACGCTGCCGAACATAAACGCGTTGAGAAAAGTCGTAACGTTATCACCGTATTGGCCGACCGAAATGGGATGGCCGTCAATGAGCGAAGCGGTTTCATAAGACGTTGCGTTACGAATGTTCGGGACGGTAATCGCGCCCGGTGCTGCCGCATTTGCAGAGTTAGATGGGAACGATATCTGCAAGCCGGGCACTTGGCTCAGCACGCGCGTCACCTGCGGCTGGCCCTGGTCAACGAAGGTCTGCGTCGTGACGACGTTGACAGACGCCGGGCTCGTGTTCAGCGAACCGCGATTCGTCGTGCGTACGCTCGCAATGGTCTGCAGCGAGGAGAACGTTGCCGCAACCATATGCACCGTCACCGTCGCGTTTTGCCCCGCCAGAAGCGTCAAATCGTTTTCGATCGACGTCTGATATCCGGTTCTCGATGCTGTTAGCGCATAGATTCCCGGCGTTATCCCGCTAAACGAAAACGCTCCGTGCGCGTCGGTCGTTGTCCGCTCGGTGGCCGGACCGCGTAAGGTAACGGCGACACCGGAAACCGGCGCGCCCGTTTCATCAACTACCGAACCATTGACTGCGGCAGTGGTCTGCGCGAACGCCTGCGTGGAAAACAGAAAAACACAGGTAACGGCTATCGCAAAAAGACGGAAGAAATATCGTGCCGGCACGTTCTACTCCCCTTGCTTGAAAAGCGCTGTCCTCGAACCGTTACGCGCCGAAAAAACTGCTCCTGCGCAGCCTTTTTAACTCGAGCGCCATCCGTAGGCATCCATACGCTAATCCGCTTGCCTGTTTAATCACCGCCGCCCGCGGGCGCGAGCAGTGCAAACGCGCCCTGCGACGCAATCCGTTCGCCGGGACGTAACCCGCTTGCAATCAGCGCATGCGTACCGTCTTGTTTTGCAACTCGCACTTCGCGTTGCGCAAACTTCGTGTCGCCGTTCTTGTCGCGCGTTTGCACGAACACGAGCGTTTGTCCGGATTGCGGATCCGCTACGATTGCCGCTTGGGGAATGACGATGCCGCGATCGTGCGCGATTTCGATTACCGCTTGTACGGCGCTGCCCGCAGGCGCACCGGACGGAACGCCGGCGACGACGGCCGTCGCGGTCTGCGTCGCCGGATCGAGCGCGGGCGAGACGCCCTGCACGCGGCCTTGCGAACGCAGATCCGTGCCGGCGACCGTCATCGTCACGGCGTCGCCGGCGTGTACGCGCAATGCGTCAGCAGCCGAAAGCGAAAGAGTGACGTCGCGCGCGTCGCCCGGACCGATGCCGATGACCGGTGTCGTGGTATCGACGGCCTCACCGGGATGTTTGTAGATGCCGGTGACGACGCCGTCGTCCGGTGCGCGCAGCGTGCCGTTGGCCAGATCGCGCTGCGCGAGTGCGGCGCGCGCCTGCGCGCTTTGCACCTGCGCGTTTGCTCCGCTGATCT
>DASSRQ010000072.1:0-3333 GCA_035701665.1 Vulcanimicrobiaceae bacterium
GTGACGAGCGACTTTCCGACGCCGCCCTTGCCCGACATAATCGGGACCACGTGTTTGATCGGTGCGCGTCCGCGGAACGCCCCCGGCGCGCGCCGCTGCGGCGTGCGATCTTCGGTTGCGATGTTGGGCACGAAGCCCGATAAACGCGCTTGTGCCAGCGCGGCCAGAATCGGCTGAACGCGAAGACCGTGCGCGTTCGCGCCTTGTTCGATCGTCTCGTATTTGTTGACGCCGCAGCCGGCGCATTGCAGGCCGAACCGTTCCAAAACGTCCGCGGCAATGGGCAGCGCGGCGACCAATTCGCGGATGTTGGTCTGCGGGGTTATCTCGAACTCGACGTGGGGCATGAGCCGACCCTTCGCGATGCGAACGGCACACTACTATGCGTGAATTGTCGCAAGCGCACATGCGGGTGCTGACGGCGGCGTTTCTGCACGTGCCGCCCCGGCGGCAGCGGGCGCTCCTGCACGGCCAGGACGGCGCCTTGGCCGAATGGGCGGAGCAAGATACCTCGCGCAAAGTCACGCATGCGCGCCACCGGGCGCGCGAGGCAGCCGAACGGTTGCGAAAGCTCGGCGCGCATCTGGTGCTCTGCACCGACCCGGAGTATCCAGCCGGGTTGAACGACCTGCACGACCCGCCGGCGTTCCTAACGGTTCGAGGGCAAATTCCGGACGGCGGCATCGCCATCGTGGGCACGCGCGACGCGACCGAGACGGCGCTGCACCTTGCGTTCGACGTCGCTAAAGCCTGCGGGCAGAGCGTTGTCAGCGGACTCGCGCGCGGCATTGACACGTCGGCGCATCGCGGTGCGCTCGAGGCGAAACTGCCGACGATTGCCTATGTCGGAACGGGACTCGGCGTAACGTATCCGCCCGCGAATAAACCGTTGGAAGATGCCATCGTTGCCGCGGGCGGAGCGATCGTCAGCGAACGGCTCCCCGATGAACCCGTCGCCGCATGGGCGCTGGTGCATCGCGACCGCTTGCAAGCGGCGCATGCACGCGCGGTTGTTTTAATCGCGAGCGAATCCGACGGCGGTGCAATGCACACGATGCGTTTTGCAGCCGAACTGCACCGGCCTTCGCTTGCGGTTTCGGGCGGAGATTTCGCGTTTTCGGGAAATGCCGCGGCTATTGCACAAGGCGCACATGCTGTTGCGCCGGCAGCCTCGGAGATTGTTAAAGCTCTTGCACGTATTATTTGACGACGTCCTCGCCGGCGGATGCGATTCTCCCGTCCGATCCGGATGGGCCGTCGGCGGTTCGCCGTTCGTTCAATCCCGCGGCGAAGGCGCGTACGCGTTCGATGAAAACGGCAAACGCTACATCGATTACATCATGGCGTACGGTCCTCTTTTGTTCGGACACACCCACCCCGCGCTGACGACCAATCTGGACGAACTCGCGCAGCGTAGCGTCCTGCACGGCAACACGCACGAAGAAGAAGTGCGCTTAGCCCGGCGTATTCGCCAGTATCTGCCTTCGATGGAACGTGTGCGTTTTACGACGACGGGTACCGAAGCGGTAATGAGCGCGATCCGCACGGCGCGCGCGTTCACGGGCCGCACGCTGGTAGCAAAGTTCGCGGGCAACTATCACGGCCACACGGATTTTGCGCTGCTCAACGCAGGTGCGTCCGCACATACGAGCGATGCGGCACGCAGCGGCATTCCCGCGGGCGTCATGAACGACGTCATTGTCGCGCGCTATAACGACTTGGACGATCTGGACGCGCTGCTCGCCGGACGCGAGCACGAACTGGCGGCGATCATCGCAGAGCCGATCGTCGGAAACATGGGCTACGTTACGCCGGCGCCCGGCTTTCTAGAAGGCCTGCGCGAGCGAACGGACCGGTATGGCGCAGTCTTGATCTTCGATGAGGTGATCACGTGGCTGCGCGTCGGGCTGCGCGGCGCTCAGGGACTTTGCGGCGTCGTACCCGACATGACGACGATAGGGAAGATCATGGGCGGCGGCTTTCCGATCGCTGCATTCGGCGGACGCGCGGAGATCATGGAGACACTCGCGCCGCTGGGCCAAACGTTTACGGGCGGCACGCACGCCGGCAATCCGTTCAGCGTCGGTATGGCGCACCGCGTCTTGAATCTGCTCGAAGCGCATCCCGAGTACTATCCGTACATGGACGTCCTTGCGAAGCGCCTGGCGGACGGCATTCGCGGTATCTTCGCCGAGCGCGGCGTGCCGTATGCCGTCGTGCAGCACGCATCGATTGTCGATTTCAAGTTCCGCGCCGGACCGCCGAACCGCAACTACGACGACGCCCGGGCAGCCGACAAGGCTGCATACGCCAAGTACTATCACGCGATGCGCGATCGCGCGATTCTGTTGCCGCCCTCGCAAAACGAAGTCATGTTCGTCTCGACGGCGCATACGGCAGACGACATCGACGAAACGCTCACTGCAATCAACGAGGTGTTTTCGTGAAACGACATGCGTTCTTGGGCGGCTTAGCCGCGGCGCCGGCACTGTTGGGCGCCGCGCCGCATAAGGTTGCGGCTCCTGGCAGCCACGTTCCGCAAACCGATGCGCTAAAGCACCCGCAAGATATCGCCAAACAGATCAAAGCCGAATATCTGCATGCCTGGAACGGCTACAAACGGTTTGCATGGGGATCCGACGAAGTGCTGCCGGTCAGCGGCAAACCGAAAAACTTCTTCGTCGACACGCATTCGTTCGGGCTCTCCATCATCGAAGCGATGGACACGCTGTACGTGATGGGTGCGGATGCCGAACTCGAAGCGTGCGTGAAGTGGCTGCGCGCAAACTTGAACTTCGACGTCGACGCAAACATCCAAATGTTCGAGGCCGTGATTCGCATGGTCGCAGGCTTGCTGACCGGCTACTACATTACCGCGGATACGTTTTTTCTGAACGGCGCGCGCGATCTGGCGGACCGTCTCTTAGTCTGTTTCACGAAGTCGCCGTCCGGCGCGCCGTACCGGTTCGCGAATTTGAAGACGGGCGCCGTGAGCGACCCGAAGAGCAACCTCGCCGAGATCGGCTCGAACATTTTGGAGTTCGGCGACCTCTCGCGTCTCACCGGCGACCCGAAGTATCTCGACGCCTCGATGCGCGCGTACGAAACGGTGATGAAGAAAATCTCGCCGATCGGCATGCTCGGTACGAACTTCGACGTCGAGAAAGGCGAGTTCATCGGGACCGACGACGTAGCGCCCGACGAGCCTGTCGACTCGTTCTACGAATATTTGTGGGGCGGCTGGCAGATGCTGGGCAACGCGCAGACGCGCGATTGGTATTACCAGCTGACGAACGCGATCTTGAAGTACAAGCCGCAGACCATCAACGGCCA
>DASSRQ010000073.1:0-2007 GCA_035701665.1 Vulcanimicrobiaceae bacterium
ATTTGCCACTTTCAACACTGCGGCGGCGACGGCGCTTTCCGCTTCCCGGCCCGGCACCCATTCGACCAAGGCGTTTGCGAGTTTCACCGCATCGATCGAATGATTCTGTAGGAACGACAGCGCGGTTACATCCGTACCGAAACCGTCGAGCGAGACGCGCACGCCCAGCGCTTTCAGCCGGCGGATTACGTCATCGCCCGTCCTTTCATCGAGCAGCACGCGTTCGCGCATCTCGATGAACAGCAGATTCGGCGGAAGGCCGGTATCGTTCAGCACGTCCTGAACGGTCTGCGCAAACGACGGATGCGAAAACTGACGCGCCCAAACGTTGACGGTAAGCGGCACAGCGCCGTTCGTTTCGATCCACGTGCGATGCGAGGAGCACGCGGTGCGCAGCGACCATTCCGCGAGCCGCAGATTGACGTTTGCATCTTTCGCGTAGACTAGGAAATCCGAAGCGGGAATGAATCCGCGGTCTTTACTGCGCCAGCGCAGCAGCGCTTCGACGCCGGCTATCCGGCCCGAGCTCAGTTCGAATTGCGGCTGATAGTAGAAACACAACTCGTCGCGGTGAAGCGCGCCTACGAGATCGCGCTCGAACGCTTGCACCTCCGCAGCGCTGTCGGACATCGCGCCTTCGTAAAAGCTGTAACGGCCGCGGCCGTCGCGTTTGCTGCGGTACAGCGCGAGGTCGGCATATTTGAGCAGGTCGGCCTCGTTCTGCGCGTCGGCCGGAAAGAAGGCGATGCCGGCGCTCGCGCCCGTTACCGCCTCACCGTCGTCGAACGAGTACGGACGCGCGAGATCCGCGATCACTTTGCTTGCAAGCATCGCCGCGGAGTCGCGGTTATCGACGTGCGTTTGCACGATCACGAACTCGTCGCCGGCGAAACGCGCGACGATATCGGTTTCGCGAACCGCCGATTTAAGGCGCGTGCCGACTTGTTTGAGCAGCGCGTCGCCGAACTGGTGTCCGAACGTGTCGTTGATCCATTTAAAGCGATCCAGGTCGAGCAGATGCAGCGCGACGGTAAACCCTTCGCGGCGCGCGTGCGCCAGCGCTTCGTGCAGGCACTCGTTGAAGTGCTGCCGGTTGACCAATCCCGTAAGCGAATCGTGCGTCGCGAGATAGTACGAACGGCGGTTGGCCTCTTCGAGATCTTCGCGCGCGCGGCGGCGGCTCGTAATATCTTCGACGATGGCGATCGTGTGACTCGTGCCCATGCGATCGGCGGCCAGCGTAACCGACGAGTTCACCCACAGATAAACGCCGTCGCGGCGGCGCAGGCGCATCTCCATCGTGTAATACGAGATCTCGCCGCGATGCAAACGCTCGCGCGCAGACTGCACGGCGCTCAGATCGTCCGGGTGGAGCAATTCGTACAACGACATCTTTTGCAGACGCTCGCGCGTGTAGCGCAGCATCGATGCAAAGGAACGGTTTACCAGCAGAAAATGGCCGTCGAGATCCTCTTCGACGATGCCCACCGGCGCTTGTTCGAACGTCGTGCGCAGGCGCTCTTCGGTGACGCGCCGCCTCTCGAGCAGGCGGCGCATCTGCGAGAGGTCGTGGATGGTGAGCATGACCAGGTCTTGACCGGGCTCTCCGCCGTCCACGGCCCGCGCGGAGGCGAAGGCCGGGAACTCCTCGCCGTTAGAGCGCAGGCAGCGGACCTGGCCCGCGAAGGGCTTGCGGTCCGCGGCGGCCAGGTGGTCGTTCTGGATGCCGTGCTTGTCGAAGATAATGCCCGACCGGCCGGCGGCACGCAGCTCGTCGAGCGATCGTCCGAACATACGCTGAGCGGCCGGATTTGCGGCGACGATTTCGCCGTCCGGAGTACTCAGCAATATAGCGTCGTGATTGCTGTCAAAAAGAGCTTGGTAGTGCGACGCCGAGGTCTCGAATTGTTTCATGCGCCATCCGGGGCGCTTAGCAGCTAAGCGCTCGCAAAAAACGGGTAGGTCGGTTTCTCCTTATTCCCACCTACGACCTGGCGGAAGCACAGC
>DASSRQ010000074.1:0-12349 GCA_035701665.1 Vulcanimicrobiaceae bacterium
CAGTCAATACCGCGCACCTGCCGCAGCCGTTTAGCGATCGCATCGCGCAGCGGCTCGTAGCCTTGCGGATCGGGATAATCCAAAACGCGTCCGGTCCACTCGCCGGCCTGCATGCAGCGCTTGAACGCGGCGGCCGGAAACGCGTCCAGCGCCGGCACGCCGGGGCGGAACGGTCGCGAGACGTCGAGATTTGCGGCCAAACTTTGGACGCCGCTCGATGCCGACGCTTCGCGAGATACGTTGACGAACGCCGGCGCGGAAGCCATTGTACGCGCCGGCGTTTGCGGAACGAACTCCGCGACGAATGTGCCGACCCCACGCGTCGTAACGAGGTAGCCTTCGGCATGGAGCTGTTCGAACGCGTCGACAATGGTGTTGCGGGAAAGACCGAGGTGCGTGCGCAGGTCGCGCGTCGAAACGATGCGTTCTCCCGGCGCGAACCGCCCGCTCCGGATCGCTTCGCGAAGCGCGTCCGCGAGTTGGCGCTGGAGCGGAACCCCGGAAGTCCGGTCGACGGCGATGCCTCGAAGCGCCATAGTGGTACCCTCGATTTGCCAAATAGTGGCCCTTTCCTAGGACCACCAGCCGCGTTACGCTTAGGACATGGAAATCACCATCGAGCGCCGCGAGGGCGGCAGCGACTTCGACTTCATTTACGGCGATTGGACCGTGCACAACCGGCGTTTGCGCAATCCGCTTACCGGCAGCAACGACTGGTACGAGTTCGATGCGGAGTACACCGCGCAGCCGATCTGGAAGGGCAAGGGAAACCTCGACCAATTCTTCGGCGATTCGCCTTTAGGGTTCATCGAGGGCCTCACGCTGCGCATCTACAATCCGCAGACGCGGCTTTGGAGCCTGTATTGGGCAACGTCGAAGAACGGCCTGATCGTAACCCCGAACGTGGGCTCGTTCGACGAGCACGGCGTGGGCGAGTTTTTCTGCAACGAGGAGTTCGACGGAAAAGCGATCGTCAGCCGTTACCGCTGGACGCAATCGTACGGTGCCGGCTGCCGCTGGGAACAAGCGTTTTCGGCCGACAGCGGCATCACGTGGGAAACGAACTGGATCATGGAGTTCACTAAAAAATGAACTCCATCGAACTGCGCCGTTACGTGATGCAGCCCGGCCGGCGCGACGACTTGATCGATCTCTTCGAACGCGAGTTTATCGAGAGTCAGGAAGCGTGCGGGATGACGCCGATCGGACATTACCGCGATCCCGCGCATCCCGACACATACGTTTGGCTGCGCGGTTTTCCGCAAGCAGCATCGCGCAAGGCGGCGCTCGAAGCATTTTACGTGAACTCGCCGGCGTGGAAAGCAAACCGCGATGCGGCAAACGCAACGCTGGTAGACTCCGACGACGTGCTGATGCTGCGTCCGCTTTTCGAATCGAGCGGTATCGATTTGACCGGCCTGAAGCGTCCGGCATTGGGCGACGATGCGGCACCCGATTCGGTAGTCACCGTTGCGGTTTTCGCCCTCGACGGACCGCTGCCGGATGCAGCAAAAGCGGCGATTGCACGCGATCTCGTTCCGGCGCTCGAACGCTGCGCGCGCCGCGTCGCCGTTTTGGTTACCGACGAATACCCGAATGAGTTTCCGCGTCTGCCCGTAAAAAGCGGCTGGTGGCTGGTCGTTACCGGCACCGTGCCGCGCACGGGCGATCTCGAATCGTTCGAACGCCGCCTCGAGATGAACGCCCTCCCGCACGAGCTCTCGCCGCACGTGACGAGCGCAGAACATTTCCGGCTCGAGCCTGCCGCCCGTTCGCTGTACCGGTAATGCGGCCGGTTCGCATCGAGCGCGCCGGCGCGCAGAACTGCGCGGAGATCGAGCCGCTCTTCAGCGCCTATCGTTCGTTCTACCGGCTGGCGCCGGATCCGCAGCGCGCGCTGCTGTATCTCAGCGAACGTTTGGAACACGGCGAATCGGTCTTATTTCTCGCGCGCAGCGAGCGGCGCGCGGTAGGATTCACTCAGCTATACCCTTCGTTCTCGTCGCTCGGTATGCGCGCTGCATGGATCCTCAACGATCTGTTCGTCGTGCCCGAGGCGCGTCAGATGGGCATCGCGCGCATGCTCGTCGCGCGCGCCGAAGGCTTTGCGCAGGAAAGCGGTGCAGGCAGCATCTGGCTGCAAACGGGCATCGAGAATCTGGCCGCGCAGCATCTTTATGAATCCGCTGGGTATGAACGGGACGTGGCGTTTTACCGGTACGACAAGGCGTTAGTGACGCAGCCGGCTTCTCCAGCATAGGAGCCTATTGAAACGGTTCGCGGACGTTTGCGCACAGATCGCAAGCAAGCCCGGCAAACTCGACAAGATCGCGATTCTTGCCGAGTACTTGCGATCGCTCGACGACGGCGATCTCGCGCCGGCTGCGCGTTTTTTTACGGGTAATCCGTTCGCCGCACGCGACGAACGCAGTCTGAATATCGGCTACCGCACCATTATCGAAGCCGCGCGCAAGGCGTGGGACGTGCGCGAAGGCTCGTTGTCCGCAGCGTATCGCGAACACGGCGATCTCGGCGCCGCTCTCGGTCCGCAAGTTCGTCCGTCTATGGACCTCGCGCTCTTCGGCGAAGTGCTGACGCCGGCGCTGCTGTATACGATCTTCGAAGAGATGGCGGCCGCCAAAGGGAAAGCCGCCGGCAAGAAACGCGAAGGCCTGTGCGAGCGCATCTTTCGCGCATGCACCGATCCGCTCGAGTCCACGTACGTCATCAAGATCGTCACCGGCGATTTGCGTATCGGGTTGCGCGAGGGGCTCATTATGGATGCCGTCGCGAAAGCATTCGACGCCGACCCGAAACTCGTACGCCGCGCGGTCATGCTTGCCGGCGATATCGGCACCGTTGCCGTCGCGGCCCGGCACGGCGCGCTGGCCGAGCTGCACGTCGCGTACGGCTCGCCGATCGGCTTTATGCTGGCGACTCCGGTAACGTACGGTTCGGAGTACAAAGACTTGCAGCAAGGCGCCTGGATCGTCGAAGACAAGTTCGACGGCATCCGCGCCCAAGCGCATAAATCCGGCGACACCGTTCGCCTCTTTTCGCGGACGCTCAACGATGTAACGCACTCGTATCCGGAAGTCGCCGCAGCGCTGCAGGCGCTGCCGGGCAGTTTCATTGTGGACGGCGAGATCGTCGCGATGCGCGACGGCGCCGTGCTGCCGTTCCGGTATCTGCAAGCACGGCTGTCCCGCAAAAGCCTCGAAGGCGAGCTGCTGATGGACGTGCCGGTCGCGTATGCCGTTTTCGATTTGCTCGCTGCGGGCGACGATTTTCTTATCGACAGCGAGCTGTTGGAACGCCGCGAACGCCTGGCGCAGATCGTCGTCCCGGGGCCGCATCTGCACCTTGCCGCATTCTCGCGCCTCTCAGAACCGCCCGCGCCCGAAGAGATTCACGACCGGTTCGAACAAGCGCGCGCCAACGGCCACGAAGGGCTGATGCTCAAGCGCACGGATGCGCCGTATCACCCCGGGCGGCGCGGCAAATGGTGGCTCAAACTCAAACGCGAGCTCTCGACGTTGGACTGCGTGGTCGTCGCCGTCGAATGGGGCCACGGCAAGCGCGCAAAAGTGCTCTCCGACTACACGTTTGCCGTGAAAGGCGGGAACGGCGAGCTGCTCGCGATAGGCAAGGCGTACTCGGGCTTAACCGATGCCGAGATTGCCCAGTTGACGCCGTGGTTTCTCGAACACCGCTTGCCACCGGCCGAACAGCGTGCGAAGGCGCGATCGCACGAGATTCCCGTCAAGCCCGAGATCGTCGTCGAGATCGCGTTCGACATCATTCAGGAAAGCGATCTGCACGAAAGCGGATTCTCGCTGCGCTTCCCGCGGATCGTTCGCATTCGCGACGACAAGCCGGCCGCCGAGATCGATACGATCGAACGGGTTCGGGAGATCTATCGCGAAATGCTCGAGCGCGAAGGTATCGCCGAAGGAGGACCGCCTTGAAACGAATGTCCCTTCTCCTTGCATTGGTTGCGCTGCTGGGCGCCGGAACTGCTCCGACGCGTACGGCCAATCCGATCGCACTCATGAACTACCTGCCCGGAACGTGGACCTGTTCGACGACGTTCGGCGGCGGCGCACTGACGTACCAAGCGCGATATGCGTACGATCAAAACCAGACGTGGCTAACCGCCATCGACACATCGAAAATGGGCACCGACCGGTTGATGATCTCGTATGACAAAGCCAAACACCGCTTTCGCGCCCTGGTCGCGGATAGCGGCGGCGGCATAACGGTCTTCGAAGCGCCCGACACGGGCCTCGCGCACATCGTTTATAAGAGCGTCTTTCCCGACGCCACGATGCAAGAGACGTTCGATCGGATCTCGGACATGCATTACACGACGCACTTCCGCCAGCACACAGATAAGGGTTTGGTGACGGTGACGGACGACTGCCGCAAAAAAGCCTGACGCTAGCGCCAGGCCGAGGAATTCGCAAGCACGGGCAGCATCGGACCGCGATCGGCGATGTGCGTGATGTGCCAAAGCCGGCCGAGTTTATAGACGCGCGCGGACGCAGGTGAACGCACCGGTGCGAGCACGACGCTGTGCGACCGGATTACCGGATCTGCCGCCCATGCGGCGGTGCCGCCGGCCGTCCACGAAAAACTGACGTCGTACCACTGCACGTTCGCACCGCGAAGCCGGTACGGCGCCGCGATCGGCCGCATCGCCAAGATCTGCTGCGGCACGATCGTCGAGTAACAGAGATACGGCAAGCTGTCGTGGTTGTTGCCGTAGATCGACGAGCCGTAGAAATACGCAAAAGCGGCGGGCCGGAGAAAGTAATTGTATCCGCCGCGGCTTCGATGCACGTCCAGCAGTCCGCGCGACACTAAGCGGTCCAGAACAGTGCGCACGTCGCGCGCGTCGCGCCGCTGCAAGTCGCTATCGTCGATGCGTCCGCGCCAAACGGCGTCGAGAAACTCTTCGTAGTTTGCTACCGTCGCCGTGTAGCCGGGATAGTAAGAACTGCCGACCGCGACCGGCGCCCACCCGAGCGGAACGCAGTCGTGATATTGCACCGCCATTTGCGCGTCCAGCGCATCGAGCACCTCGGCAGGCGGCGCCGCCGAACATGCAGCGAGCGAAAGCGCGATCGAGAGAGCGGCAGCGGCGTGCTTCACACCATTAACAACGTTTGTCCGCGCGAATTGTGAACGCCTCAAAGGCTCCGCTGCGGACCAAAGGCGCGCGCATCGTTCTGTACGCGCGCGCAAGATCGCTCCGCGCGGGGGCGACGATAAGGCCGGTTCCCAGGTTGCAAGGCTCGGGCTTCGGTCCGTCGGACGGTGCGAACCAGGCCCAGCGGATAATGTCGCTCAGACCGGAGTCTCCGCGCACTTCCGCGCCGCCGTCCGTAACCACGATGCGATGCGCGGTGCCTGCAAGTGCGGCCAGATTACGCGCAGGCAAGTCGGGCGTCCGCACCCGCACGCTGCCGTTCCAGCGGTAGATCCGGACGTTTCCATCGCGCGCGGACGATGCGTATACCAGCGGCAAGCCCAGTTTTCCGGCGAGATCGCCGTAGTACGTGCCGTATGCCGCAGCGACGACGAAACGCGGCATGCGTGCGGCGATATTCCGGCGCTCGCTCGCGGCATCGGACCAGTTCCCCGTCGAAAGCACTTGGCTTGCGGGAAGATTCGCCTGAAGCAGATGCGGAGCGGTTGCGGTTACGATCGCGTCCGCCGGATCGGCGTTCGTTCGCAGCCACGCTGCCGCTTCACGCAATCCGTAGGCGGGTTCGGCGGGACCGAAACGCTCCAGCGAACACGCCGCCGACAAACACGTCAAGCGTGCCATGCCGGTGTACGGCAGATACGGCAGCAGCCACAGCGCTTGCAGCAGCGCAAGCGCAGCTATACGAACTGCGGCGTCGACACGCTCGAATGCACGCAAACCTTCCGCCGCAAGCAGCAGCGTAAAGGGCGTCGCATAGAGCAAATAATGCTGCAGAAAGAGCGAGGTGGGCAGCGTAAATGCCAGCGCCGCGAGTAGACCGGCCGCAAGCGGCAGCATCGCGCGCGAGCGCATCCGCACGGCAAGCACGACCGCGATCGCGCACAGGACCGCTTCGAGCGGACTGAGGGAAACGAGCCACTGCACGGCCGTGTTCAGCATCCGCGCCGACAGCGGTACGCCGTATCCGTGCACCGCGTCGAAACCGATTCGCGCTCCCAGCGCGAACGGAATGCGAAACGCCGGATCGACCCAGAGGCTCGGCCACAGCGCAAGCGTTCCGGCAAAACCGCCGATGGTACTGACTATCGCCGCTACCGCGCTTTGCCGCAACGGTACGCGCAAATAGGCGAGCAAACATCCCGTGCTCGTGCCGACCAGGAGCGCCGCAAGCGGATGTTTCGACGACGTTGCCGCGATCGCGCAGATCAGCGCAAGCGCACTCCAGAACGTACTGCCGCGTTTTATGGCCGCGTACCAGCAGAGCACGCACCACACGATGCCCGCGAGCAATCCGGGTTCTTGATAGAACGAGGTCGCATACGCAAGCACGACGCTGTTGAAAACGAAGAGCGCGACGACAGCAACGCCTGCGGCTTTGCCGCGGCGTTCGAAGGCAATCGTTGCCAGACCCGCGCCGGCCAGCGCCATGAACATCGCGGAAACGATCGCCGGTCCCGCGGATCCGAACGCGTGCGCGAACGGCAGCGCTAACGCCTGCACGAGAAACGGCTTGCCGAAATCCTGAATGTTCCACAACCCGGCAAAGCCGTGCGCTGCCGTCTGCCGCCCGACCTCGGTCATCGTGTCGATATAGCCCCATCCGCGATAGCCCCAATCGCGGCGCAGGTTCAATCCTATCTCATCGTTGTGCAGATAGCGCGGAAAAAGCACAAAGATCGCAACGCCGATCGCGGTGGCCGTTCCGGCAAATCCCGCCCACTGCGTCTTGTGCGTGCAGCGGTCGCCAAGCGGCAGCAGCAAGAGCATGGCCGCGCATACCAATATCGTTCCGAGGATGGTCGCGACGCCGTTCGCCGCAGGCGAACGCGCCGGCAGCGCATGTTCGTCCCGAACGTTCAATTCGCAATCCGGAGTCGCGATGAAGCGATATTGATCGAATCCGCTCGCGCGCCAGACTGCCGGCTGCGCACGCGTTACGCGCAGGTCGCCGACACGGGTGTTCCCCGACCAAACACTTACGTTCGTCGTGCATGCCGCGCCGGCGCGCATCGTATCGCCGAGCGCCGCCGTCATGAATCCGCCGGATCGAAACGTCTGCGCCGTTATCGTAACCGCCGCCGGATGCGGCGGCAGCAGCGCGAAGGCCCAGCATGCGAGCGCCGCGCAAAAGAGCGCGGCGGCGGCCGGCAGTCTCGCTTTCGTTCGTATGCTTATCTGGGCCGCTCCAGGATCAGCGCGAACCGGAGATAGGCCGGTTTGACGTCGGGATGTTCGACACGGACGACCGTGACATTCAGACCGCTGCGCTCGGCCGGCTGCAGCACGCGCGCCAAGAGCGATGCAGCGTCGTAGTGCCTGCCGAAGCGGTTTGCATATCCATAACCGGCTACGAGTTGCGCACCGGGATCGACCGGCACCTTTCCGCGGCTCACCAGCGGATCGGTTTCGATCGTGTACGTGTGGCTGAGATAAAGCGGCAGGATCACCGCGCGGGCACCCGGCTTCAATATCCGGCCCACAGTTGAAACAAAACGCGTATCGGCATCGGCTTCGAAATGTTCGAACGAACAGTGCAGCGTTATACCGTCCGCAAAGGCGCTGGGCAGTTCCATTGCAGCTGCGTCGCCTCCCAGACGGTCCCCGTGCAGCCCGGCCGGATACGAGAGATCTTGCGCGACGACGCGATAGCCCCGCGCGCGCATGAGCTCGGGAAAAGGTGAACGGCACGATGCGGCGTCGATCAGCGTTCCCCGCGCAGGCAGCGCAAGCAGTTCTATCGAGACGAAATGCTCCAACTGTTTTTCGACGCGGTTCACAACGTAAGCCAGTGCGGAATACTGTGCCTCTCGTATCCAACGCACGAACCGCTCGCGTCTTACAGTAAACGCTTCAACCGGAATGCACGCGGACGCCAAAGCGCCCGCGACGATATCGTCGCGCGGCGCCTCACGCTCCCTTCGCGCCCAGCCGTATCTGCGGGAAAAATACGGGCGCAGCGCTTTGCTGGCAATGGCCGTCGCCGCTTTGCCCGCATAATACACGGCTAACGCGCTCCTAAGAACGCGAGCATATCGCGCGCGAGCGGTTCGATTGCCAAACGTGCGGTCGACGTACGTGCGCGTTCGCACATCGATCGATACTGCTGCGGATCGCGGCGCAACGCTTCAATCGCGGCGATCCATGCGTCGGCGGCATCCGGCCGGCGCACGATCGTTCCGTTCGTCCCGTCGATCAAATCGCGAAATCCGTGCGTATCGGAACACACGACGGGCGTTCCGCTCGACAGCGACTCCGCTGCAGCAAAACCGAACGTTTCCGTACGCGAGGGCGCCGCCAAGACATGTGCGCTGCGCATCTCTTCGGCCATTCGCTCGCGCGGTAAGGCCGAGAGCAGCGTTACCGTTTCACGCTGCGCAAAACCGCGCAGCCGGCTTTCTTCCGCGCCGGCTCCCGCAATACGAAAACGCACACTCGGATCGCGCGCTGCGTAGCCTTCAACCAAACGCACTAAACGGTCCACGCCTTTCTGGCGGTGCAGCCGCCCGGCGAAGAGCACGGTAAATGCTGCATTCTTCGCGCCGGGAGCGAACACCGTCCGGTCCACGGGCAGCGGGATGACTGCAGCCGCGCGGGCACCGCACGATCGTAGATAGGCGGCATCCGTTTCGTTCAGTGCGTGAACCGCATCGAACCGCGGAATGCAGCGGCGCCCGGAGAGCAGCCAGGCCGCGTTGTGCAGCATTCCTTCGGCAGATGCGTTGTCGTGCAGGATGACGGAGTGATGACCGCTCACCACACGCGCGCGCACGCTCCGCGCCGCTCGCAGCGCCGTCCAATCTTGAAAAACGTAACCGTTGTCGACGTAGACGACGTCGCTGCCTTCGAATGCCTGCGCGAGTTCGGCAACCGCGGGCAGCTTTGCGTTCGTACCGGGCATCGCGCGTCCCGGGATCTCGCGCACCGTCCAAGGGACACCCGTTAGCGGCGAATACGCCGCAGATTCACTTGAAGGACGCGTTCCCGAATGCACGACGCGCAGCGCAATACTTCCCGAACGGGCGATGGGTCGCCAGAACGAGTCGAGCCACGTGCGCATGCCGCCGATCAGCGTTGGGTCGAGCGGCGTATAGATCGTGACGTTCACCGCCGCGCCACGATGACCGTATCGTATCCCAGCCATACCGGCGAGCGCAGCAAACGAATGCCGAGCCAGCGGTGCACGACCGGAATGACGTGATAGGTGCCCGCGCCCGCGATCGTCATCCCGTTTGCGCGCAGCGATTCGATCCACGCCTGAGGCGGCCGCTCGTTGACGTGCGTCGGATCGGCTTGGAACGAACGGTACGGACTGACGGATCGCGGATTCGGTGTCGCGATTACCAATGCGCCGCCGGGCGCAACACGATCGCATAACGCTCGCAGAAACGCCTTGCCCGGAACGTGCTCGATCACTTGGATGCACGCCACGAGATCGAAGGTTCCGAGCGAAGCGCCTTCGGTTTCGAGGTCGATGCGCCGCACCAACACGTGCGGCGGAAGCAGTTCGCGCGCCCGTTCGCACGCGTACGCGGAAACGTCGGTAGCGACGACGTCGTACCCCATGCGCTGCAGCAAGTCGCTTCCGGCGCCGAACGCGCAGCCGACTTCCAAGGCCGTGCGCCCGGTCCCGCGTTCGAAGTCGTCCAAAAACCCGGCAGCGATGCGGAAATACTCGGCGTAAAACGCGCGCGCTTGACCGAGCATGGCCGCGTACCCGCCGCGGGCACCGTACGACGCGCGTTCTTCGAAGTAGCTTCGCTCGAACTCAGGCGGCACGCTTTTGCCTTACCGCAATAAACAGCATCGCCCCCTGCAGCAGCCAGCACAGAAGGCAGAGTGCAAAAAACGTCCGCTGCGGCGCGTACGATATCGTCACGTTCTCCGGAATCCGATCCAGCAGAAACAGATTCGCGTATCCGTCGCCGAGTCCGTGCCAGAGGACACGCGCACCGCCGATCGTCCAATTCGGCGAGTACCGTTCGCGCAGCACGATGAGGGCGGGGCCCGCGACCGCCCCGCGCGCCTTTACGTCAAACGCCGTCGGCGAGCGGCGCGCGAAACGCTCGATCGCGATGGGCGTAAAACGGCCCGCCGGAACGCCGGCCGTACCGCGCGCAAAGCGATACACGATCGCATCGCTCTTTGCGCGCAGCGCTCGGATCGTCAAATCGCCGCCCTCTACTGCAACCCAGCGCGCGTGTTTCGATGCGATGACCGGCATCGTGCGCGCGCCGGCGGAGACGACGAGCGCGCTTTTTGATTCGTACAGCATCGCCCACCGGCCCGGCGGCAACTGCATGCGCAGCGGAGCGGTCGAACGCGTGGTAACACCGCCCTGGGCAATCGTGAACGGATCGGGAGCTTCGCCAAACCAGCGCTGCGCGGAGACCCAGACGCGACTGGGATCGTCGTACACCGGATCGAATGCCGGCTCGACGGCCTGCGGTTTTCCCGGAAAACCGGGAAAGGGGGCGTCCGGATCGGCGGCGGCAACGGCGTCTGCGCGTGCCGTCTGCTCGAACGAAAACGGTTCCGGAACTGCTCGTGCGGGGGATTCGATCTCCGGATGCGGATCGGCGACGGTGCGTACGCCGCGCGACGCACGTTCAAGGTGAATATGCTGGCGCGCGAGGTCGGCACTTTGCATCTGCGGCCTTGTTACGATCGCTGCCACGTTCATGCGCGCCATCGCATCCAGGAACCACGGTTCGCACGCACAGCGGGAAAGCGAAAGCGCATCGAGCGGAAAGAGCGTTGGGTACTCCGCAAGCGATGGGTGATTCGGACCGGAGGGCGCAAAGATGTCGACACCGCCGGGCGCGTGCCCGTTGTAAACGATTGGAGAATCGAGCGGCAGCGCGGCTATCCGGCCTTCGGGGATCCGTCCGGGATCGATCGCAGTGCGCGGCGCCGTGACGTTTGGTACCGTCGAACCCAAGGCCCCGGCAGCGAGCGGCACGAGAGCAACGGTAAGCGCTATCGCAGCTGCGGCCAAGCCGGGCCGGAACGTACCGAGTCCGGCGATTCCCGTTGCATATGCGAGCGCGATCAGAACGCTTGCATCGTACGATTCGCGAAACACGGTCGCAGCTGCAACGTGCGCATACAGCCACGACCAAACCGGACCCGCCGGCCCGGACGTGCCGGTTGCAAAGAACAGTCCTGCGATGAAAAGGACGGCGAACGTAAAGCGCGATCGCCCGATCGTCGCGCCGGCGGCAATCGCGATGCCGATACAGATCTGCAGTGCGGTAAACGCCGCAACCGGGACCACATAGTAAACCACGACGTAGTGCGCGAGCCAAAGCACGTCCGGAAATCCGGACGACATACCGTTCTGCCACGCCAAGCGCGGCGTCTGAAAGAGTACCGGATCGTACCTGGCCGACGATGCCAATGCGTACGCCGTCGGCACGAGCACCGTCAGCGCTCCTAAAGTGCAGACTGCTGCAGCCGCGCACGCGCGGCGGAGATTCGGCCCTGCCGCGGCAAATGCGGCAATAACGGCGAATGCGGCAAACTGCAGCTGAAACGTGCACGCCGCCGCGAGCAGCGCGAGCTGCGCAAGCACCGCGCTCGAAGGCATGCGCCCGTAGGCTGCGGCCCGCTCGGCCGCGAGCGGCAACAGCGCGTAGGCGATCCAGAACGCGACGTGTCCCGCTCCAATCTTGTTGACGACGATGGGAGAGCACGCATAAAAGACCGCGCTGCAGCACGCTGCGGCACGGCCGGCTGCGAGCGCTCGCCGCGCAAACACATAGGCGCAAAGCGCCGCGGCACACTGCGAGAACGCAAGAACGATTTTTGCGCTGACGTCGCCGGGAAAAAGCAGAGCGGGCAACGCGATCAGCAGATGGAACACGTGATCGCTCGCCAGTGCATTCGGTTTGCCCAACCCGGCGGCGTCCCACGTGAAGAAGTGATCGATCGCGCCCGACAAGACGCGCGTTCGATCGAACGGCATCGACCAATCGTGCTGATATGCCGGAAGTCCGGGACGCAGCAGAATAGGCCATAACACTAAGACGCTCAGGGTGCACGCCAGTGCCGGCGCGATGCGGCGGGTGGTCAAGAACGCAGCAGCAGACGGCGCACCGAGACGCCGTTCAATCCGAGCACATATCCGGCTAGGCGCGC
>DASSRQ010000075.1:0-7971 GCA_035701665.1 Vulcanimicrobiaceae bacterium
CCGCTCGTTACGGGCTTTGGCGCGCCGCCGGAAGCCGCGACACTGAACACGTGACGGCGATCGATATCCCCGGGCGTGCTACCCGCGTTCGCGGTGTAGTACACGGTCGAACCGTCGCTCGTTACGGCGGTGTCTTCAACCATGAACGATCCGGGCGTCATGTCGCGCGCAATTTGGTTCGAGCCGGCTGCGGAAACTTCATACAGGTTCGGCCAATTCGTCTGCTCGGAGACGAACATCAACTTGTTTGCGGCGAGCCAATGCAATTGCGGTCCGTTGATCCCGGGAAAGCTGTCGCGCAGTTTGCTGCCGCTGTGCCAGGCTTGATGCGCTCTGCCGCTGCGCACGTCGGCGACCCAAATGCTCCAGATTTGCGGATGCTGCGTGAGTAAGTCTTGCGGCGGGCCGCCTGCGCCCGGCAAACGCAGAAAGGCAATCTGCGAACCGTCGGGCGACCACACGGGACCTGCGTCGCGATTCGTCGTCGGCGCGAGAAATTGAATCGGCGTATTCTGGTCGCGGTAGATGCCGATGAACGAATGGTCGCCGCGATCCGACGTAAACGCGAGCGCTTTGCCGTCGGGAGAATACGCTAGATCGCCGTCGGAGACGCGATCGAAGAAGAGACGGCTTGCGGTCTTGGCGCCGTCGATCGGCGCGGTCCAAACCGAGTTGTCCGGATCGTGCAGAAACGCTACCGTCGTCGAGTCCGGCGAGATCACGGGCGCGTCACCGTCGGCGAGCATCTTGGGCGTACCGCCGGCGCTCGGAATCGACATAACCGCAAGGTGCGGTTCCACCGGGCTCAGATTCGGATCCGGCCACGGGCGTTCGGGCCAATTCGCGTCGTGAGACCCGCCGCGCACGTAGACGACGTATTTGCCGTCGTTCGAGATGTTCAGATTCGTTAGTTCCTGGCCGTCGTCGCTTCCCGAATCCCATAGTTTGTGCGGTGCAAAATCGGGCGCCGAGGCAAACCACAGGCTGCGCACCCCGCGCTCGTCCAGCACGTAGGCAATGTTGTGCCCGTCGTGCGAGGCCGTCATGGCCAGGGGCTGGGGGTAGCTCAATGCCTGCGCGAGCGAAAAGAACGCAGCGAGAAGAAGATGCATGCTAATACTCCGTTGACGTGCCTGCGGCGCGGCCGCGTTCGACCATTTCTTTCATCCGCGGATGGTCGCCTTGGATGGTCGTGATCCACTGCTCGAATTTTGGCACGGGCTCGTTGACGCGGAACAGAAAGTACCACACGTTCATCTCGCCCATGAACTTGAACCGTTTGCGGAAATCTTTGGCGAAGGCGTCGTAGCCGTCAAAGGACCGCAAGTACTTTGCAAATCCGCCGTACTCCGAATCCAGATCCAGAATCGTTTTCGCGTTCGCGATGGTCGCCTGAATCTTTTTCCGGCTGTGGAGCACGTTCTCGGTGGTCATCAGCCGCTCGACGTCACCGTCGTCGTAGCGCGCGACCTTCACGGGGTCGAAGCCCTCGAACGCCGTGAGGTACGCGTCCCACGTCTTGGCAATTGCGGCCCAGCTCAGTCCCGCCTGAAAGACGGCTTTGCTCATAACGGCCAAATAGTCGGGCAGGCGCGGCTTCAAAATCTGATCGGGGATGACCCACGGTTCGCTGGTCTCTTTTTTGGCCATAGGCCGGGCGGTTCCGTGCGCCCGGACACCGTCCTTGCGTCGAAGGCGCGTTAGCGGCAGCGGCGAACCGCGGCTGTCGTGAAAACCGTCATTCCTTTCGCAGCGGGTATCGTCGTAGCAGTCGCGATCGTATACGGCATGCACGCGACGCCGATCTCGCTGCCGATCGGCGCCGTAGCCGGCGTCGCCGTCGCGGTACTCTTGACGAGAATGCTTAAGGCGCAGCCGTCGTAGCGTCGAACGCCAGCGCCGCCATCATCTGAACGCCGGCGGGAAACGCCGCTTCGTCGACATCGAAGGTCGACGAATGGTGCGGAATCGACGTGGACGGGCCGCCTCGCGCGCCTAATAAATAAAAGCACGACGGCACGCGCTGCGCGTAGAACGAAAAGTCTTCCGCGCCTGTCAGACGGTCCGCCGTAATCACGCGATCGTAACCCAACGTTTTTTCGGCTAATTCTCGCGCGTACGTCGTTTGCGCGTCGTCGTTCGATGTGACCGGGTACCGCCAAATGTACTTGTAATCGTACGTCGCGCCCATCGAGTCGCAGCACGATTTGAGGACGCGCTCGATTTTGCCGGGCATGCCGCTGCGAACGTCGTCGTTGAAGGCGCGCACCGTTCCCAACATGCGCACGGTGCGCGGAATGACGTTATGAATCGTTCCGCCGTGAAACGATCCGATGGTCACGACCGCCGGTTCGAGCGGATCCACTTGGCGGGATACCACCTGCTGCACCATCGTTACAAACGTGGACGCAGTGTAGATCGGATCGACCGTTTCGTGCGGCGCGGATCCGTGCCCGCCGCGCCCGAGCACTTCGATCTCGATAGAGTCGCTCGATGCGTACAGCGGGCCGGAACGGAACGCCAGCGTCCCCGTCGGATACTTCGAGCTCAAATGAAGACCGTAGGCCCGCTCGATACCGAAACGCTCGAGGACGCCTTCCTCGACCATGACGCGCGCGCCGCCGAAGCCTTCTTCGGCCGGCTGGAAAAGCAGGCAGACCGTGCCCGCGAGTTCGCTGCGGCGCTTGGCGATGAGTTCGGCCGCGCCCAGTAAGATCGCCACGTGTCCGTCGTGGCCGCACGCGTGCATCTTGCCGTCGATACGCGAGCGGAACTCGTGCTCGTTCTCTTCATGTACCGGCAGCGCGTCCATATCGGCCCGCAGCATGATGGTGCGCCCCGGTTTCGAGCCGCGAAGTACGCCGACCACGCCCGTTTGAGCGATCCGCTCGTGAACGTCGTAGCCGAGTTCGAGCAAACGGTCTGCTACCATACCGGCGGTGCGCGTTTCTTCAAAGGCGACTTCGGGATGCATGTGCAGGTCGCGGCGGATGGCGACGACTTCGGCGTTGATGCTGTCGGGGACGGTTATCGTGGGCATGGGCAGGACTTTTGTCGCAGGTGACGGATACCCTCGCACACCTTGTAGCGAGATCCCTTAAACGGAAAATGACGAAAGACCAACTGTACGCGCAATACAGCGAATATCATAAAGATATACGTAATAAGCGTGCGCACTCGGTCGGGATCCCGCTCATCGTGTTAGGAGTACTCGGCCTGCTTTCTCAAGTGCGGCTGGGCCTGGTCGACCTGGCGGTTGCGGCCGCCGTCGCAGTCCTAATCTACTACGCTACGATCGACGTACGCGGCGCCCTTATCTCGGCGGTGTTTTTTGCCGTGCTTTACGCAATTGCAATACACGTGCCGTGGCAGGGTGATGTTGGAGCATTCATCCTCGGGTGGGTCTTTCAACTCGTCGGTCACCGTTTCGAAGGAAATAAGCCCAAATTCTTGGAGAATCTGGTGTATCTGCTTATCGGTCCACTCTACTTTTTTCAAGAAGTTTTGCCGCTTACAAAGCCCTCCGGAGCGAACCCATAAACCACTATTTGCTTTTGTCGTAACCGCGTGGTAGGATTGCCGGGTCAATCTGGTTTCGAAGTCCGTCGCAGTGTCCGTCTCTCATTGGTACCTAAGGCGAGTCGAATCAGGCCCAAAAACCACGTTAAGAGGAGTCTCGTTTAAGTGTACGTTGATGAAATGCTGAACTGCGTGGACTGCGGACGTCAGTTCGCGTTCACTGCCGGCGAACAGCAGTTTTATGCGCAAAAAGGTTTCCAGAACAAACCCAACCGTTGCCCCGATTGCCGTCAGGCACGCAAACAAATGCGTTCCAGCTCGGGCGGCGGCGGCGGAATGGGCGGCGGTTCGCGCCGTGAAATGTTCCAGGCCACCTGCAGCCAGTGCGGCGGCGTAGCGGAAGTTCCGTTCCAGCCCCGCGGCGACAAGCCGGTGTACTGCCGCGACTGCTTCCAATCGAAGCCGTCGTACCGCTAAGCCTAGGCTAACAACTGAAAAGCCCGCTCGAAAGAGCGGGCTTTTTACTTTGCTTCACACTTTCTTCATAACCCGGCGCTACCGTTTTCATCCCGGGGGACGGGAGTGAAAGTGCAGTGCACCGTCAGTTGTACCGTTTTGCCATATCCTCGGTCCTTGCCGCCGCGCTTGCGGCGTGCCACGGCGGCGCAAGCCCGCCGCCGGTTCCCCCGGAATCGTCGGACGCCTCGAGCGTTCAGAGCCTGCTGCAAAGCACCGGCGACTCCGTTTTAAACAGCCTAGCGCACGAACGTGTCATCGGATCGACCGTCGATCCGAAGAACGGCGACCTCAACCCGTACGGGCTCGACATCGCAAAGGTGTCATCGGGGCAAATCGATGCCGGTGACTTGGTCGTCTGCAACTTCAACGACAGCGCGAACGTGCAAGGAACGGGCACGTCTATCGTCGCGCTCCACCCGGCCGTCGGAGCCGTTCCGCGCCACATCGTAAACAGCAGCGTGCTCGACGGCTGCAACGCGCTGGCGATGTCACCGGCCGCCACGATTTGGGCCGCCGACTTCTCGGCGAACAACAACCCGATTATCTTCCAGAGCGGAACGATTCACGACGCGCTTTCAAACGGTCCGTGGCACCATCCGTTCGGCGAAGCGTTCGTTCCGCCGGTGAACTCGATCAGCGTGCCTGCGTTCTATGTCAGCAACGCCGGCGACGGCAGCCTCGTGCGTATCTATGTCTTTCCCGGACCGCGCTTTGCGTTCTCGACGATCGTTAAAGGCTTTCCGGTTAACGGCGGTGCGCCGGGAAGCATTCTGAGCCCGTCCGGTCTGAACTATCAAAAGGTGGGCGATCGATTGTACGTGGTGGACGGCACGAACAATGCGCTGTATGCGATCGACAACATCTCGAAGATCGAACCGGGCGGTATTACGGTGAACGGCATGACGTTCAGCGGGAAGTTCGCCGCAGATGCGCATGTGATTTACAGCGGCGCACCGCTCAACGGTCCGATCAGCTCTGCCCTGCTGTGGAACGGCAACATCGTCGTGGGCAACACGCTCGATCCGAACGGCCAAAACTTAATGGTCGAGATCTCGCCCTCGGGCCATGTGCTCGCCGTCAAGAACGTCGACACCGGCGCATCCGGATCGATCTTCGGCATGGTCGCCGCCGGTACGTCCACCGCGACGACGCACCTGTACTTCAACGACGATAACGCAAACGCCGTAGAAGTACTCGAACCCTAGGTGAGGGCGGCCTCCGGCTGACGTCGCGGTGCGACCCACGTGATCAGCAACAGCACCGCGACGTTCGCCGCGAGCGCAATCAAACCGGGGTTTATCCCGTACGGTCCGCTCGTCGACTTCAAGAATTCAAGGAAATAAAGCGCAATGAGTTCGCCGGTCACGATGCCGGCGCCGACCGCCCACGCCGAAACCCGCCGCCAATACACGGCCAGAATCATGCCGGGCGCGAGCTGCGTGATGCCGTTGTAATAAAACAGCAGCAAGTCTACCAGATTCGAACTCAGGAACAACCACAAGATGAGCGCCAGAACGGCGCACACCAGCACCATGGGCCGAACGAATCGCGTGTTGCCGGCAACGTTGCGCGAGAAGATACTGGCCGCGCCCATCAGCAGTGCCGAAGCCGGCAACAATCCGGCTAGACAGCCGGCTGCGCCGACGAGCCCCACGACGAACGGGGGGAAATATTTCTGCAGCAGCAGCAAAAACGATTGATCGCCCTGCGAGCCCTTGAGTCCGGGCGTGACGATGAGTGCGGTGAAGCCCGCAAGCAGCACGAAGATGACGACGATCTGGTATAGCGGCATGTAGATCATGTTGCGCCGGACGGCGTCTTCGCTTTTCGCGGAGAACACCGCTTGCGCGTTAGCGGGTCCCATGAAAAAGCCGATTGCCGTGAGCGTTACCGTCGTGACGTACCAGTTGACTCCGAACGGCGCATCGCCCGGGTGCAGCCACAGCCAATGCGGGTGCACTTGCGCGACGCGTGCAAACATCGCGCCCGAAGACCCGAAAAAATGCAGCGGCAAGTACACGCCGGCGAAAAGCACTGCGCCCAGCACCAGCGTATCTTTGACCACGCTGGCCCAAGCCGTCCCGCGAATGCCCGCGGTAAAGACGAAGAGCGCGATCAGCAAGAACGCGATGCTCACCTCGACCGTGGTGTTCAGCATGTTGTAGCCGGCGATGCTCAGAATCGTGCGCAAACCGGAGAGTTGCAGCGTGATGTACGGAACGGCCAAGAAAAACTGCAGAAGCGCGACGCCTATGCCGAGCGTTTTGCTGCCGTAGCGGTCGATCAAAAAATCCGGCCAGGTCATCAGGCCGCGCTCTTTGCCGATCTTCCAAACGCGCGGCAGATAAAAATAGGCGATGACGTAACCGACGGTGCCGTACGCAAGAATGTAATAAGAAGGCGCACCGCGCTGATACGCATATCCCGCGGCGCCTAAAAACGTGAAGCTGGTGTAGATCTCGCCGGCGAGCAAGATCCAAAGCAAGACCGAACCGAACGAGCGTCCGCCGACGATAAACTCTTGCGGCTCCATCTTGAAATGCCGTACCGAGTACAGCGCAAAGGCGATGGTTCCGAGCACGATCGCGGCGATAATGAGGATCGCCTGGATCGCCGGACTCAAGAACGCACCCGGAACCGGTCGGCGGCCAGCAAAAAGGGCGGCGTCAGGAGCACCCAGACCAAAATCCAGACGAGCATGAACGGCAGGCCGGCGACGCGCGGCTCGTCGCGGTTGGCAAAGAAGGGCGCCAGCACCAGCATAACGGGCGGGATGGCAGCCAGCACCACGCGCGCCAGGGAGTTCATAACCCTTCAATAGTATCTCGCGCCCATGAAAACCTACGACGCAATCATCATCGGCGGCGGCCACAACGGTTTGGTGACCGCGTGTTACCTGGCCAAGGCCAAGTGGAAAGTGCTCGTGCTGGAACGGCGCTACGTTGTAGGCGGCGCGTGCGTAACCGAAGAGCGCACGTTCCCCGGGTTCAAAGTTTCGACGGCGGCCTACGTGAACAGTCTGTTCCGCCCCGAGATCGTACGCGACCTCAACTTGAAGTCGTACGGCTTCGAGTTGCTGGAACGCGATCCGGCGTCGTTCTCACCGTTCTTGGACGGCCGCTATCTGATGCTCGGCGGATCGCCCGGGATGAACGTCAGCGAGATATCAAAGTTCAGCGCGCGCGACGCGCAGGCGTACCCGCAGTACGAAGAGATGTTGATGCGCGTTGCGTCGGTTCTCGAGCCCACGCTGACGAAGCGGCCGCCGAACGTGGTCAGTCCGTCGATCGCCGATCTGCTGCAGATGGGCATGCTCGGCCTGGACATGAAAAAATTGGGCACGGGGATGGCCGAAGCACTCGAGGTTCTTACCGGCGCGGCCCGGCCGATTCTCGACCGTTGGTTCGAGTCCGAAGAACTCAAGGCCACGCTCGGAACGGATGCAATCATCGGCGCGTTTGCGGCTCCGTCGATGCCGGGAACAGCCTACGTCCTATTCCACCACGTGATGGGCGAAACGAACGGCAAGCGCGGCGTGTGGGCGTACGTGCGCGGCGGTATGGGCGGTCTCACGCAGGCGCTGGCGCGCGCGGCGGCCGATCTCGGCGTCGACGTGCGGCTCGAAAGCGAAGTCAAAGAGATCGTTGTCAAAGACGGCGCCGTTAGCGGCGTCGTGCTCGCCGACGGTCACGAGTTTTTTGCGAATACGATCGCCAGCAGCGTGGACTGCAACCTCACCTTCAATACGTTCTTGGCGAACGCGCAGGATCAAATCGCGCCCGAGTTCATGAAGGCGGTCAACGCGATCAGTTACGACAGCGCTTCGGCGAAGATCAACGTCGCGCTGGAGCGTCTGCCGAGCTTCTCCGCGCTTCCCGGACACGATCCGGGTCCGCAGCATCGCGGCACCGTCCACCTCTGTCCCGATCAGGA
>DASSRQ010000076.1:0-2878 GCA_035701665.1 Vulcanimicrobiaceae bacterium
CGTCTGCTCGTTACGGTCTCGCGGCTGGCGAAAGAGAAGAATATCGATCTCTTGCTGCACGCACTGGCGCGATCGCCGCGCGATCTGCGTTTGGTCGTCGCGGGCGAAGGTCCGCACGAAGAAGAGCTGCGCGGCCTTGCATCCGATCTCAGGATCGCCGATCGCGTGGTCTTTGCCGGTGCGATCGGGCGCGATGCGCTGCCGGACTTGTACGCCGGCGCGGAGGCGTTCGTCTTCGGCAGCGTTACCGAGACCCAGGGCATCGTGATCGCCGAAGCGCTCGCGGCCGGTGCGCGCGTCGTCGCCGCCGATGTCCCGCAGATTCGCGAAGTGGCGGGCGAGGCCGCGCGGCTGGTGCCGGCCGATGCCGACGCGTTCGCGGCGGCCTTTGCGGCGCTTGGCGGGCCGCCGTCGCCTCTGGAGATCGAGCGGGCGCAGGCTGCGGCCGCGCCGTTCGACCAAGGCGCGCAGGCCCGAGCGATGGAGGCCCTCTACGAACAGTTGACTCGAACATATGTTCGATATACAATAGTGCCATGAAGAGCACGCTGCGCGTTGATTTGGGGTTCGCAGCCGACGCCTCCGGAAACGGCGTCGCCTATGCTCGCGCGGGCAGCGCGGGGCGCGTTCTGCGCGTCGCGTTTCCGGTGAAGCGGTTCTCCGGACTGCAAGACCGCGAGGTCGGATACGCTGCGCTGCAGGCGGTTGCGCGCGCGCTTCAGCAGCGCGGCATCGTGCGGGCGAACTTCGTCGTGGAAGACCCGCGGTTGGCGGGCGATCTGAACGAACACCGCGACGTGCCGCCGGCGCTGACGCTGGCGTACGTCAAACTGCGGTGCACGCTCAATCAGTTTGAAGGATACGAAATCGGCGAAGCGCCGCTTGAAACGGACTTGTCGCAGCGGGCGCGTTCCGAAGTGGCCTTACACGTCGCCGCCTAGCGTTTGAGATACCGGCGTTTAACCCGAGGCGAATTGCCGGCGGATACCGCCGAATTGGCGCGCGCTTTAATCGGATGCGTGCTCGTCCGTGACTGCCTGGACGGGCGCACGAGCGGACGGATTGTCGAGACGGAAGCTTACGTTCTCGACGATCCGGCCTCGCACGCGTATCGTGGGCCGAGCGCCCGCAATGCCTCCATGTTCCTCGGTCCGTACCGTGCCTACGTTTATAAGATCTACGGTACGTCGTTTTGCGTGAACGTCACCAGCGAGAAGAAAGACGAAGGCGCCGCTGTTTTGATACGCGCCCTCGAACCGCTCGAAGGTTTGGGATTGATGGAGCAGCGCCGCGGAACGACACGCGTGCGCGACCTGGCTCGCGGCCCGGGACGGCTTTGCCAGGCGCTGGGAATCGCGCTGGAAGAGGACGGCATGGACTTGCTCGCCCGCAGCCCGCTCTGGCTTGCGGCGCCGGCGGCCGCGCACCCGCCGCGCATCGGAACGAGCGTCCGCATCGGTATTACCAAGGCGGCCGAGCGTCGCTTGCGCTTCTACGAGAAGGGGAACCCCTTCGTCTCCGGCCCTCGCAGCTTGTCGCCCTAACTTGTCTGGGCACGAACCATATGTTATAGTTTCCTCGTCGCGAAGTTGTCTCTAGACCTTCCGCGGCGCAGTAATTCCCCAACGCTCACGTTATAGACGCAATCGCGGCAGCCTCGCCGGCCTTTTCGTGCATGTAGCGCGCGCGACTCTACGAGAGAGATACTCCACTGCAATTCGACAATCGTCCAAATGACGGCCGGGGCCAAGGCGGAAACAATCGCCGCCGGCGTTCGCGACGCCACCGTCATGGGTTCAACAACAACCAACAGCATAGCGCCGAACATTTCCCGCAAGGCGAACCGTCCGGACCTCCGATGCTTACCGCCGAGCAACTCGGCGAGAAGACCAAAGCCGAACTCAACGCGATCGCGAAAGAGTTCGAGATCGAATCTCCGCTCAAGCTGAAAAAAGATCAGCTCATTCCTCAGATTCTGGAGATTCAGTCGCAGCGGTCGGGTCTCGAGATCGCCAACGGCGTGCTCGACATTCTGCCGGAAGGTTACGGCTTCTTACGGCGTGACGGCTACATCATCGGGCCCGACGACATCTATGTCAGCCAGTCGCAGATCCGCCGCTTCGAACTGCGGCGCGGCGATTTGGTCGAAGGCCAAGTACGCCGTCCTAAAGAGGGCGAAAAATATTTCGGCCTGATCCGCGTGGATAAGATCAACGGTTACACGACCGAGCAGATCCGCGGACGCCGCCTCTTCGAAAAAGGCACGCCGATCTATCCGCAAGAGCGCTACCGCCTTGAGGTACGCGCAACGCAGCTCTCGACCCGCGTCATCGACCTGTTCTGCCCGATCGGCAAAGGTCAGCGCGCGCTGATCGTCTCGCCGCCGAAAGCCGGTAAGACGACGCTGCTCAAGAACATCGCAAACTCGATCTCGATCAATCATCCGGAAGCGCATATCATGGCGCTGCTCGTCGACGAGCGTCCGGAAGAAGTCACAGACATGCAGCGCACGATCGACGGCGAAGTGATTGCCTCGACGTTCGACGAGCATCCCGAGAACCACACGGCCGTCGCGGAACTCGCGATGGAACGCGCGAAGCGTCTCGTCGAACTCGGTAAAGACGTCGTGATTCTGCTCGACTCGATCACGCGTCTGGCGCGTGCGTACAACCAAGTCGTTCCGACTTCTGGCCGTACGCTCTCCGGCGGTCTGGACACCGCGTCGCTGCACAAGCCGAAACGCTTCTTCGGCGCCGCGCGTAAAATCGAAGAAGGCGGATCGCTCACGATTATCGCGACCGCGCTGATCGAAACCGGTTCGAAGATGGACGACGTCATCTTCGAAGAGTTCAAAGGCACCGGCAACATGGAACTCAAC
>DASSRQ010000077.1:0-4957 GCA_035701665.1 Vulcanimicrobiaceae bacterium
CCGGCTCGTACCGCTCGCGCTTCGGTTGAAGCGCCGTGTCGACGCACTGTCCGAATCGCCGCTTGCGACCTCGCTGACCGGCCTCGAGATGCAGAGCCGGCGCCTCACCGCGCTTCAAGGCGAGATCGCACCGCTCGGTGCGCGCGCGAATGCCGCAGTTACCACCGCCAAAAGCGCGGTCGAAGATCTCAAGATGCCGCGAGCGACGGCCGCCCTGCAAGATGCAGGCGCCCAGATCAGCGGCTTATTCGAAGAGCTGCGTTAGCCAGGCTTTTGGCCGCCCGCGTCGGGCGGCTCCCATTGCCACGGTAAACCGAACGAGGGCGGCGGAGCCGGCATCTCGGGCGTGCCCGGCATGGCAAACGGCGCGGCAGACGGCGGCGGCGGCGCGAATCCCGGCGGCCCCTCGGGCAGCGGTTCGAAGCCCGGCGTAGGCGCGAACGCGGGCGGCGCGGCAAAGCCCGGCGGCGGGGGCGGCGCAAAGCCCGGCGGCGCGGCTTCGGGCACGTTGAATCCAATCGGTTCGGGTACCGGCGGCGCGGTCTGCGGCATGGGCGCGGGCGGCGGCGGAACGGGCTCGGCACTTTGTGCCGCGCGCGCAATTTCGGGGGTCGGCGTCGGCTCCTCGCGCGGTGTGAAGATCGGCTGCGGCAACTCGCCGACAGCCGCACCTACCAGCACGAACCGCGCCGGCGGAAGCAGCAGCGAATCGCTGCGGCGTGCCATCTCGCGCAGTTCGTCGAGATCGGACTGCGGCGCGTCCTCGACCTTCATGGTCGCCAGCAAGAGATCGATCGTGTCGCGCAGGTAGTCGAGCGGCGGAATCTTCGCGAACGCAAACACGTGCTGCGCGATGTCGGCCTTCGCGCTTTTCAGCAGTTTGCGCCAGTACTCGAGCGGTTGATAGTACTCGAACTGCCCGAGTTCGCGCTTTGCAAGCGAATACAGCCGCGCGATCTTTTTCCCGATGCGGTCGGCCGGCGGACCGGGCTCGACGATGGCGACGCGCTGCGCAACGCGTGCGAGCTCCGACACGATTTGCCCGTGAAAGAACGGATCCGTTTCGTGCAGATAGTGAAACGAGATCGCGAGATCGAACGCATTGGTCGCCGCCGGTATGACCGACGTACTGCCGCGCAGCACGCGCGCTCCGGTTTGTTCGAAGCGGCGGATGACTTCATCGCGATGTTCGATGACGCTGACGTCGGCGCCGGCTTCTAGTGCGCGCTTGACCCAACGGCCGTCCTCGCCGAAGCCGCAGAACAGCACCTTCGATCCGCTCTCGACGACGAGCGCGTCCCAAATGAGATTGTCGATGTACCGCGATTCGCGTTCGAACTCGCCCGCCGAATACCGTGCCGGTCCGTTCACGCCTGCACGCGCTCCATCTGTTCGATAAATGCGGGGAAACTCACAGCGATGCAGGCTTCGTCGTCGATGGCCAGCGTCCCGGCGCCCGCCGCGAGCGCTGCCGCCGCCATTGCCGTCCGGTGGTCGCCGTGCGTGTCGACGGTTGCGCCGTTCGCCCTCGGGGCTCCGCCGTCGATAGCGATCCCGTTCGGAAGAATCTCGACGGCAATTCCCGCTGCAGCCAGCAACCGTTCGATGGCCGCGATCCGGTCGGACTCTTTGGTACGCAGTTCGCGCACGCCGGTGATGCGGGTGCGCCCGTTTGCGAACGCAGCAGCAACGGCAAGGACGACGATCTCGTCGATCGCGCGCAACGCAACGTCCGCGCTGATGTCGGCGCCGCGCAGCGCCGCCGGCTTCACGCGAATGTCGCCGACGGGCTCGCCGCTGACGGTTCGTTCGTTTTCGATCGCGATATCAGCGCCCATCATCCGCAGCGCGTCCAACAACCCCGTGCGCGACGGATTCACGCCGCAGTCGCGTATGACGAGCTCGCTGCCGGGCGACACGCTCGCAGCGACGATGAAAAATGCCGCGGCCGAAAAATCGCCTGCAACGACGACGTCTTTGAACGCCGAAGGCATCGATCGAAGCGTGACCTTCGAACGGTCGTAAGCGATATCCGCACCGAAATACTGCAGCAGCCGTTCGGTGTGATCGCGCGAGCCTTTGTCGCCCAGGATCTCGATCGGCGTGCCGCTATAGGCAGCGGCGAGCAGCAGCGAGGTTTTGATCTGCGCCGACGGCGAGACCAGAATGATACGGCGCGACTCCGGCGCGGCGGTGCCGCGCACGCGCACCGGCATCTTGCCGTCCGCCGTTTCGATCTTTGCACCGAACGCGCGCAGATGCGCGGCAACGGGTTCCATCGGGCGTTTGCGCAGCGACTCGTCACCGTCGAACGTCGCGCTAAGATTTGCGCCGGTTATCACGCCCATCATCATGCGCGCCGTCGAACCGGAGTTCAGGCAATCGATAACGCCGGACGGATCGCGCAGCGCACCGCTGCCCGCTCCAATCGCTTGCAGCGCTTGCGCCGTAGCGAACACGTCGCGGCCGGGATTTAAATTCGAGATCTTTAGGGGCTGCGGGCTCAGCGCGCCGAGCAGCAGTGCGCGATGCGAGATCGATTTATCGCCCGGTACGGAGATCTCACCGCGCAGCGGGCCTTGTCGAAACGTTCGCATGCTTCCCGAATGATGTAGTGGTGGGGGAAGTGGGATTTGAACCCACACGGGTTGTGCCCGGCCGCTTTTGAGGCGGCTGCGTCTACCGTTCCGCCATTCCCCCGGCTCTCAACGGCACTGCCTTTACGGCTGGGGCGCTTTCGCGAACTCCGCGTACCGGGCCTGCGCCTCGGCCGCGGTCTGCGCGCTCGCCGCCTCGACTCTGACGCGCAGCAGCGCCTTCGGCGCATACGTCAGCGTGAAACGCGCCTCCGTGTCCGTTTGATAGACGGCGCACGAAGCCGCAGGCGGCCACTGGACCAAAACGGCGGTGTGAAGAGCCGGATCGAAAACGATCGCTCCGTCCGGTTCACCGAGCATGACCGCCGTCTTACTTTTGGTGAACGACCAGATCTGCTGCGGCTGTTCGGCAGCGGATGCGAATGCCGCCGACGTCGTCGTTTCCAGCACGTCGCCGTCGAGTGCAACGGTTTTTGTAAAAACCGCCGGGCCGCCCGGCGCATCGGGCGCCGTATACGTGTACGTGCCGCCGCGCCCGGATCGATTCGATACGCGGTAGCAGCGGTTAAAAGTTCCGGTTGGAAGCGGATGGGTGTACTTGGCGATGTAATCGCGAGGCGAGGGCGGCACCTGCGGCGTCCAACCATCGCGCGCGCCGCCGATTGAAGAGAAGGGATACGAAAAGATCCGTGCACCCGAACAAGCCGAAACATCGTAAGCGGTCGTTCCGCTGCGCAGAATCTGATGCGGGAAGCCGTCGGACGTGCGAATCGCAAGCAGTTGTTCTGCACCGGTCGCTCCACCGGCGGCGATCGACCTGTATGGCGAACCATTCGTGGTCAGCGGCACGAGCCGTCCGCTGCGTGCAGGTACGGTGACGTCCGGAACGGTTGCGGAGAAGCGGTCATAGCGCAACGTCGTACGCGGAACGGCTTGCGCTGTATCGCCATAGTTGACGATGTCGAGAAAGCCGAAGCGTTCGTCATCCGGCAAAAGCAAGACGGCATTCGGAATACCTGCGGCCGCCGGACGATCGATGGGCGCATCTGCAGGCGTTGCAACGACTTTGCCGCCTGCGCGCCGGTACGCAGCCAACGTTTGTTCGACTGCGGGAAGCAGCGGCTGTTTCAGCCCGGCGTCCGGAACGATCAGCACGCGATACGAGTGCAGGCGCGCAGCATCGTAACGAAGGTCCACAAGCGCGCACGTGATGCGCAGCGCGCGACACCGGGTCTGTGCGGCAACCGTTGCGGCGGCGATGGCATAGACGTTTTCGTTCGTCAGCTGCTTCTCGTCGTAAGCGCTCGACGTGTAGGCGATGGCTGCGTCCGCAACGGGGTGCGTCTGCGCGAGTTTGGCGCCATACGCCGATACGAGGCTTCCGAACAGTGCGGTCGGCCGCAACCGCGCTTGCGGCGCGAGTCCCGGTCCATACGCCGCATCCCAAGCGTAAAATTCGTTGGCCCACGGCGCTTCCCAACCCGCCGGATTCCACGTGTCTTGCACCGGAAAGTTGACCACGCCGTGCGCGCCCATCTGCAGAAACGTATGCAGCGCGAGATCGGTATTCGATGGGTCTGCTGCGCGCGGCTGCGTCTCGTCCGCGCCTTGCAGCCATCCCGCTTGAAACTCGCTGACCATGATCGGGCGCTGCGGCGACTGCGTCTGCAGCAGTCCGGTTGAAAACTCGATCTGCGCGCGGTCGTGCTCGCCGATGCTGTACGCATCGCTTTGATACCAGTTGCCCCACGCCCACACCGGCGCGGAAGCCGTTACCTTCATCTGGTAGGTATTGATAAACACCGGCACGCCCGGAAGTCCGCGCTGTGCCTGCGTTTTAAGCCACTGCATGTAGGCGTGGAAGTGCGTTCCAGGCCACGTGTCGTTGTCGATGTACGCGCCTTGATCGTCGTCGAGCGCTACCGCGACGACGTCGCGCTTATAGGGCTTCGCCAATGCGTAGACGCGCTGCAGCCACCGGGCGGCATAACGCATGTGCGTTTTGTTGGCCATCCATTCGGCGGCCGCGGCGTCGGAGTGCGCGTTCTGATAGGTGGCCGTTGCGGGATACCGGCCTTCCAAAATATCCGGCAGCGGCATGTTGTACTCCGGCCGTTTCAAAAGCCAATCGGGGTAACCGCCGTTTCGCCATTCGTTGCGAATGACCGGACCGGGCCGCAAAATCAGCGCGTATCCTTCGCTATGAATGAGCTTGAGCAGATCGACCAAATCGCGCCGGTCGTTCGTACGTCCGGTGAAGTCAAACTCGCCGTCGCGCAGCTCGTGCCAGTTCCAGATGACGTACAGGTCGATCGTATTGATGCCGAGCGCCTTGTACGCATCCAGCGCCGGTTTCCACT
>DASSRQ010000078.1:0-4506 GCA_035701665.1 Vulcanimicrobiaceae bacterium
GCGCTCACGTTCGCCATCATGACGCCCGTGCTGCAGCGAATCGACACCACTGCCGTGCAGCCGTACGCACACGGACGCATCGATCAGGCAACCCTCGTGCGCCGCGTGACGGCACCGCTGCGCGAGTTCATGCTGCGGCAAACGCATTTTGCGGACATCGCGCTCTTCGAACGGATCGCGCACCGGCCGTCCCAGCCTGCCGCGCAAGCGCCGCTGCTGGTCGTCATTCCCGCGTTCGTCGTCGGCGAACTGCGCGACGCCTTTGCGATCGGTCTTGCGCTGTATCTGCCGTTCGTCGCGATCGATCTTGCCGTCGCGTCGATACTGATGGGGCTCGGCATGTTCATGCTCAGCCCGCCCGTGATCTCGCTTCCCGCGAAACTGCTGCTGTTCGTCATGGTGGATGGCTGGGCGATGGTATGCGGAGGCGTCGTTTCATCGTTTAGATAACAAGCACGCATGCGCATAAGCCAGGCGCTCGCGACGCAGCGGCCGTTTTTCTCGTTCGAGTTTTTTCCGCCGCGCACCGACGAAGCGTACCGGCATCTCTTGGACGCCGCCTATACGCTGCGCGAGCTGCGGCCCGCGTTCGTTTCCGTCACCTACGGCGCAGGCGGCTCGACCCGCGCGCGGACCATCGAAGTCTCGAAACAGATTCAAACCGAAGTCGGGCTGAACGTCATGGCGCACGTTACGTGTGTCGGAAGCACGCGCGCCGACCTGCGCAACGTGCTGACGGAACTCGAAGCGGCCGGCATTCAGAACGTGCTCGCGCTGCGCGGCGATCCGCCGAAGGACGCCGCTGCATTCGAACCCGTGCCCGGCGGATTCGCCCACGCGAGCGACCTCGCCGCGATGGTCAAGCGGAACTTCCGCTTTTGCATCGGCGGCGCGTGTTATCCGGAAAAACACATCGAGGCAGCCTCGATCGACGACGACATCGCGAACCTCAAGCGCAAGGTCGAAGCGGGCGCCGAGTTTCTGATCACGCAGCTCTTTTTCGATAACGACAAATACTTCACGTTCGTCGATCGCCTCAAGCGGGCGGGCATCGATGTTCCGGTGCTCCCCGGCCTTATGCCGATTACGAACTACGATCAGATTCGCAAGTTCACGGCGATGTGCGGTGCCGTCATTCCGCCGAAACTGTTGGCCGAACTGGACGCCCGGCGAGACGATCCCGAGGCCGTGCAAGATCTGGGCGTTGCTTATGCAACGCTGCAGGCAGCCGAGCTGCTTGCACGCGGCGCACCGGGCATTCATTTTTACACGCTGAACAAATCGCCGGCCACGCGCGCGATCGTAAGCGCGCTGCTCGCCGCGACCGCCTGGCGATCGTTCACGCCGCGAACATAATCCGGTAACGTGTGCGCCGTAGCATCGGCGCATGTCGGCATTCGAAGGGTTACTGCGGGAAGCGCTGCTGGATAGCGCGCTGCTCTGTCTGCCGCTTTTGGCGATCGCGACGGTGGTCGGCACCGCGGTTGCCATCGCACAAGCCGCGACGCAGGTGCAGGAACAAACCCTGAGCCTGTTACCGAAACTCCTTGCCGTCGGATTGGCGGCAGCGATCTTCGGGCCGTTCGGCATGCAGCTCTGTGCGCAGCTCTTCGAGCATGTGCTTCAACGCATTCCCGAGTTGGTCTCCGGATGACGGCTGCCGCTTTTCTGGTCTTCGCGCGAAGCGCCGGATTCGTTGCGCGCGCGCCGGGGCTCTCGCATCCGTCGGTGCCGCATGCGGTGCGTGCGGGGTTTGCAGCCGCGCTCGCGTTGGTGCTCGCTCCGGTCGCAGCACGCGGCGTGCACGTTGACGGCGTTGCCTTCGTTCTCGCGCTCGCGATCGAGGCCGGAATCGGCGCAGCTATCGGTATTGCTGCATCGATCTTATACGACGGCGCGTATGCCGGCGGCCGTGCGATCGACGATTACACCGGCATTCGCGGAAGCGTTCCGAACGCGCAAGTATACGCGCCTTCGGGATTCGGACGCATTTGGTCCAGCGTGTTTCTCGCCGGATTCTTTTTATTCGGCGGCTACCGGCTGGCTATCGAAGCGTTCGCGCGCAGTTTCGACCGGCTGCCTGCGGGTGCAGTTCCGTCGAGTCATGCCCTTGCTGCGTATGCCGTGCAGTTGCCCGTCTCCATTGTGGAAGCGGCATTACTCGTTGCCGGCCCGCCCGCAGCGGTTGCGTTTTGCGCACAGTTCACGCTCGGCGCTATCTCGCGCGTCGTGCCGCGTTTCGGCGCGTTTGCGCTGTCGTTTCCAATCGTGTTCGCCCTCGCGGTGCTAACGACGGCCGTTGCGGTGCCGCTGCTGTTCGGGCAGAGCGCCGTCCCGTGGATTCGCGTGCCGCTTTTGGATAAGCCCTGATGGCGGAGAAAGCGCTTGACGCAACACCGGCGCGGTTAGCGCGTGCGAAACGTGAGGGCGACGTCGCCGTCTCGCACGAGCTCACGGGCGTTTGCGCGTTTGCGGGAGCGCTCGGCGGATGCGCGGCGGCGATACCGCACATCGCCCTCGCCGCGCAATCTGCGCTGACTGCGGCAGCTCGCGGCGAAAGCGATGCTGCAGCGTTGTTTGCAATCGCGCTCTGGACGATCGGCGTGCTGTGCTGCGGGTGCATCGCTGCGGCAATTGCATCGATCGTGCAGCTCGGCGGCCTGCAAGCGGTTCCGCTGAAGATCGATCCCTCGCGCTTGTCGCCCGTTCAGAATCTGCGACGGATGTTTTCGCGCGAAACGGTTGTCACGATCGTTCGCGCATGCGCGGCGTTTGGATCCACGGCAGGCGCACTAGCGATCCTTCATGGAAAGGCTGCGCCGTCGCTGGCCGCCACGGCGTGGTCGGCGTCGCTGCGCAGCGCATGGACGGCGTGCGCGGTCGGCGCGCTTTTTTCGGCGGCCGATTATGCGCTGCAAGCCGCACGGCGGAAGAAGCGCCTTCGCATGTCGTTCGAGGAGTTCAAACGCGACCAGCGCGAGCAGGACGGAGATCCGCTCGCACGCGCGCGGCGCAAAGCGGCACACCGCGCGATACTGCGCGGTTCGCTGCACCGGTTGCGCGATGCCGCCTTCGTCGTCACCAATCCGACGCATCTAGCCATCGCGCTCGAGTATGCGCCTCCGGACGTTCCGGTGCCGCGCGTTCTCATCCGGGCAGCGGATGATGCCGCTTTGCACGTGCGGTCGCAAGCGCGCGAACTCGGCATTCCGGTTATCGAAAACGTGCCGCTGGCGCGCGAGTTGTTTGCGAAGACGAATCCGGGCGAGTCCATTCCGCAAGAAACGTATGTCGCCGTTGCGGAGATCGTGGCGTCGCTTGCGCGGGCCGGTATCGCATGACGCGCTTACCGGCGTACGTCTTTGCCGGCGTGCTGCTCGGCATCGTTGCCATTCTCATCGTTCCGCTGCCGCCGGCACTGCTCGACCTGCTGCTGGGCGTCAACATCTTGCTCTCGGCGCTCGTGCTGCTGCTCAGCGTCACGGTCGAGGAGCCGCTGCAGTTTTCGGCGTTCGCTCCTGCGCTGCTGCTCGCAACGCTTTTCCGGTTGTCGCTCGACGTTTCTGCCACGCGATCGATCCTCACGCACGGTCACGAACCCGGCGGCGCGGGCGCCGTCGTCGCGGCGTTCGGCGCGTTTGTCGTTCAGGGCAATCTCGTCGTCGGCATCATCGTGTTTGCAATCCTGATCGCTATTCAATTCATCGTGATCGCAAGCGGCTCGCAGCGCGTCGCCGAAGTCGCAGCGCGCTTTACGCTCGATGCGATGCCCGGCAAGCAGATGGCGATCGACGCCGAGGTGCATGCCGGACTGCTCGATGCGGACGGCGCACGGTACAAACGTGCCCGGGTGCAGCGCGAAGCGGACTTCTACGGTGCGATGGACGGCGCGGGAAAGTTCGTAAAAGGCGACGCGGTTGCCGCGCTTATCATCGTGGCTCTAAATCTCACCGGCGGAATTGCTGTCGGCGTGTTCTATCGCGGACTCTCACCGGCCGATGCACTGCAAACCTATGCGCTCCTTTCCATCGGCAACGCTCTCGTTACGACACTGCCGGCGTTTCTGATCTCGACGGCCATGGGCATGATGGTCACGCGCGTTGCAAGCGACGGCGCGTTGGGCGCCGATCTCGCATCGCAGCTGTTCGCCCGTCCGGAGATGCTGCGGATTGCGGGCGCGCTGCTGCTGGTGCTAGCGTTCGTACCGGGATTGCCGCGGCCCGTTTTCGTCGTCCTGGCGCTCGTTGCGTTCGGCGCCGCGCACGCCGCTGCAACATTGCGCGCGCGGGCGGTTACAGTTATCGATCGCGAACGCGAACGCTCGAAACGGCAAGCGATCCGCCGGCCGGAGATGGCGCTCGGTCTCGTCGGCGTCGATGCAGTGTGTATCGAGGTCGGCGCCGATCTCGCACCGCTGCTTGCAGCCGAAAACTGCGAAGCGCTGCTGGACCGCGTCGGCGAAGTGCGCCGCGCGCTGGCGGCCGAGCTCGGCATCGTTCTCCCCGG
>DASSRQ010000079.1:0-2757 GCA_035701665.1 Vulcanimicrobiaceae bacterium
GCCCGCCCCGAAGACCGACCCGCCCGTGCTCAGGCTTTGGCGAAGCAGCATCACGATGAGTCCTATGAACACGGCCGCAAATACGGCCGTAATGGGCAGGTAAATTCGCGGCGGAAGGCCGCGCTGCGGTCCGGTCGTCACGAAGAGTCGTTTGGACGCCCGGAGAATAAACTCTTCGTGCTGCCCTCGGAAACCGATCTTCAGTTGCTCTTCGCCGAACTCAACAACTTTTATTTCGAAGGCGAAGTCCCGGTGTGCCGCATCCGCTACAATGCGCGCTTTTCGAATTCCGCCGGACGTATTACGTACAGCGAACGTCCGCTGCTGATCGAACTCTCACCCAAACACTTCAAACAATCGTCGGCCGAGGCGCTGCGTGAAACGCTGCTGCACGAGATGATTCACGCGTGGCTTTTTGCCAAAAACGGCGATACCGGCCACAGCGCGGCGTTCCGCAAGAAGATGCGCGAATGCGGAATGACCTCGATCTATCACGACCTCGGCAACGTCAAGCCGTTGAACGAGAGCGTAAAACGCTACATTCTCCGCTGCGAGAAATGCGCGCTGGAGTTGTTGCGCCGTCGTCTGCCGAGCGCCGCCATGAGCTGCGGGCGCTGCAGCAAACGGGGCTACGACCCGCGCTTTCCGCTCACGGTGTACGAAGTGACCGAGACCCGGGAATTGGGCCAAACGCTCGGCCGGGCGGCGTTCAAGAACCGCTCCTAGCCCGCTAGGCCGCCCGATTGCCGGGCGCATTCCGACCTTTATCCAGGCGCAAAAACCCGCGCCGGGCGAAGATATCTGGGCAATGACGACCACCAATCTTCCGGCCAACGGGACGGCGAGCCGCACTGAATCGGACTCGATGGGCCAGATCCAAGTCCCGAACGACAAGTATTACGGCGCGCAGTCCGCGCGCTCGCTCGTGCACTTCGAGATCGGCGAGCCCGAATGGCCGCGCGACGTTATGCCGCGCGAAGTTATCGTCGCGATGGCGCAGCTGAAGAAAGCCGCCGCGCTGGTGAACAACGATCTCGGCAAGCTGGACGACGAGAAGAAGAATCTCATCGTGCAAGCGGCCGATGAAGTCATCGCCGGCAAACTCGATGCGCACTTCCCGCTGCGCGTATGGCAGACCGGGTCGGGCACGCAGACGAACATGAACGTCAACGAAGTGATCTCCAACCGCGCCATCGAGATCTCGGGCGGAGAGATGGGCAGCAAAAAGCCCGTGCACCCGAACGATCACGTCAACATGTCGCAGTCTTCGAACGATACGTTCCCGACGGCGATGCACATGGCGGCCGCGCGTGCGGTCGTCGAGATGCTTCCCGCGGTGAAAGAACTGCGCGACGCGCTCGACGCGAAAGCCAAAGAGTGGCAGACGATCGTCAAAGTCGGCCGTACGCATCTCCAAGACGCGACGCCGCTGACCCTTGGCCAAGAGTTCTCGGGCTACGTTACGCAGCTCGACCGTGCGATGAACGCGATCAACCTCGCACTCGACCCGCTGTACGATCTCGCGATCGGCGGCACGGCCGTCGGCACCGGCCTCAACGCGCATCCCGAGTTCGCGGACCGCGCGGCGAAGAAGCTTGCCGAACTGACCGGTCTGCCGCTGCGCTCGCATCCGAACAAATTCACGGCGCTTGCATCGCACGACGACTTCGTCTTTGCATCCGGTGCACTCAAGACGCTCGCGGCTGCGCTCATGAAGATTGCCAACGACATCCGCTGGCTGGCATCGGGCCCGCGCGCGGGTATCGGCGAACTGACGCTGCCGGAGAACGAGCCGGGCTCGTCGATCATGCCGGGCAAAGTCAACCCGACGCAGTCGGAAGCCATGACGATGGTCGTCGCGCAGGTGTACGGCAACGATGCCGCCATCTCGTTCGGCGCATCGCAAGGCAACTTCGAACTGAACGTCTTCAACCCGGTCATGATCTATAACTTCTTGCACTCTTGCCGCTTGCTGCGCGATACGTGCACGATGTTCCGCGAGCACGCCGTTGAAGGGCTGCAAGCGAACGAAGACGTGATCGCCAAGTACCTGGGCGAGTCGCTTATGACCGTTACGGCGCTCTCGCCGAAGATCGGTTACGACAAAGCCGCAGCGATTGCCAAGCACGCCCACCACGAGAAAACGACGCTCAAAGAAGCCGCCGTTTCGCTCGGTCACGTGACGCCGGAAGAGTTCGACAAATACGTCGTGCCGGCAGAGATGACGTATCCGAAATAGCCCTTAAGGGTTTGGAATGAAAGGGGGCCGCGCTTAACGCGCGGCCTCTTTTTGCATTGCGGCTTTGATTTTTGCGGCTTCGGCTGGTGTTAGCACGCTCGTTTGGATGAAGACGTCTTCGTGGCCAATGCGCCAAACAGTGTCCGCCAAATGGTCTCTAGTTATGAATCTTGTGCCCCCGCCCAACATGAGCGACATGCGTTGTTTACTTGTTGACGTTCCTTGAAGCGAAGACGGATTTAAAATAACGACATTCATATAGTGGTGCGAGCGGCGCCACGTGCCGGGAAGATTGTAGCCAAGTGCGAAGCCATCGCGGCCGAACAAGATAAGCGTCTCCAGCTTCGTTCCAGCCGGTAACGCAGCCGGTAAAATGACCTTAAAATCCATATCGGCTGCCGAAGCCGCAACCTCTGGGCTACCCGGATTAATTATCGATTTTAAGCTTGGGCCCGTTATTACTAATCCGCCGCTTTTGGTTACGGTGAAATGAGAACTGCCGATCACGGCTGCTGCTG
>DASSRQ010000080.1:0-6115 GCA_035701665.1 Vulcanimicrobiaceae bacterium
CTTGATGGAAGATCTCTTTAGGAAAGACTAGACCGAAGCGGCCCGTTTGCGCGCGCGCAAACGATCCGTTTCGTTCAGCATCCGCTTGCGGATGCGGATCGACTTCGGCGTGATCTCCACGAGTTCGTCATCTTCGATAAACTCGATCGCGCGTTCCAGCGACGGCTCTTCCGGCGGCGGAAGTTTTACGTTCTCGTCCGATCCGGCAGCGCGCATGTTCGTCAGTTTCTTCTCTTTTACGACGTTCAGCGAGACGTCTTTATCGTCGTTTGCGCGGCCGACGACCATCCCTTCGTACACGTCGACGCCGGTGCCGACAAAGAAGCGCCCGCGTTGCTCCACGCCCATCAGCGCGTAGCCCGTCGTGCGGCCGGTGTCGCTGGCAACGAGCGCGCCGACGTTGCGGCCGGGCAGTTCACCCTGCCACTCTTGATGATCGTAGTACGTGTGCGACATGACCGCGGTGCCGCGGGTGAGCGTAAGCAGCTCGCCGCGCAGGCCGAAGATCGCACGCGTCGGCATAGTGTATTCCAGACGGCGCGAGTCGCCCACGTTGATCATGTTCGACATGACGGCTTTACGCTTGCCGAGCGCTTCGATCACCGGGCCTTCGTACTCCGAGGGCACGTCGACGACGACGTACTCGACCGGCTCCCACTTCTTGCCGTCGCGTTCGGTAACGATGACCTGCGGTTTGGAGACTTGCAGCTCGTAGCCTTCGCGGCGCATTGTCTCGATCAGGATCGAGAGATGCAGTTCGCCGCGTCCACGCACTTCGAACGTGTCGGCCGATTCGGTGTCTGAAACGCGCAGCGCAACGTTGGATTCAAGTTCCGCCATCAAACGGCCGCGGATCTGACGCGAGGTGAGATACTTGCCTTCTTTGCCCGCAAACGGCGAGTTGTTGACGCTAAAGAACATCGAGACCGTCGGCTCGTCGACCGCAACAGCGTGTACGCCTTCCGGCGTCGCGAGATCGGCGATCGTGTCGCCGATGTTCAAGCCTTCGATGCCGGAGACGCAGACGATATCGCCCGCCGATGCTTCCTCGATCTCCACGCGTTCCAGTCCTTGGAACGTGAGCAGTTTGGTCAGACGCAGACCCGTCTCGACCTCGCCGTCGCGTGCAACTTTCGCAATCGGCGCATTGACCTTCGCCGAACCGCGGAAGACGCGGCCGACGCCGATGCGTCCGACGTACTTGTTGTGATCGATCGCGGAGACGAGCATCTGAAAGCCGCCGGTTTCGGCCGGCGCTTCGGGCACGTGCTGCGCGATGACTTCGAAGAGCGGCTCGAGATTGACCGCTTCGTCTTCCATCTTGCGCTTCGCCACGCCGAGTTTGCCGTTGGTGAAGACTACCGGGAAGTCGGCTTGTTCGTCGTTCGCACCGAGTTCGATGAAGAGATCGAAGACTTCGTTGACCACTTCCATGGCGCGGGCGTCTTTGCGATCGATCTTATTGACGACGACGATTGCCTTGAGGTCCAATTCGAGCGCCTTGCGCAGGACGAAGCGCGTCTGCGGCATGACGCCTTCGGCGGCGTCGACCAGCAGCAGCACACCTTGAACCATCTGAAGCACGCGCTCGACCTCTCCGCCGAAGTCGGCGTGGCCGGGGGTGTCGACGATGTTGAACTTGACCTCGCCGTGGCGGATGGCCGTGTTTTTGGCCAAAATCGTGATGCCGCGTTCGCGCTCCAGCGGGTTGGAGTCCATGACGCGCGTCTCGACGTGCTGGCCCTCGCGGAAGATGCCGCTCTGACGCAGCATGGCGTCAACCAAGGTGGTTTTACCGTGGTCGACGTGGGCGATAATCGCGACGTTACGGATGTCGGGCCGAGTCTGCATAACAGTTAGTTCTACTCTATTGCGCGGGGCAGCGCAAACCAAAAAGTCGTAATCTTTCCCGGCTCGCTCTCGTAGCCGATGGTGCCCCCCATCAGGGAGACCAGCTCCGAGCAGATATAGAGCCCCAGGCCGATGGACGAGTCGCTGTCGCCGGCCGCACGCCCGAACTTGGTGAAGAGCTTGTCCCGGGCGGACTGCGGAACGCCTGGTCCCTCGTTTTTCACCGCGAAGACGATGCGGTCGTCGTAGGGCTTGATTTCGACGGCGACAACCGTGCCGTCGGCCGAATACTTCGCGGCATTCGAAAGCATGTTGGTCAGGACTTGGACCACGCGGCCTTCGTCCGCCCGCACGCGCGGCACCGGCGAGAGATAGAGCGATTGGAACTCACGTTCGGGATGCTCGCTTTCCATCCGCGCGACCGACTCTTCCACGACGAGCACCGGATCGACGGACTCCGAACGCAGCGTGAGTTTGCCCGCCTCCATCCGCGAGAGCAGCAAGAAGTCTTCGAAGATTGCCGACAGGCGTGCCGTCGAGCTCGCGAGCACGTTGAGCAGCTCGTTGCGGCGCTGTTCGTCGATCGACTCGAAGTGCGTCTCGAGCAGCGACGTCGCGCCGCGGATGCCGGCCAGCGGCGAGCGCACTTCGTGCGCGACGATACTGAAGAAATCGCTCTGCGCCCGCGACGTGCGTTCGATCAACTCGCGCTTTTCGGTTTCGGCCACGCGTCCGCGCGCGCTCGTCAGCGCGAGGCCGACGAGATTGACGAAGAGCTGCATCTCGCGCATCGTCTCTTTCGTCGGGACGCGGTTATCCAACGGACCGTCGACGGAGACGTATCCCAGCATCGCGTTCGCCGAATCGACCAGCACCAGGGTGAGCGAGTCGTGTTCGTGCCAAAGGGTTGGCGACTGCCGGGTGTAGTGCTCGGGCTCGTCGCCCATAAAAATGTTGTGAGACCACGGCTGCTTCCGCTCGGCCGGGATGTAAAAGCAGTGCGGAACGACTTCGTAGTCGCTGCGCAGCAGTTCGAGGATCTCCTCGCGCGGGATGTGCTCGCCCAGGCGGTCGCGGATCTGCTCGGGCGGAAATCCGATGATGACCCGCCGGTACATCTCGCCGCCGGGCTGGTCGGAGGCCACGATCGAAACATACCGCCAGCCGTAGAGCTCGCTCAGGCCCTGCGCGATCGATCGCAGCGCGGGCAACAGCTCGTTGGCGCGTAAAATATCCTGCGTGATCTCGAAAAGCCGCTGCAGCGTGCGGCTTTCATGTGAATCTTCCCGTAGTGCCGGCACGCCGGAACGGTTCGCGGGAAGGTGCCCAGTCCCCGGCAAGGCGTAAGCTAGCGTATGGCCGCAGACCGCCGCTTCATCAATGCCGACTGCATCGACGGCGCGCGGCAGCATTTGGCGGACGAAAGTGTCGATTTGATCGTGACGGATCCGCCCTACGGCATCGAGGGCGACCGGCTGCACCGGCATTACAACCGCGACGAACGCTTTGTGGTCGAAGGCTACATCGAAGTCGAACCGCACGAGTATGCCGCATTCTCTCGCGATTGGATCGCGCAGGCGGCGCGCGTGCTGCGTCCGGGCGGACAAATCTACGTCGTGTCCGGATACACGAATCTCTACGACGTGCTCGGTGCGCTGCGCGAAAGCGGACTCGTCGAGATCAACCATCTGATCTGGAAGTACAACTTCGGCGTGTATACGACGACGAAGTACGTCTCGTCGCACTATCACATTCTGTATTATGCCAAGCCCGGGGGAAAGCGCACGTTCAACCTGCAGTCGCGCTTCGCGCTCGACGAGGGTGCGGCCGAAGGCGGATCGGCGAACTACCGCGACCGCGAAGACGTGTGGATTCTCAATCGCGAGTACAAGCCCGGACGCGAGAAGAACAAAAACGAATTGCCGCTCGAGCTGCTCAAGAAAATGATCGCGTACAGCAGCGATCCCGGCGATCTCGTTGCAGATTTCTTTATGGGCGGCGGATCGACAGCCGTAGCCGCGCTCGGAATGAACCGCCGCTTCGTGGGTTTTGAAAAATCGCGCGGCGCATTCAATAAATGCGTCGCACGCCTGGAGCGCGTCGAAGCAGGCTCGCTGCTCGGCGAAGCGCCCCGCGAACATATCGTCGCGAACCGCGGCAAGTCGTGGACGCCTTCGGAACACGCGCAGCTGCACGAGCGCTACCGCGCGCTGCGAGCGGACGGCGGTTCAAAAGAAGAAGCCGTTGCCGCGCTCAGCAAAGAGTTTGCGCGCGGCGCGTGGGCTATCCGGAAGCGTCTGGCGCGCCGGGATACCCCGTAATCTCGGCAATCGCTTCGTAGAGCGGCGAAAGCCGGCCGTACATCTGCTTGTACACGCGTTCGTACAATGCATCGTACATGGCGCGCGTTTTCGGATCCGGTTCGAATGTGCGCACGGTACGCGTCATCGCGCGCACGGCATCGTCGAACGTCGCGTGCATGCCGGTGGCAACGGCCGCATCGATCGCCGCACCGAGTCCCGATGTTTCAAACACATGCGGACGCTCTGCGGGTAAGCCGAAGATGTCCGCGGTCAACTGCATCGCCGCATCGCTTTGCGAACCGCCTCCGGCGACGCGGAGCGATTCGATCGTAAAGTGGCCGCGCCGTTCGATGCGCTCTTTGCCCTCACGAAGCGCGTAGGCAATGCCTTCGAGCAGCGCGCGGTACACGTGCGCTTTGCCGTGCACGTCGCCGAAACCGATCATCGCACCCTTTGCGTGCGGGCCGGGCGCACGCAACCCGGGCGTCCAGTACGGCTGCACCATCAATCCCATGGCACCGGGCGGCGAGGCGTCAAGCAGCGCGTCGAGTTCGCTTTCGTCGGCGACCGCGAACTGCTGCATGAACCAGCGCACCATCCAATAGCCGCGGAAGATCTGTACTTCCACATCGTACGCTCCGGGCAGCGCGGCGGGATACGGCGGAATGAACGGGATCGGTTCGACGTAGCGCGGCGAGCAAACGTTGATCGTTGCCGCGCTGCCGAAACTCAGCGCGGCTGTACGCGGACCGGTGCAGCCGGCACCGAGCACTTCGCATGCTTTATCGGTTCCCGCGGCGACGACGGGCGTGCCTTGAGCGATACCGGTCTCCTGCGCCGCTCGCGCGTGTACCTCGCCCAATATCGATCCGGGTGCGCGCAGCTCCGGCAGCATCTGCGCCTGCACGCACACGGCTTGCCATTTCCAATCGCGCTTCGCAGCCCAGCGGTGGTGTTTATAGTCGAACGGAACGTAGCCGACTTGCGCACCGGCGGAGTCGGTAAACGCCCCCGTCAATTTGTAGTTGAGAAAGCCGGACAGCAGCAAAAATTTGTGCGTGCGCTGCCAGATTTGCGGCTCGTTTTCGGCGATCCAGTTTGCTTCGGCCTCACGCTGGAGGTAGCGGATCGTGTCGGTAACGCGTGCCGCGGAAAATGCCGTGCGCCACAGCAGCGAGAGCGGCGGCAGCTGCCGCGCTTTACGCTGATCGAGCCAGGTAATCGCCGGGCGCAGCGGTTCGCCGCGTTCGTCGACGTTGACGACGGTTGCGCGCTGCGTCGTGACCGCAACGGCCGCAATACGTTCGCGCAGCCCCGGTTGCTGCGTCCACAACGCGGTGCACGCCCGGCAGAGCGCGCGCCAAAATCCGAGCGGGTCGTGTTCGTGCCGGCCGGGTGCGGGTGACGCGTACTCATCGAGCGGAACGCGTTCTTTCGCGAGCAGGTTGCCGTTCGCGTCAAAGATCAGCGCGCGAACGCTTTGCGTGCCGTTGTCCAGCGCGAGAAGCAGATCGCGCATCAGCGCGCGGCGAACGCCGCCGTTTCGAAGTCTGCCGCCGGCATCGGGCGGCTGATGAAAAAGCCTTGCGCTTCGTCGCAACGCATCTCGGAGAGGATGTGCAGCTGGCTTTCGTGTTCCACGCCTTCCGCGATGACGCGCAGGCCGAGTGCGTGCGCGACTTTGACAATCGACTCCGCGATAGCACGGTCGGCGATGCGATCGATGCCATTGACGAAGGAGCCGTCGAGTTTCAGCGCGTCGACTTTGAAGCGTTTTAAATACGCGAACGTGCTGTATCCGGTGCCGAAGTCGTCGATACTGATGCGCGGACCGAGGCTGCGGATCATTGCGAGCGTGTCGAAGAGCGCGTCGGTATTTGAAAGCAGCGCGGTTTCGGTTACTTCGATGTCGAGCAGGGACGGATCGATATTCGATTGCCGTAGAATCAACGAGAGCGTAT
>DASSRQ010000081.1:0-2185 GCA_035701665.1 Vulcanimicrobiaceae bacterium
TCCGGACGCCCCGCCCCACCGCATCCAGGCGGTTTCCCGGCGTTGCCCGATTGGGCTACGCGCGAAGCGTATTCGCACGAAGAACACAGCGTAGGTTTCTGGCCGGGCGGCTTCGGCGTAGAAGCGCAATTTTACGCCTACACATATCCCGAACCGCCCGGCTTTTCGGAAGCAGCAGTCAAGCCAGCCGCCGCCGGTTGGAATGCGCAACTAAAAGAGTTTCTGCTCCCGTACGGAGCAGTCCGTACATCGGCAGATCCCGACCGCGCCGTCCTCGATTTCTTTCAATCGACATACGACGCGGCCGCCGATCTCGCCAAGTGGGATCGCGCAGCGCTGGAACGCCGCAGCTAAAAAGAACTGGTGTCAGTGTTGCGCGATTCGGTGCGCGAATCCAGCGCCGAACTGCACTGCTTCAACACCTGATCGACAAGCGCCGCATCCTTCGCTGCGAATCCGGCCCAGCGCACCGCACCCGCCTGCCGCAAATTTTCAATCTCTGCTGCCCGCTCCGGCACGCGCTGTGTGGGCAGCGTTCCTTTGAACGCGTTACTTATCGCGCCGCCCAAGTTCTGCTGCTGCCGCACTAAATAACCCGCCGCAATCGCTTCTTCCAGAACCATCTGAACGAACACCGAATACGGATTCGCAAAATCCCGGCCGAACCACGCGCATATCGCATCGCGTACCGTTTTGCCGTCGACGACGTTCTTCATAATGCCGCCCAAAACGCCGTCGGTGGGCAACGGCTGCGCCCCGTGCTTGACTTGCACGGACGTCGTCTTAACGAACAGCACTTTCTTCTCGACAACGCTTAATTCGAGCGCGCCGATCTCTTCCATCGAAAGGAACGCGTACGCAAACAATTTTACTGCGACGTCGTTCTGATTCACTTTCGCGTCTGCACCGGGCGCATTCATGCCCATCATTGCCGTCAACCCGCCCGCGGGTTTGCAAATCTTGTCGGCGGCAAATAGCCCTTCGAGCAGGGGACTAACGTTCGCTGCTGTTTCCATGAAAGCGAACGTTCGCCGCGGTCACTTCTCTGCCTCGCTTGGGCACTCAGATTTTACGTGAGACTGCGTTCCTCGCGCGGCTTTTCGCTGCTCGAAGTGCTGGTAGCGGCGGGCATCGCCATGCTATTAGCACTACTTTGTGCATCGATCGCGAAGAGCGCTCTGAGTAGTTTTACTCATGCCGGAGCGCGCTTCCGCGACGCATCGACGCTTGCGCACCTCTCGTCGCTGTGGTATGCGGAACAAGACGACGCCTGGGCAATTTTCACCCCACCGAACGACCTCACCGGCAAACCCAATGCCGACGGTCATGAACTTGACTTTTACGCACAAGACGAATCCGGAACCGATCGCTTCTGGGCGTACTCGTTCGACGCTCCATCGCACACGCTGACCCGTTATGTCTACAGCGCACCCGGCGCATCCGCTACCATAGACCAAACGTTTTCCGGCATCGCGTCCTTCGCGGCACATACCTATCCGCTGACCGCTCTGCAAGACTCGTCATCGCCGATCTATTCACCCGTCTATGCAAACGCAACGCTCCACGACGGCGCCGTAAGATTTTTCGCAGCAACCGCACCTTGGATCGCCGGCGGAAATCAGATTACGGACGTACGTGTCACAAGCACAACCCAAACGCTCGAGTTCCACCTTTCAACGCAGAGCGCACCGAGCGGTTACACCGTGGTCCTGAACTACACGCCTGCGCCCTCCCCTAGCGCATCGCCGGGCATTATGGTGTGGCCGCCCGCCATCCGATTCGCGGCGCAAGGCAGCGGCACACTCGCCTCAACTTCGCACACGCAACCGACCGTCGCTGAAACCCTCAACGCGCTCCTTGGAGGCGGTATCGCACGCGCCGCTTCGGCTTGCACAGCCGAGGCATTCAACACAGACGCTAGCGGAAACCTGACGACGCAATTACCGGCGGGATCAAGCGATCCATGGGGCGCCGGATATAGCGTGGATATCGACGGCTGTTACAATCAATCGGCTTACGTTGTGCATGAGCCTCAGTCGAACGACACGTTTATGGACAGCAGTTTGGCGAGTAGCTGCGTCGCAACATATCTATTTCCGGGTGGGTGGACGCCCACAACAGCCTCAGCGCCCACGGCCGCTCAGAGGTTCAGCGCTGGAAATGCTAACGATAAAGTTGCCCCTTG
>DASSRQ010000082.1:0-3055 GCA_035701665.1 Vulcanimicrobiaceae bacterium
CTAATCCGCCACGGCGAAAGTGCGGGGAACGTGGCGCGCGACCGCGCGCTTGCGCAAGGTCTGGCGGTCATCGACATCGCGCAGCGCGATTGCGACGTCCCGCTTTCACAAGCGGGCGAACAGCAGGCAGAATCGCTCGCGTGTTGGCTCGAACGCGAAGGCCGCGTACCCGACGTCATTTACTGTTCGCCGTATCTGCGCGCGCAAGAAACCGCGCGCCTCGCATGCGCTGCCGGCCGATGGGATATCCCGGTGCTCCAAGACGAGCGCTTGCGCGAAAAAGAGTTCGGCATGCTCGACCGGCTCACGCGCAGCGGTATCGAAGCGCGGTTTCCCGAGCAGGTCGAGATGCGCCGGCGTCTCGGGAAATTCTACTACCGGCCGCCCGGCGGCGAGAGCTGGGTCGATGTGATTTTGCGTTTGCGCAGCGCGCTCGATTCGATAGAGAACCGCTACGGCGGAAAGCGCATTGCCATTGTCTCGCATCAGGTCGTCGTGCTGTGCATGCGATATATCCTCGAACAGCTCGACGAAGCGCAGATCCTCGCAATCGACGCGATCGGCGACGTGGCAAACTGTTCGCTGACGGCATACGATCGCGACGAGTCGACGCCGTGCGGTTACCGTCTGCGCTGCTACAACGAAACCGCGCCGCTGGAAGAAGAAGGCGCGCCCGTCACCGCCGAGCCAGATGTCCCGGCCGGACCAAAATAAACGCATCGGCCCGGCGCTGCTGCGGCGTTGGCCCCTTCCGCTAAAAACGGGCGATAAGGATGCGCGCGGAACCGTGCTCGTCGTCGCGGGCGCACCGCATCTGCCGGGCACCGTACTGTTAGCAGCGGTCTCGACACTGCGCGCGGGCGCAGGCAAACTTCAAATCGCCACGGCGCCCGAGATCGCCCCGCACATCGGAATCGCGATGCCCGAAGCGTTGGTCGTGAGTTTTGCCGACGCGCGCAAGTACGCTGAACGCGCCGATGCCGTCGTCTTCGGCCCGGGCATGGAGCCATCGAAAGCCACGGCGACACTCTTACGCGATTTACTCAAATCCTCCGACGCGCGTTTCCTTATCGACGCGGGCGCCCTATCCGCACTCGCATCGGATCCGTCGATGATCCACGGCGCAGCCCATCTTCCGGTTTTAACGCCGCACTACGGCGAACTCGCAACAATGATCGGCGCGCAACGCGAGCACGTGGAAGCAAATCCAGTCGCCCACCTGCAGCACGCACTAACGACATTCGACGCCGCGATCGCACTCAAAGGCAAATCGACATACATTGCCGCGCCTGGCTCACCGATCTACGAAAATGCCGGCGGCCACGACGGCCTCGCCACATCCGGTTCGGGCGACACGCTCGCGGGCATCGCGGGCGGCCTGCTCGCACGCGGAGCAGATCCGCTGCAAGCAGCAGTTTGGTCCGTCTACGTTCACGCCGCAGCCGGCAAGACGCTCGGAACGCGCATCGGTTTAGGCTTTCTGGCCCGCGAGATCCCTCCCGAAGTACCCCGCATTCTATCGCAACTTTCACGCCAACGCTGATTCGCAATTTCGTTTTGATGACGCGGTGCGTAACGTGGCGAGCGCGCGGAGGGGCGGCTGTCCGGAGCCTCCGACTTTTTCGCAAAAGCCAGGATGGCGAATTCCTTTGTTGTTGCGAAAAAGCGGCGGAGCGGCGATTTTCCATGGATGGAAAATCGCCCGCGCCTCCGGACAGCCGCCCCTCCGCGCGGTCGCCGCGTTAGCAGCGCGGAATTAGATTTAAGAAGACACTCGCGCGATACAGTCGATCTCGACGATAGCGCCGCGAGGCAGCGCTGCTACGGCGACGGTCGAACGCGCAGGCTTAGCATCCCCAAAGTGCCTCGCGTACACCTCGTTCACTGCCGCAAAGTCATTCATATCGATCAAAAAGATCGTGGTTTTGACGACGTCGGCGAGCGTTGCACCGCCGGCGGCAAGAACCGTTGCAAGGTTTTGAAGCGCGCGATCGGCTTGGGCTGCGGCGTCGGTGCCGTCGATCTGACCGGTTGCGGGATCGGTACCAAGCTGGCCGCTGCAGAAGATTTCGCTTCCGGCGCGGACGGCGGGGCTGTACGGGCCAATCGGCGGCGGAGCGCCCTCGGGGCTGATGTATTGCATAAGGGCTCGAGCCTTATGCGGTGAATACACGCGGTCCTGTGAACGATTTTACTCCGGCGCTGGAACGCGTCATGTCGTGGATCGATGCGTACTTCAAAGACGTGCGTACGTATCCGGTGCTCTCGCAAGTAAAGCCCGGCGAAATTGCGGCGGCGTTGCCCGGCGCGGCGCCGGAAGAAGCGCAGCCGTTCGATGCAATTCTTGACGACTTCGAACGTATCGTGATTCCGGGTATCACGCATTGGAACTCGCCGCGCTTTTTTGCGTATTTTGCGACGAGCGCATCGCCCGCGGGCGTTGCTGCCGAAGCGCTGGCTGCGGCACTCGACGTCAAGGCGATGCTGTGGCGCACGTCGCCTGCAGCGACGGAACTCGAAGACGTCGTCATGCGCTGGCTGCGCGATCTGATGGGCTTGCCGCAGACGTTCACCGGAATTATCTACGACACCGCATCGATCGGCGGATTCACGGCGCTTGCCGCGGCGCGCGAGTCGCTTGGATTGCAGATCCGCGAGCGCGGCATGACCGGACGCGATCTGCCGGCGCTGCGCGTGTACATCACCGAACACACGCATTCGCATATCGAGAAGGCGTGCATTGCGCTCGGTGTCGGAACGGAAAACGCGGTGCGCATTGCATGCGATGACGATGCGCGCATGCGTCCGGATGCGCTGCGCGCGCAGCTGGATGCGGATCTTGCCGCGGGCTGCAAACCGATGGCGATCGTCGCGACGGCGGGGACGACATCTACGACCGCAGTCGATCCCGTCTCCGAGATCGCGAAGATCGCTAAAGAGTACGGCGTGTGGCTGCACGTCGATGCCGCATATGCCGGCGTTGCCGCGATTATGCCGGAGTTCCGCTGGCTGCTCGACGGAGCGGAGCATGCGGATTCGCTCGTAGTCAATCCGC
>DASSRQ010000083.1:0-2809 GCA_035701665.1 Vulcanimicrobiaceae bacterium
AATCGCACCGCTCTCTAGCTGTCAAAAAACCTAACGCATCAAAGCGTTGAGTTTCCCAATCCCCGCATCCGCCGCAGCTTCCAGCTCCGACGCGGTAGCGTACTCCGCAGCCGTCGGCGCCTGATACGCAATATCCAGCGAGTTCATCAAGAACGCCAGATGATCGCGCAGTTTGCTTTCGTGCAGCAAGTCGCCCTCGCTGGACCGGACGTTCAACTGCACCAGCGATGCAATCTCTTCATCCAGTGCCGCGCGCTTCTCACCCGTCAAGCGCGAACGCGCCGCCAAAGCGGCGTTCAACGTACGGTTCAAGCGGTCCAACGTCCCGTGCAGGCGCATCGCCAACGCAAGCCGCGCGGCCAGCGCGCCCGAAGCGGGATGCAGACGCGGATCCAGCGTTACGCGGAACGGATGGCGCACAACCTGCGAGCCGTACCGCATCTCGACCGTGTACACGCCCGGAACGATCGTCGGGCCCTGCGTCGAGTCGCCGAAATCGTCCGTACCGAATGCGCGCGCACCGTTCACTTCCGCAGCCGGCGCGTAGCGCATATCCCACACGAACGAGTTCATGCCCTTATCGACCGCCGTCTGGATCTTGTACGTCGCGGCAAGCACGTGTACTTGATCCATGTTCGCAAACGCTGCAGGCGTAGGCGGCTTCTCTTTCTTGCCGCGCAGATGCATGGTAAACGAACGCACCGTACGTCCGTTGCCGTCCAAGAACGACAGCGTGAACGGCGTGCGTCCGTCGTACGAATCCGGCACGTTGAAGAACACCGCCGTACCGTACGCCGGATTCTGTCCGCCGAAGCCGAACCCGCCGCCGCCGTACGCGTGCGAGAGCCACGCGCCTTCGGGTGCAAACAACTCGGCACGCGCGGGGGCACCGGCAGCACCGCCTGCAACATCTTCCAGCAGCTTCAGGTTATCCAGCACCCAGAAGCCGCGTCCGTGCGTCGCAATAGCAATGTCGCCCTGACGCGCGTCGATCTGCATGTCACGCACCTGCACGTACGGCAGATTCAGCGTGAGCGGTTCCCACGCTCCGCCGTTGTACGAAACGTACACGGTGCTGCGCGTTCCGGCCAGCAGCACGCGCGCATCGCGCGGATCTTGCCGCACAACGTACACGTATTGATCGTCCGGAATTCCGGCGTTCATCGACGCCCAATGCGCACCGTAATCGTGCGTCACGTACACGTACGGATGAACGTCGTCCCACTGAAAGCGCGATGCCGTCAGATACGCCGTGCCCTTTTCAAAGTGCGACGGTTCGATGCTGCTGATCTGCGCCCACTGCGGCAGCTCCGGCGGCGTTACGAGTTTCCACGAACCGCCGTGATCGGTCGTCACGTGCACTAGTCCGTCGGCCGAACCTGCCCACAGGACGTTCGAATCGAGCGGCGATGCCGCAAGCGAAGCGATGTCCGGGAACTTCTCGACACCGGTTTGGTCGAGATCGATAGGACCGCCGCTCGGCACTTGCGTCGCCGGATCGTTACGCGTCAGATCGGGGCTGAGCACTTTCCAATGCTGGCCGTAATCCATGCTGCTGAAGACCACTTGCGCGCCCACCAGCAGCTCGTGCGGATTGGACGGCGAGAACAGAATCGGATGCGTCCAGCCGAAGCGGTAGCGTGCCTCCGCCGACGACGTCCCCGACATGTACTTGGGCCACGGGCTGACGTTCTTCTCTTCTCCCGTTGCGGTATTCAGCTGCGCCATCGACGACTCGTAACCGCTGCCGTACGTGATCTTCGGATCGCGCGGATCCGGCGCCACCCACGTGCTTTCGCCGAGCGCAACGCTATGCACGACATTCAATCCCAAGCCTTCGTTCGAAGCGCTCGGCATCTCGAACGCGCCGTCGTCTTGCTGCGCGCCGTACACGTGAAACGGGAACTGATGATCGATGGCGAGTTTGTAGAACTGCCCCGTCGGCTGATTCAACTCGGTCGACCACGTTTTGCCGCCGTCGACCGAAACGATAGCGCCGCCGTCGTCGCCTTCTTCCAAAATGTTGGGATGATTCGGATTGATCCACACGATGTGATGATCGCCCGGAGGGGTAATCGCTTTCCACGTGCGTCCCGCATCGGTCGTTTTAAACACGCCGTCGACTTGCGGTGCGTACGCCACTTTCGCGTTGGCCGGATCGGCGTAGATGCCCATGTAATAGAAGGCGCGCTGGCGCAGCTTCATCTCGCTGTTGACGCGTTTCCACGTCGCTCCGCCGTCATCCGAGCGGAACACTCCGCCCTGATGCGCTTGCACGATCGCAAGCACTTGCCGCGGGTTCGCTGCAGAAACCGTCACGCCCATCTTGCCGAGCGGGCCGGCCGCAAACCCGGGATTGCTGGAGATTTTGCTCCAATGCGCACCGCCGTCGGTCGTTTTATACAGACCGCTTCCCGCGCCGCCGCTGATCAGGATCCACGGTTTGCGCACGGCCTGCCACATGCTGGCGTACAGCGTATCGGGATGCTTCTGATCCATCACGACAACCGCCGAACCGGTGTTCTCGTCGACGAACAACACCTTCGTCCATGTTGCGCCGCCGTCGGTCGTTTTATAAACGCCGCGCTCGGCGTTCGGGCCGAAGACGTGTCCCATGGAACTTACGTACGCAACGTTGCTGCTGCGCGGATCGACGACGATCGACGTGGTGTTGTGCGTGTCGGCCAACCCGAGATGCTTCCACGTTTTGCCGCCGTCGGTCGAACGGTACACGCCGTCGCCGGTGGCAACGTCGCCGCGGATATCCGCTTCGCCCGTTCCGGCGTAGATAATCTTCTTATTCGACGGA
>DASSRQ010000084.1:0-18251 GCA_035701665.1 Vulcanimicrobiaceae bacterium
GACGGCCAAAAATATCGCGGCGGCCTGTAAATAGATCCAGGCTACGGTCAGCACGTCACGCTTCATGAACCGGCCTCACGCTTGCAATCGTAACCTTTGTTACCGCTCGCCGCTACGACGAACGCCGGAGCCGTTCCGGCGCGTAAAATCTCGGCATAGTATGCGTTGCATTGCCGGAAGAGCAAGCACCCGCCAAAAACCATCGGCAACGTGGCGGGTACTGACGCGCTAGTCGCCCTATTGGGCGCGCCTGCGCTCGTAGGAGAAAACGGATCGCGACCGCTGCAAGCGTCGGAAAAGACGGTTGCGCTGCTTGCGCTTTTGGTCTGCAACGCGGATCGGCCGCTTTCGCGCGCATGGCTCGCCGCGCAGTTGTGGCCCGACGCCGAAGAGGCAGAAGGCCGTACGAACTTACGGCGCCATTTCTACAACCTCGCCAAAGCGCTGCCGCAACCCGTCGACGGCGCAGAGCCGTTCGTTCTCAGTAAGAACACCGCGCAGTGGAATCGCGGCTCGCACCGGGTGGACGTGCTGGAATTCCACGAATGCGCCGCCGCCGGCGACGCAACCGGTGCGGTTCAGCTGTATCGCGGCCCGCTGTGCCTGGGCGTGCAGGACGAAGCAATCGCTGCGGACCGCATGAAGTTGGAGCAAACATACACACATCTGCTCGAACGTGAACTCGAAGACGCCGCGGAAAAGCGCGATCTTCCGCGCCGGATCGCCGCCGCGCATCGTCTCGTGCAGCTCGATCCGCTCAACGAACGCGCCGCGCGAGAGTTGGCACTCGCGCATTACGAGTCGGGCGATCGCCCCGCGGCCGTGCGCGATCTCTCTGCTATCGGAGCGCGCATTCGCGCCGAACTCGAAGCCGAGCCGGAAGCGCAAACGCTGGAGCTGCTCAACAAACTGCTCGAACGTGCCGAGGCCGCGCCGCAGTCCAATCTTCCACTCTATGCAACCTCGCTAATCGGTAGAGAATCCGAACCCGAACAGATCGCCGCATCTTTAAAGAAGGACCGGTTCGTAACGCTCACGGGTCCCGGCGGCATCGGCAAAACACGCCTTGCCGTGTTTTGCGCACGTGCGTTGCTCCCGGCGTACGAGGACGGAGCCGCGTTTTTGGACCTCGCGGGATCGCGCAGCACCGCAGACGTCGTGGCGCAGATCGCATCCGTGCTGCAAATTTCGACCGAGGGACGCGAAGCATCCGCAGCGGTGTTCGCCGCGCTCGCCGAACGCACGATGCTGCTGCTCGCCGACAACTGCGAACAACTCGACGAGGACATCGCAGCATTCTTCGAACGGCTGCTCGCGCAGACGCGCGTGCACGTACTCGCGACAAGCCGCCGCCGCCTAAACCTTACGCAGGAAGCCGTCATCGGCATTGCGCCGCTCCAGACGCCGCCCGCGCAAGCCGGTACGCAAGACATCTCGCGCGTGCCCGCCGTGCGGCTTTTTCTGGAACGTGCCGCCCTCGTCGCGCCGGGTCTGCGCATCACGCACGAGAACGCGCTGCACTTCCGCACCATTTCCAAACAGTTGGACGGCCTGCCGCTTGCGATCGAACTCGTCGCGGCCCGCGCGAATCTGCTCACGATGGAAGGCATCGCGAAGAAACTCGCGGCGGGGTTCGAGGCGTTCTCCGGGCGCAGCGACACATCGCGTCACGCGACGGTCGCCGCAGCGCTGCAGTGGAGTTACGACCTGCTCGACGAGTCCGAACGCCTGCTGCTCGAACGCTTATCGGTCTTTGCGGGCCGCTTCGATCTCGAAGCGTGCGAACGCATCTGTTCCGACGCGCAGACGCCGCCGGAGCGCATCTTCGACCTGCTCTCCGAACTCGTCGAGTCGTCGCTCGTCGTCGCATCCGAGCGCGAAGACGGTCAATGCTACTCGCTGCTCGTCCCCGTGCGCGCGTTTCTTCTAAAGAAAATAACTTCACAAGAAGAAGCGCTGCGCGAGCGTCATGCCGCCTACTATTTGAGCGTCGCCGCGCATTTCGCCAAAGAACGCGATCGCATCGGAAACCCCGGCTACATTCGCGCGCTGCGCGGACACGAAGCGAACCTCGATGCCGCCGTGCGCTTTTACAGCGACCGCAGCGACCGCCCGGCACTCGCGCGCATCTTTACATATCTTGGCGGGTATTGGCATTACACCGGTTCGGCCGCGCGCCACGCGGCGTTGTTCGACGAACTGCTGGCGGACTACGAAAACCGCGGCCTGGGGCAAGCAGAGACCGCCGAACTCACCGGCGAGCTCGCGCGTTGGCTTTCGCACTCGGGTGATTGGAAAGCCGCGGGCGTGATGCACGTGCGTTCCGCGGAGCTGCACGAAGCGGCCGGCGAGCGCTGGCGCGCAATCATGGCTCGCAGTGTCGTCGCTCACGCCGATAGTTACGTCGGCGCGAGCCTTGCGGACGAAATCGTGCCGCGCATCGAACAACTCCTCAAAGATCTCGAAGCCGTTCCGGATGCTCCCGCATGGCTGCGCGCTCGTCTGATGTACGACATCGGGGCGATGCGCGGCCACACCAATCCGGACGATCCGCTCGCGCTCGAATATTTGACCGAATCGCTGCGCGTCATGCGCGAAGAGCATCGGATCGATTACGAAGCCGCCGTATTGAGCCGTTTCGGCATGATCTACCACCGCCGCGGAAACGTCCAAGCCGCGCTGCAGTTTTTGAGCGACGACCTTATCGACGCGCTCGTCCGAAACGACATCTACTCCGCTGCCGCCAACACGTTACGCACGCGAGCGAACTTTCATTGCGAACTGGGCAACATGCGAGCCGCCGCAGCCGACGCGCTGCGTGCGCTGGAATACCTCGAGCGCGCATACGAAGAGCGCTTCATCTTCTATACACTCACGTCTGCGGCACGCATCCTCATTTCGGCCGGCCGCAGCATACCCGGATTGCATGTGCTGGGCTATCTACGCGCATCGGTTGCGCGCTCGACGTTCCGCTTCGACGCGCTGGACCTCTTCGAAGAAGAAGAAGTGCGCGCACTGCGCGACTCCATGGGCGCACAGTTCGAAGAACATCTGGCATTCGGCGCGAGTCTGCGCCTCTCCGACGTCCGCAACATTTTGCGCGCCTTTCAAGCGGCGGACGCCCTCGAGGACGATTTGAGGACGATCGCTTCCTAAACTGTTCCTATGGAGCAGTTGTCGCCCCGGGAATTCATCGTTGCCAGACTGATCTCGCTTGGAAAAACGGACCGCGAGATAGCGCACGCGCTGCGCTTGAGCGTCCGTACCATCGAGTCGGTCATGAGTACCGTGTGTCTTAAGCTCGGGCTTTCCTCGCGTGAGGACGTTGCGGCGCTCCCACTTGAAAGCAGGGAGTCTTAACACATGCGTACCGTTACTGCAGCACTTTTAGCAGCGCTGACTTTTTCGTTACCGATTGCCGCATCCGCAGCGATGCGCGTCACCGTCCCGGGCGGAACGCCGATCAGCATCCGTATGGTCGACACCGTCGATTCGGGCAACGCCAACGTCGGCGACACATTTGAATTCAAAGCCGACGACAACGTCGTGGTCAACGGCATGGTCGTTGTTTCTCGCGGCGCAGCCGGCCATGGGACGGTGACCTCGGTCGACCGCGCGGGCGGTCACGGCCATGCCGGCAGCTTGGGTATCCGGCTCGATTACGTCTATGCCGTCGACGGTGAAAAGATTCGTCTGGCAGCCGACCGTAAAAATACGACGGGCGAAGACAAAAAAGGCGCGTCGTCCACCGCAACGATCATCGGCTATGCAACGCTCGGTATCGGCGGCCTGTTCGCGCACAATCTGGTCAAGGGCCGCAACATCACGCTGGACCCGTCCAAGACGTACAGCGCGTACGTCGTCGACACCGTGCACATCGTGAGCAGCCAGCACGCCGCAGGCGCCGCGAACGACGGATTCGCTCACTAATGCGCAACGCAACGAAACACGCGGCGTTTACACGCACCGCAGCCGCAATCGCAGCGCTCGCCATCCTCGCCGCTTGCGGCGGCGGGGGCGGCTCCTCGCCCGGCGTAGCGCCGCCATCCGCTACCGCGACGCCCACGCCCACGCCCAATGCCACGACGCAAAGCGAAACGGTGCCGGTCACGTCGGCGGCGCAAACGACGGCGATTCCGGCCGTGAGCGGATTCACCGGCTCGGTGCAGCTGCCGGCGTCGAACGCCGCAAGCGGAGCATCTCTCGCGGTCACGGCCTCGTCCACGATGCCCAGCGGGTTGCCCGCGCTGCAAGTGCGTCATCGAGATGCTAGCGGTACCGCGCCTTACGCGTACATCTTCGAATCGATTACGCCGTCGTCGACGATCACATTCAACGGAATCCCCGGGTTCACGCTGACGCTGCCTGCGGGCATCGCGACTGCGGGTCAAGACTTCTATATCGCCATTCTTCAGCCCGGAACGACGTCGTGGCAGATGGCCGCCGACGGCCCCGCGCAGATCGGCGGACAAACGCTTACGTTCGCCGGCTTAGGCGGGGTCCAAATCACGCTCACTGCCGGCCAGACGTATTGGTTCGCGTTTTACTCGGTCCCGACACCGACGCCGACGCCGACACCGACACCGACACCGACACCGACACCGACACCTACGCCTACGCCTACGCCTACGCCCGCCGCGCTTGCGGTAAGTGCGGCGTCCCTGACGTTCGGCACGACGGGGTCCGGCGCAATGCAAACATTCACCGTTTCCGGCGGCACCGCTCCGTACACGCTCGGCACGTTCGATTCAACGGTCGTCTCCGTTCAGGCGGATCAGTCGTCGTCCGGCATGTACGACGTGACGCCGTTAACTGCGGGTGCGACTACGATTCATGTAACCGATGTGCACGGCATGTCCGCGGACGTTGCGGTCACCGTTACGACGCTTAGCGGGGTAATTCACTAATGGCTCGTTTCAAGATGAAGCAAATCGCCGCAATCGGCGCAGTTGGACTGCTCGCTGCATGCGGCGGTCATGCAGGCAGCGCGCTTCCGGCCGTCGGTGGGAGCTCGCAAGCACACGCGACCCGCGGCACGCTGCAGCTGAAAGTTCCCGCAAAAGCCACTTCGGTGAAGCGGCCGGCGTATATCAGTTACGCCACGCAGTCCGTTACGCTGACATACAAGATCGGGTCGACGACGTACCCCACGCAAACGCTGAACGTCAGTCCGTGGGACAATCCGGGAGATTGCAAGGCCGATCAAAACAACAACTTCATCTGCACGTTGACGTTTGACGCTGTTGCGGGCGCGGCAACGTTTACGGTCAGCGCATACGACCAGCCCAATGCCGGCGGCAAACTGCTCTCAACCGCAACGTCGTCGATGACGATCGTCAGCGGGAAGGACAACCAGTTCGACGTCACGCTCGACGGCGTGCTCGGCGGCTTCAACGTTGCGTTCACGACATCGCAAAGCTATCCCAGCATCCCCGTGGGCACCCCCGCCGACGTACCCGTCGTGATAAGTGCGACGGACCCGGACAACGGCGTGATTCTCGACGCGTCGCAACCGATCGACGCAAACGGTAATGCCGTTACCTCGGCGAGTGTTACGCTCACGGGCGATCCCGTCGAGTTCTCGCTCGAGCAAAACGGAACAGCGCTGACGCCCACGTCGGGCAGCACCTACACGATTGCGCTTCCGGCAACGGGACTGAGTTTGCATTACAACGGCGGTCCGTACGGCGATGTGGCGCTTACCGTCGGTGCGGGAAGCGCGACGGGCCAAGGACAGCTTCACGTCGAGCCGACCATCACGGAGTTCGCGCCGCTCTCCGGCGTTAAACTGCTCGATGCGGGCCACAACCTTGTCGTAGGGCCCGACGGAAACGTCTGGTTTACAGAGCAGCTGTATAACGGGATCGGCGTCGGTAAAGTGGCTTCCGACGGAACCGTAACCGAATACCCGCTGCAAAATAATGTGATTCCCGCCGGAATCGCGTCCGCAAACGGCAAGTTATGGATATCCGAAGCCGGCAACTGTCCGTCGAGTGATTTGAATCTCTGCGGCATTCAAGAGATGCAGACCGACGGTACCGTCATCGGCCGGTTCGACGTGTATCACGGCAGCTGCGACCCGTACCCGGGGGCGCTGGTAACCGACAAAGCGGGGAACGTGTGGTACGACAACGCTGCGTGCGGCGAGATCGGCTACCTCGCAGCAAATGCCCCGAGCACGGAGCAGCACTTCGAGGTCGGGTCGACCGGCTTCGGCTTTACCGCCGGTGCCGACGGCAACGTGTGGTTCATTGCGAGCGAGGCATACGCTTCGTTCTCCGTCGGAAAGATCTCGAGTTCGGGAGCGGCACAGACGTACGCGATCCCGCAAGCCGGGACGGGGTATACTCCCGCATCGCTTGCATCGCGTCCGATCGATAACTCGATCTGGGTCGCGCATCAAGGCGATTCGCTCGATGCGCTTGCTCCGGGTTCGGGCGCCGTCAGCACCTACTCGAATGACTTAAACCACGCGGTGCTCGCGACGGGCAGCGACGGCAACGTCTATGCGTATTCCTACTCCGGCTCGAACGGATACGCGTTCGACTCCGTCGGCCAAGACGGAACTATCGTGGCGGCATACATCTACGGCGGGCTCGCGCCGCAAAGCATCCCGTACGCGATGATTGCCGGACCGGCAGGGACGAACACGTTCTGGTTTATCGACGGGCAAACCGGGGAGATTGCGAAACTCAGTCTAGGCGTGAATCCTAAACTCTAGTCTCGCAGCTCGAAGAGGAAAAAAATGGGACTGCATCTGCAGTCCCATTTTTGCGTGCTGTGTAGATCTACTGCGGAAATACCCGGTAGGCGCTGAACTTGCCGTCCGGATCCATGCGGACCGTGACGTTCATTGCGCCTTTGTCGAATCCGGCGCGATACGTGTACTCGTTCTTCGATGCGTCGCTTCCGACGAACGTGAGCCCGTGGTAATCGCCCAAGCGGTGCATCTGATCCGACATGATGCCCAGCTCCGAACGAGAGAACTGATTGCGCAGCGCGTCGTCGAAGTATTGCGTGGTGCCGGCGGAGTCGTCGTTATAGACGGCTTTGGTCGTCGCGTCCACGTTCGCTTGCGCGCCCCCTCCACCGCCGTTACCGGCGCAGGCCGCAAGCGTCAGTGCCGCGCAGAGCGCGGCACTTGCCGACGCGATCTTCTTAAAGGTCGCCCCAACCATACGACACCATCGCTACGTCGTTGCGCTTGGGCTGCGGCCGGTTGTTGGTGGCCACCCGGCGCGACTGCCGCGCTTTATGCTGCGGCGGGGCGTAAGCGGTCTGCACTTGATAGCCGCTGCGCTGCGCCATCGCGAGTTGGTCGCGCTGCTGCACGATGATACCGTGCTGGTACGCTACTTCGCGCTTCAGATCCACGATCTCGGCGAGGGAGCTGTTGTACGCGTTTTTTTCGCTGCTGTATGCGGCCCACGCGTCGTTGTTCTCCGACTGCAGGGCAGCCTGGCGGCGTGCGTCTTCGGCGTACTTCTCGTGCACTTTGCGGTTGTGCTGGATGATCAGATACGTTGCTGCGCCCAGGCCGAAAATGATGTTGCGCGTGCTGGCGGCACCGTCCGCGAGGGCAGGGGCTGCCGGGACGGCGGCGGCCAGGACCGCGGCCATCGCGCTTGCAGCGATCGCTCGTTTGATGAACATGTCGTGTAAAGCTCCTCCTAAGTGCGTTAACGCAACACCCGGACTGCTTGTTCCCGGTTTTGGGCCCGGTTGTCACCTTGCTGTCGAAGGACCCCGATATATCCGAAGGCCAACCCCTTCGTCCATATGGCAGAAGAACGCATCGGCATTGTAGGAACCGGGCGAATGGGTGCTAATATGGCGCGCCGTTTGCACGACGTCGGCTACCGGGTGACTGCTTGCTATGACGTCAACCGTGCAAGCGCGCAAGAGCTTGCTTCCGAGATCGGCTCGCACGTCTGCGACCACCTTTCGGACGTCACCGCAAACGCCGACATCGTCATCACCGTGGTAACCGACGATAAAGCGATGGACGCCATCTTCGCATCGGCCGGCGATTCGCTGCTGCAAAATGCGGCGGGAAAATATTTCGTGAACTGCGCGACCCTCTCGCCGCGAGCACACACGCTTGCGGAAGCACGCGCACGAGCCGCCGGCGCGCACGCTATCGAAGCATGTATGGCTTCGTCGATTCCGCAGGCTCGCAACGGTACGCTGTACCTGATGTGCGCCGGCGAACGGGCGGATTTCGACCACCTCAAACCGCTGCTCGAAAAACTGAGTTCGTCGTTGCGCTACATCGGCGGCCCGGGAACGGCCGCGCAGGTCAAAGCGCTCGTGAACATGGTCATGAACATCAACACGGCGGGTCTTGCCGAAGGCCTCGGCCTTGCCGATGCGCTCGGCTTGGATCTCGAGATGGTGCGCGAAGTGTTCGCGCAGACGGGCGCCAACTCGCGCGTACTCGAAACCGACGGCGCGGATATGCAAAACCGCGATCACGACGTGTATTTCTCGGCGGAACACGCGGCGAAGGATTCCGGCATTGCGCTGGGACTTGCGCGCGAATCCGAGTTGCCGCTGCCGCTCGCGCTCGCGACGTTCGAACAGTACGAACGGATGAAAGCCGCAGGCTTGGGCGGGTTAGACAAATCCGGCGTCTCCGAACTGACGTTCAAAGCGCGGCGTCCGTAATGAGCACCAAGATGGAAGAACGCGTGACGCTGGACGACGGCGCGCAAACGATTCTCGAACGCTGGGGCAACAAAGGCCCGGTGATGCTGTGCGTGCACGGCATGACGAGTTCGCGCAAGTCGTGGGAGCGGTTCGCGCTGCATTACAGCGACAGGTATCGCGTCTATTCGTACGATCAGCGCGGTCACGGGGACTCGGCTGGCGTGGACGGCCCGATGACGCTGCACCGCTCGCTGCTCGATCTGTTCAATATCATGCACTCCATCGACGAACCCGTCGACACGCTCGCCGGGCATTCGTGGGGCGGCGCGGTCGCAATTCTCGGCGGCCGCCGTTTCGACGTGCGCCGCGTCGTCGCGGTGGATCCGATGGTTCGTCAGGCGGACGATCTATGGTACGACGAGTTTCTGTCGGACCTGAAATCGCTTTTCGCCAAGAAAGGCGCCGATCGCGACGCTGCGATTGAAGTAGAGTACGCGCAACTCGGCTGGGGCGAGATCGATGTTGAGCGCAAGAAGCACGCCGTGCGCAACATGACGGTCAAACCCATCGAACGTCTGCGCGACGAGAACCCGCACGAGTCGTGGGACCTGCGCCGCGATCTGGAAAACTATCCGAAGCCGCTGTTTTTAGCGATGGCGGATCAAGAAGAGAGCATCGTCCATCTGGACGATCTGCGTTCCATCCGCGAACGGGGCGGACCGAACATCGCGCTTCGCGTGTTTCCCGGCCAGGGCCATAACCTGCACCGCACGGACTTCGAAAACTTCATCCGCGAACTGGATATTTTTCTCGACCGTACGTAGGTCGGGGCGCGCGGGGCACATTCCGTAAAATTACGGACGCCGTAGCCGAGGCGCGCGCGGTAGCCTTAGTGCATGAAACGCTTTCTAACGGGCTGCATCTACGCGTTTGCCGCTTACCTGGTGATCTTCGCGTGGAACGTAGGTGCCGCACTTCACACGTGCAGTTCCAACATGGACCTCGCAGCTGCCCTCAACTGGGTCATAGTACCGATGGCCCTCTGCACGATCGTACCGATTTTCCCGGCTGCAGCGATCGTCGCCGGCGTTATCGGTTCGTACCGGCCGCCGCAATCGCGTCGCACGTGGCTGATGCTAGCAACAGTGATCGCCGCGATATGCATTGCAAGCACATGCCTCGCTTATGCAACCGCATCCCCATGGTATTCAGGCGCATGCACAATAAATTTTTAATTCCGCGCCTAAGGTTTCACCACCGGCATCGAGGGCGAACGCGGCAGCGAAAAACGTGCGAATCCCTCCGGCGCCTGGCGCACCGTTCCTGAATGCATGTCGGCCCACGCTTGACGCAGCTGCGGGAGCAGCGTAACGACGCGATGCGTTCCGCCCTGTACGGAATAATAAGACACGCGCTCGTTGAAACCGGCGATGAATTCGGCGGTAGCCGTCGTGTATGCCGTGTCGATCGAGTCGTCTTTGGAGCCGGTCACAACATACGTCGGTAACTGGCGCATCGTCGCCATCACGGTGCGGATATCTTCGTTCAGCAGGCCGCCGGAGATGCACATTACCGCACGCCACGTCATCGGCTGCGACGGCGCAACTTCGAACACGGAGAAGCCGCCCATCGAGTAGCCGGCAAGATAGATCCGGCGGCGGTCGACGGAAAACGTGTGCTGTACGGCGGCGAGCGCGTCGTAAACGTCGGAGAGCGCAGGTCCGCGAAAATCGTAGTTCGCGCGACCGTAAGGTGCGATGACGATACTGCCGGTCGAATCCGCCAACTCGCGAATATAAAACGGCGACATCAACTCGGACTCCGACTGCCCGTGGCCGTGCAAAAAGACGACGACCGGCGTTGCAGCGCCCGGTTTGTAGGACTGCGGAACGTAGAGGGCCGAGGGCTGCATCGTTCCATCCGCACTCGACTTTAAGAAAACTTCGCGCAGGCCCGGCTCGGCGGTCACCGGGGTGTAATTGCGCTGCATCAGTTGCCGCACGACGTCCAGGTCCATGTGCGCCACGTTCACCGCATATTGGCGATATTGGTCCGCGGAATACCCGGACGGTAACGGTTCGTTGAGCGAGTTGAGCAGCGTCTCCGCATCGAACAGGCGCAGATAATAATCGAAGACTTGCGGCGATCCGCCGTCTTTTGCGGCTGCCGGCAATGCTGCGTAGTAGGTCGTCTCGGCCGAATGCACTTGCCCGATCAGATCGCTGACCGATATGGCAAGGGCCAAGACTGCGGCGAGTCCCATGCCTTGGAAACGAGAAGTTGTCCGGCGGCGTGACTATGAAAAAGACCGCCGTTGCCGGCGGTCTTTTCGTCTCACACGAGGGGCCTAACGACGTTATTGTCCGCCGCCGCCGCCCGAAGCGCGCTTCACGTGGTGTTTGCTCTTATGCGACTTCATCGTTGCATAATTCGAATGCGCAACGGGACGGTTGAATTTATCGGTCCAGTTGGAACCATTCGGGTTGCTTGTCAGCGCGTTCATCTCCATACCGTTCGGACCGTTACCGGACGGCGATGTGGTGGTTGCGCCGGGCATGGGCTGCGCTCCGGTGGGCGTTATGCCGCCGGTGCCGTTGGCGGGCGTCGTGCCGGCAGGGCACTGCGCTTGCACGTTCGTCGTGGGTTTCTGCAGGGTCGGCGTTTGCGTTGTCGTCGTTCCCGGGCCGTTCGGATTATTTTGCGTAACCGGCGTGCCGGGCACCGTCGCGTTCGTCGACGTCGTAGCGTTCGGCGTTTGCGTTACGGTCGCCGTACCGTTTGGATTACATTGTACGTGGTTGCCGCTGTTCGGAACGGTCACGTTCTGCGGGACGGGCGGATTCGTTTGCGTATTCGTCGTCGTGGATTGCGCCGCGGCGGGCAACGCCAGCGCTGCCGCAAATCCGGCCGCAGTCGCGATCCCTAATACCTTTGCTCCAATGCTCATCAATACACTCCTCGCAATCTGCTGCTTCTAAAGTGAAGACTCCAAGGCGTTAGGTACCCACCGCTACCAAAAATTAAGGCTTGCAGACGGTCGACTGCGTAATCGCTGTTCCGCGATTTTCGGTTGTTGTAACCGTGCGGCCGTTCGTCGTAACGGTCGCCGCATGCGGCTGCGTCGGAGCGCCTGGTTGATGACCAGAGCGCGGGCGGGTATCAAACATCGTGCAGTTTGTTGCCTTCATTAAAAAGATCGATGGATTCGTTCGCCGGCAATGTCCGGCGGCGCAAGTTTCGGTCTACGATCACTCGCAAGCGCGGTGGTCGTGCGGCGGCAACGTGGTTGCGCTTGAAGTCGTCAAAGATGCATTCAAGCTGACGATCGAACACCAAGGCATCGTGCTTTATCAAGCGGTCGATGTAATGGACGAAGCCGCCTCCGTCAGCACCGCGCAATCGATTGCGCAAGCACTGCAGGAAGCGGCTTCGTAACGCTACGTGCGCGTAGACGTATTAAGAGCCGAAGTTCGGGAGAGGCATCAGCGTGACGTCGGCATGTGCTCTGCCGAAGTAATAGTCGCCGCGGGGCAGTCCGTGCGAATTGTTCGCATTCGTCACCGTTAAATGAAGGGCGACGACATCGGCGATATACGGCGCTTTAGCGCTGCCCGAGCTGATCGTTTGGCCCACGATCGCGGTGCCCAGGCCGGGAATCGTAACGCGCAGATTCGTCGGCAGCGGACCGGAATACGTCTTGCCGCCGATCGTCAGCGAGTTCGCGCCCACGGAGACGATCGTTCCTATGCCGTTCTGCATCCCCGGAACGTCGAGCGCGACAGCCTCGGCTTGGAGACCGTTCGCGCTGATATCGGAGCCGAGCACGAGACTGCTAATCGATGCCAGAGCGGCTCCGGCGGTACCGCCCGAAGGTGCCGAAATGTTGCGGTTCCAGATCGATCCATTGACGACCGAAGGCGCGGCCGAGAGCGAACGTAGAGCGCCGAGTGAGGTCAACTGTTTCGACCGGAACGTCGGCCCGCCAGGTCCAAATTGCACGGTTTCCGCGACGTTCGTCATATTCTGCACCAGACCGTTGGAGCCGAAGGTGAACGAGTACTGCGTGGTCTGGTCTTGACCTTGGGGACAATTGAATGCGACCTCGCTCACCGGGCTGCCGTTTAGTGCCATAGCGCCGTAGGACTGCGCTGTCGCGTACGCGCCATTGGACGGGATTGCAATGTCGGCGATACCGGATCCGACGACGATGTCGTACCCTTGCGGTAACCCGTAGGGGTAGGTCGTTGCGGTTACATAGACGTGGATACCGGCGGTTTGTACCGACGCTCCAAATCCGAACCCGATCGGAAGAATGTTGACCGTTTGCTCGTTGAGAACCACGTAGCCGACGTTCGGAATCGCTACTTGCTGGTTGACCGCACCGGTTGCGACGACCGGCTGACCGCCGATCCGCAAATTACGGAAGGCCGTCTGCGATGTCGGTGCCTGAAGCGTTACGCCGGCGGTCGTCGTGACGCTGTCGGCCGTGACCAATCCGGAGAGGATGTTCACGTTCGGCACGTAGCTCGTCGAGGTCAAGCCATTGCTGGACTTCGAGTTCGTGCGTAGTAGACGTCCATATCCCGCGCCCGTCGTGACGTACTGTGACGAAACGTTCGCGTTCGTCTGCACGGCGGTCTGGGCTGCCATCATGCAATCCGCGCTTTGCTGGTCGTCGATGGGCGTTCCGGCGGTGGGCGGAAGCGTGGGGGCAGGCGTGGGCGTTGCGGTGGGCACCGGCGTTGGCGTCGGCCCGCAGGACGGGGGGCAAATGTTCATCGGGATGCACGTCGGTTCGACGCCGGTAAACCCGGGCGGACACGGCATCGGCGCGCAGGCCGGCGGTACACCCGTCATCAGCGGAGGACACGGTGTCGGCGTGGCGACGGCGGTGAGCGGGTGGCGTCCGCCTTTGTCGACCAGGGGCCGGTTTCCAACTTGGCCGTTCGTGTACAACTGGACGGCATAGGTCTCGCCGTGGGTGTACGGGCCGGGGTTCTGGCCCGAGGGCACCGCATCGGAGCCGCGCGGTACGGAAGTATCGGCGCCGCTCGCACCGGGGAGCGCTTGCTGCTGGTTCACTCCGGGAACCATGGGCGACGCGTTGTGGCCGCCGCAAGACGTGAAAACGACCGTGCTTAGAAGCACGGCTGCCAGAAACTTTTTCATCTTTCTCCCCACGGGCTAACCGCCCGGACGCCAGATGGGAGTCCCTTCCGCAGAGCGCACGCTTGCCCTGCGCTTTTGCGTGGTCTTTACTTCCTATAGCGGTGTGGTAAAATAACCGTCTGCGCTCCGCGATGCGACGGTGAGCCCCCCTACGTGACCCCGTGGGTTGTTGTGGCTCTGCGTAAGCTTCCGGAGAGGTCGGCCTTCGACGGGCTCAGGCGTCCTTCGACAGGCTCAGGATGACACTACTTGAACCTCATAGACGTAAATAATTTCGATGCCATGCGCATTGGCTTGGCGTCGCCCGAACAGATCCGTGCGTGGTCGTTCGGTGAAGTCAAGAAGCCGGAGACGATCAACTACCGCACGCTCAAACCCGAGCGCGACGGCCTGTTCTGCGAGAAGATCTTCGGACCCACCAAAGACTGGGAATGCCACTGCGGCAAATACAAACGCATCCGTTTTAAAGGCATGATCTGCGACCGCTGCGGCGTCGAGATCACGCGCGCCAAAGTGCGCCGCGAACGGATGGGCCATATCGAGCTCGCCACGCCCGTCAGCCACATTTGGTACTTCAAGGGCGTGCCCAGCCGCATCGGCATCCTGCTCGACATGTCGCCGCGCCAGCTGGAGAAGGTGATCTACTTCGCGGCGTACGTCGTGATCGATCCGGGCAACACGCCGCTGGTCAAGCGCGAAGTGCTGACCGAACAGAAGTATCGCGAACACCGCGAGAAGTTCGGTAATGCGTTCAAAGCCGGTATGGGCGCGGAAGCCATCCGCGAACTGCTGCGCGACTTGAACCTGCGCAAACTGCAAGAAGAGCTGCGCAAAGACTTCAAAGACACCACGGGTCAAAAGCGCCTCAAGGCGATCAAGCGTCTTGAAGTCGTCGAAGCGTTTCTCCAGAGCGGCAACAAGCCGGAGTGGATGGTTCTCTCCGCCGTGCCGGTCATTGCGCCCGAACTGCGCCCGATGGTGCAGCTCGACGGCGGCCGCTTCGCGACGTCCGACCTCAACGATCTCTACCGCCGCGTCATCAACCGCAACAACCGTCTGAAGCGATTGCTGGAACTGAGCGCGCCCGAGATCATCATTAAAAATGAAAAGCGCATGCTGCAAGAAGCAGTCGATGCGCTTATCGACAACGGCCGCCGCGGCCGCCCGGTTACCGGTCCCAACAACCGTCCGCTCAAATCGCTCAGCGATATTCTGAAAGGTAAGCAAGGCCGCTTCCGTCAGAACCTGCTCGGTAAGCGCGTCGATTACTCGGGACGTTCGGTTATCGTCGTCGGTCCTTCGCTCAAGCTGCACCAGTGCGGCTTGCCGAAAGAGATGGCGCTCGAACTCTTTAAGCCGTTCGTGATGAAGAAGCTGGTCGATCGCGGCCAAGCGCACAACATCAAGAGCGCAAAGCGTATGGTCGAACGCGTGCGTCCGGAAGTGTGGGACGTGCTCGACGAAGTGATTCGCGAGCATCCGGTTCTGCTCAACCGCGCACCCACGCTGCACCGTCTGGGCATTCAGGCATTCGAACCCGTGCTGGTGGAAGGTAAAGCCATCCATCTGCATCCGCTGGTTTGTACGCCGTACAACGCCGACTTCGACGGCGACCAGATGGCCGTCCATCTTCCGCTCAGCGCCGGTGCGCAGGCGGAAGCGCGCATCCTCATGCTCTCGTCGAATAACATCTTGTTGCCGGCATACGGCAACCCGGTGTCGATTCCGACGCAAGACATGGTGCTCGGTCTGTACTACCTCACGTTCCAGCGCGATGAGTACAAAGGCCCGGCAAAGGCTGCGATTACCGAAGATTACGACGAGCGCGTGTTCCGCGATCGCACCGGTAAAGACGGTAAAGAGCGTCTGCCGCTGTTCCGCGACGTCAACGAAGCCGTTATGGCCTTCGAGACGGGCAACGCCTCGCTGCACGAGTGGATCAACATCCGTTGGAAAAACGAGATGGTTCGCACCACGATCGGCCGCGTGATCTTCAATAACGCGATTCCGAAGAATTGGAATCACACGTACGTCAACTACACGCTCGACAAGAGCGCGCTGAAGAAGCTGATCACGTCTTGCTACCGCACGTACGGCAATGCCGAAACGGCCAAGTTCCTGGACGCGATCAAAGACCTCGGCTTCCACTACGCCACGCAGTCGGGCACGACTGTGTCGATCAGCGATATCGTCGTTCCGCAAGCGAAGCACGACATTCTGGACAAGGCGCAAGCCGCCGTCGACGAGCTGCACCGCTTGTACGAGCAAGGGTTCATCTCGCAAGACGAACAGTACAACAAGACGATCGAGATCTGGCAGAAGGCCGGCGACGACGTCACGACCGCAATGCAGGAAGCGCAGAACCCGCTCAACCCGGTGTTCATGATGGCGACCTCGGGTGCTCGTGGTTCTATCGCTCAGGTCAAACAGCTCGGCGGTATGCGCGGGCTCATGTCCGACCCCTCGGGCCGAATCCTCGAGATTCCGGTTAAGGCATCTTTGAAAGAAGGCCTCACGGTTCTCGAATACTTCATCTCGACGCACGGTGCGCGTAAGGGTCTTGCCGACACGGCACTCCGTACGGCCGACTCCGGTTACCTCACGCGCCGTCTGGTCGACGTCGCGCAAGACGTGATCATCCGCGAGGAAGATTGCGGCACGGCAAACGGCATCACGGTCTCGGACATTCGCGTCGGTAAAGAGATCATCGAACCGCTCAGCGACCGTATGATCGGCCGCCGCGCGGTCGAAGATATCAAAGCCGACGGCAAACTCATCGTCAAACGCGATGAAGAGATCGACGAAGAAAAGGTCAAGGCGATTCTCGAGGCCGACATCAAGTCGGTCAAGATCCGTTCGGCACTGACGTGCCAAGCGCGCTACGGCATCTGCTCGATGTGCTACGGACGCAACCTCGCCACCGGCCATAAGGTCGACATCGGCGAAGCCGTCGGTATCATCGCCGCACAGTCCATCGGTGAACCGGGCACGCAGCTCACGCTGCGTACGTTCCACACCGGCGGCGTTGCACAGGAAGACATCATCACCGGTCTGCCGCGTGTCGAAGAGATCTTCGAAGCGCGCAAACCCAAAGGCCAAGCCGTCATCAGCGAAGTTGCCGGCGAAGTCAAGTTCGGTGAAGAGAAGGGCCGCCGCGTCGTTCACATCATCGACGAGACGGGCGAGCAGCACGAGTACGATGTCCCCTACGGCACGCATCTTGCGGTGCGCGAAGGCGACAAAGTACAGCCGGGCGATCAGCTCAACGAAGGCTCGCTCAATCCCCACGACATCTTGCGCATCAAAGGCGAGACCGCTCTGCAAAACTACCTGGTTCAGGAAGTGCAGAAGGTCTACCGTTCGCAAGGCGTCGACATCAACGACAAGCACATCGAAGTCATCGTGCGTGCCATGCTGCGCAAGGTGAAGATCAAGGATGGCGGCGACACCGTCATGCTGCCCGGACAGTTGGTTGAAGTCTCGAACTTCAACGAACAGAACGAAAAAATCGGCGAAGGCCAGCGTGCCGAGGCCGAACCGGTGCTGCTTGGCGTCACCAAGGCGTCGCTGGCAACCGAGTCGTTCTTGTCGGCAGCGTCGTTCCAAGAAACGACCCGCGTTCTCACCGATGCGGCCATCAAGGGCAAACACGATCCGCTGCTGGGTCTGAAAGAGAATGTCATCATCGGCAAACTCATTCCGGCCGGTACCGGTATGTCGCGCTACCGCAATCTGAAGATCGAGCCGGAAGGCCAAGATCTGGACGACGACGGCCGTCCGCGCAACCAGTTCGAACAGTCGCTGTACGAAGGCATGTCCGCCGACGATGCAGCGCTGGCCGAAGTGATGGGCGGCGAGGGCATGCAGAAGTTGGTTTCGCAGTACGATCGTACGCGCGAACCGGCTACGGTGCACTACGAAGGCGAGTACGACGATCATCTGAACGTGCACGCCGCGCCGAAGAAAACGCAATACGACAAGGCTGGAATCAAGGGAATCAATCCCGAGGATCTGTAGCGCTTCGCGTTATTGGTAGAAAGGGCGGTGCTTTCGCACCGCCCTTTTCTTTTCTGCAAATGGGCACTTAATTGGCGGATCTGCGGCTGCGCCGGTCTACTTCAGGTAGCGTTGCGAGGGAAAGCCCCCCTCGATCTAGTCAATTATCTTATTGTTGCGTGTGGCGCCACACGTAACAATAAGATAATCACCTAGATCGACATGGTCACTGCCTAAACGTCTGACCCGCTCGCGTGCCACGGATTACCGCGAGCCTCCCAAGTTAGACGATTGTACCGATAGCGCCGCTTTCGGCGGATACCGGTCAGCGGTTTGAGAGCCGCGATACGTTGCACTATCTCGCCGTCTCGCAAGGCATTCCATAGCTCGACGCGATGCTGCATATTCAGCCAAAACATCGCTGAAGGTCCAAGGAC
>DASSRQ010000085.1:0-7056 GCA_035701665.1 Vulcanimicrobiaceae bacterium
GCTCTACGCCGTGGACCCGATCTCCGGCAAGGTGAAATGGACGTATAAGGTCAGCAATCCGCTGATGTCCGCGCCCATCGTCTACGGCAATCTCGTGATTGCCGGTGAGGGCAACGAGATGAGCCCCACGGGCTCGTCCCCATCGCATCCGATTCACGTCGGAACGCCTCCCAGCGCGCTCATCGCCGTCGACCGGATTACCGGGCGGGTCGTGTGGCGGCGCGATCTGCAAGGCAGCGGCATGCCGATGCCGGCGATCGTCGACGGCGTGCTGGTCCAGCACAACGGCGGCAGCTATCTCATGGGCTTGGATCCCGCGACGGGCAGCGTACGGTATGCGATCAACGAGCATTCGTTCGCGTCGATGAGCGCGGCACAGCCCGTCGGCGGCGGCACGTTTACGAGTACCGGCGTTGACGCGAACGCGGTTTTTTTGTTTCGCGCGCGCGACGGCTCGACGGTGTGGACCTATCCGCTCTCCGGAAACGGTTCGGGGATGGGTGACTGCCCCTCGGTAACGGACGGCAGGCGCATCTACTGCAACTATATGATGCCGCCCAGCACTGCCGTTCCGATGCAGAGCGAACGGTCGGCGATCATGCACGCGTATGCGATCGACGTGGGCAGCGGTAAGCGATCGTGGGACGTCGTGCTCGAAGGCGGCGTGATTCCGATCCGCAACGAGTCGGCCATTCCGCTGCTCGCTCGCGGGTCGCTGATTATGGGCAGCAATCTCTCGCCGTACGTGCACTCGCTCGATCCGTCGAACGGATCGACGCGTTGGCGGTTCCGTGCGCATGGACCGGTCCGGGGCGGTATCGTCGAATCGAACGGCGTGCTGTATTTCGGAGATTACGCGGGCTATTTATGGGCCGTAAACGCCGACAACGGCGCATCGATCGGCCGGCGCCGCATGCACGTGCCGTTTAACGTCGGCTCGCCCATCATTGCGGGACAGACCTTAATCATCGGCGCGAAAAACGGCACGCTGTTTGCCGAGCCGCTTTCCTACATCCGCAGCGGCCGGGATTAGTAGTCCGAGTCGGGCTCGCTGTCGCCGCCGGCTTGCGCCACGGTGCTTTCGAAGAACGCCGCGCTTCGCATCGTCGGAATCGTAGTAAACTTGCCCGGGCGCTGCGTGAAGTCGAAGCAGTCGCGCAGGGCATCGGAACGTTCGTCGGTGGTGTGCAGCGAGGGCAGATCGAACGTCACTTCCATCATTTTGACGATACTGCCGAACTCGTGCTGCACGTGCGAGACGTAATGCCGCTTCGCCCACGGCGAGATCACGATGAACGGAACGCGCGGTCCCAAGCCCATCTTGTCGAGCTGCGGCGGTGCGACGTGATCGTACCACCCGCCCCAGTCGTCCCACACGACGAGGATTGCGGTCGAGTTCCACATCGGGCTATGGCCGATAGCGTTCACGACGCTTGCAACCCACTCCGGCCCGTAGGCGCCTTCCACGACGACGTCGCGTCCGGTATTCTCCTTAGGAAATGGATGGTCGGAGTTTTGCGCCGACGGTGCGATCCACGTAATATCCGGCAAATCGCCGCGCCGCGCGTCTTTGAGGATCCGGGTCTCCGGCGAGATCACGTCGCCCCAATACGGTGAGTACCGGATGTGTTTGATTGCATCGAACACCGACCAAATGTTCCCGAGATCGTCCAAGCCGGGCGCATAGTAGCGCCACGTCACGCCGTTCGCGAGCGCGGTATCCGCAATCGTCTGAAAGTTGTAGCACGGCCACGGCCCGGGCACTTCTTGTCCCGTGTCCGGACTGATGCGCGTCACCGTTGCATTGAGCGGCGAGTCGCAGCCCCACGCGTAGGCCGTCGTCTCCATGTGATTCGGATTGTTGATCGACCAGTCCGATTGCCCGGCGACCAAATACAGGTGCGCCGGAAAAGACGGACCCGTCATCGATTGGAACATCCGGTCGCCCAGCGTGTACTCTTGCGCCATCTGCCAGTAGGGTTCGATCTGATTGCGCGGGACATACGCGTACGGAAATGTCGGCGCTTGCCGCGGCAGCGTATCGACGGACTCCCACCCGTCCATCTTCCCGCCGTCGTAAGCCTGAACGAACGCCTTGTGCTGGTGGTCAACGTCGACCGGCAAACTCAGATCGACGGGACGCAGCGGGACCGGACCGGACGGCGAGAGCCCTTCGTCGACGGAGTCGGCGCCCGGATAATCCTTAAAGAAGTTATCGAACGAGCGGTTCTCTTGAATGATGACGACGATGTGCTTGATGTGCGAGCGCAAATTCGTCAGAAACTCGGAAGACCGCCGCTGCTGCACGTTGATGGGTGCGGCATGAGCAGGCAGGCCGCTGCAGACTACCGCGGCGGCGAACAGCATTGACGCAAACTTCCGGGCTTTCATCGAGGCCCGGAGTTCGAAGGACTTTTTCGGCTATCCCGCCTTGTAAGTGATGATAACGCCCTTATAGACGAAAATATGCGCCTTCGTCACCTTTTGCGACGTGTCGAACGTCATGCTGCCCGTCGCGGGCAGCCGCGCTTCAACGCCATTCTCCATGCGAACGACAAGATGTTTTGCGTCCACGACTCTTTCGACGGTGACGTTGTAGTCGCCATCGGGAATGAGCGACGGATCGACGAGCGCAAAGAGCATGGCAAGAATCGCGAAGTGCATACAAGCATGCTAGCGTCGAGTTATTAAACGCGTGTTATCGTTAGGATTAACAAAAAGCCGCGAGCGTTAATCTCGCGGCTTTGTCTTTACAATTGTCGTTAGCGCTAGCCGCGATACCGCAAGAACGCCGGCACTTCGATATCGTCCATGCTCAGCGGTGCGACCGTATCGATCTTCGTGTCGTTGAAGTTGAACGCCGATGCCGAGCGCGTGTACGAACGCGCCGTACCGAAGCCCGCTGCAAGCACTGTGACGCGTACCTTGCCGGCCATCGTCGGATCGATACTTGCACCGAAGATGATCGACGCTTCGGAATCGACGGCGCGGCTGATCATCTCCGCCGCTTCGTTGACTTCGTACATCGCCATATCCGGGCCGCCGGTGATATTGAAGATCACGCCGCGTGCGCCTTCGATCGTGGTCTCGAGCAGCGGCGACGCGATCGCCTTCTGCGCGGCGTCGGCTGCGCGGTGTTCGCCCGAGCCTTCACCGATGCCCATCATCGCGCTGCCTGCGTCGGACATGATCGTCTTGACGTCGGCGAAGTCGAGGTTGATGAGACCCGGCTGCGTGATGAGATCCGAGATGCCTTGAATGCCTTGACGCAGGACGTCGTCGGCATACGAGAACGCTTCGTTCAGCGGCGTGCGCTTCTCGATCACTTGCAGAATCCGCTCGTTCGGGATCGTGATGAGCGTGTCGACCTTCTGTTCGAGCTCGGCGATGCCGTGCTCGGCGGCCTGCATGCGCTTGCGGCCCTCGAACGAGAACGGTTTGGTAACGACGGCGATCGTCAGCGCACCCGATTGGCGCGCGATATCGGCGATGACCGGCGCGGCTCCGGTACCCGTGCCGCCGCCCATACCGGCCGTGATAAACACGAGGTCGGCACCTTCGATCACCATGGCGAGATCTTCGCGCGAATCTTCCGCAGCTTCGCGTGCCAGCGTCGGGTTCGCGCCCGCGCCTAGTCCGCGCGTGAGGTTGGTGCCGATCTGCACCGTATTTTCGGTCTGCGAGTTGCGCAGCGCCTGGACGTCGGAGTTAACCGCAAAGAATTCGACGCCGGAGAGCCCAGCTTCGATCATCCGGTTGATCGCGTTGCAGCCGCCGCCTCCGACACCGATCACCTTGATCGTCGCGGCGTGCTCGGGAACGTACCGTTTTGCATCAGCCATTGCTGTGTGAGCCTCCGTAAATAATGAGATTTGAGGATCGGTATCGGGATCTAATTCCACAGATCTCCCAGCCACTTGGTAAGTTTGCCAAAGACTGAAGGACTGCGTTTTACGTATTCGTGATTTTCTAAGCCGCCGTTGGGTCCGAACAACACCAAACCGATGGCCGTTGCATACTCGGGTTGTTTGAGCGCGTCGGTCAAGCCGGCAATACTGCCCGGCGAGCCGATGCGCACCGGCAAACCGAACGCCTCTTCTGCGAGCGGTTCGATGCCTTGCAGATGCGCGCCGCCGCCGGTAAGGACCACTTCACCCAGCACGAGATCGCGCGGAACGTTCTCGACGATTTTGTTCTTCGTCATCCGGAACATCTCGGCGACGCGCGGCACGACGATTTGACGCAACTGTGAAGTCGTCGCTTCTTTCGTGCTGCGCCCGTCGAGCGTCTTTACCGGGAATCGCTGTTCGTGATTGTCCGCGCCGGAACCGTACGCGCGTTTGATCTGTTCCGCTTCGGCCGTCGTCGTTTTCAATCCGAGCGAGATGTCGTTCGTGAGAATGTTCCCGCCGATCGGAATCGTGCTCGTATAGATCGCACCGCCGCCGCTGTACACGGCAATATCCGTCGTACCGCCGCCGATATCGAGCAGTACGACGCCGACCTGCTTCTCTTCCGGCAGCAGCGTCGCGGCCGAACTCGCGAGCGGTTCGAACACCAATCCCGCCGATTCGAGGCCTGCGCGATGCACGCACTTGAGCACGTTCGTAATAAACGTCGAACCGCCGGTGATGATGTGCGTGTCGACTTCGAGACGCCCGCCCGCCATGCCGACCGGATCTTCCACGCCGTCTTGCCCGTCGACGGTGAAGTAACGCGGCAGCGCGTGAATGATCTGACGGTCCGCGGGCAGGTTGATGATCTTGCTGGCATCCACGACGCGGCGCACGTCGGCAATGCCGACTTCACGGTCGTCGCTTTGCACGGCAACCACGGCGCGGTTGTTGGTGCTGCGGATGTGCTCGCCCGTGATCGCGACGTAGACGTCCTGAATGTGGACGCCTGCCATGCGTTCGGCTTTTTCGGTGGCCAACTCGATCGCTTTGATCGTCTCTTCCAGGTCGGTCACGACGCCTTTGCGCATGCCGCCGGAAGGCGCCTCACCGTAGCCGATGATCTCGAGGCCGCTGGGCCCTTCGGCCGCGACCACCGCGCAGGTCTTGGTGGTGCCGATATCCAGCCCCGCCACGGTCTCCTGCTTCATCCGCCTCCTCGCAAAAACAAACGCCTGTAGCCCCTAGATATTGGGGCCAACCCGCAAGAACCCTACTACTGATAGCGGTTTCTTGTAAAGGTTATCGCATCATTATGGAGGCGCGGCGGGTCTCCTTGCGAGCAACCTGTGCACGTCTTGTGAACTTCCGGGCGCTCGAAAAATGAAATCGCACGCTTGCCTGCTATACTAGCGGCATGCTGATACCATTGCTGCTGTTCTTTCATGTCCTGGCGGTCTGCGGGCTCTTTGCCGGCGCCGGCATCGAGCTGGCCGCATTCACGCGTTTCCGCCGCGCGGCGACCTTCGCCGAAGCGCGCGAGGCCCTGTGCCATGTCGAACTCGTCGGTCCGATCATGAGGTCCAGCGTTCTTCTGCTGCTCGCCGCAGGCATCTGGCTGGTCTATGCGAGCGGCCTCGGATGGGCGCCGTGGGTCGTTACGGTGCTGATCTTGACGGTTGCGATGGCGGCGGCCGGCGGAGCCGTCAACGGCCGGCGTCTCGATGGCGCGCACGCCGAATGCGCGTCGGGCGAAGGCGCGCTGCCGCAAACGGTTGAGGCCGTGCGCGCGGACGGCTTGCTGAACTTTACCGTAGCCTTGCTGCCCTGCGTTCTCATCGGCGCACTCTACCTGATGACGAATAAGCCGGAACTGACCGGGTGCATCGTCACGGTGATGGTCGCATTAGTCGCAGCGGCCGTTCTCGGACGGCTCTGGACAGCGCGCGCCGGGCAAGCAAGCGCTACTTTTCCTCAATAAATACAACACCACAGCCGACAAACTTAAAGTCATGAATGCAAAACGCACGAGTCTTGAACGCGGGCTGATCTTATCGTTTGCGCTCGTTATCGCCGTCCTTATCTTCGGCGTCATTCCGACGTCGTTCTGGGTGATGGGCAATATCTCGACGCAAGCCGAGACGCTGCACGCCATCATCGTCGCGCAAAACACGTACGTGAAAGCGCAAGCCGACGCGGATACGCTGCGCGCCAACTCGATCGACGCGGCAACGAACCCCGATCAAGGTAAAGCCGAAGCGTCGTACCTGCTGGCAAACACCGCGATGGGTGCGTTTCCGAAAGACTCGCGCAGCCTGCAAAGCCTTACCGCGCAGGACTCGGATGTAAAAACATTCGTCGAAAAATTCGTGGCGAGCGCGAACGCGTACGACTTCCAAGCCCTTCCCGCGATGACGCTGCTCGGCAACAACAAAAAAGCCGATGCGCTGAAGATCATTCATGGCCCCTCCTACGTCGCGTACGATCAGCAGTCGCGCGACGGACAAGCACTGCTCAACGCACTCAAGCACAGCTCCGACACGCGCTTCGCCGCGCTGATGCAAGCGCGCAGCCAGGCAGTGGCCGTCGTCGTTGCCGGTGCCGCGATTGCCGCGGTTATCGCGCTGCTTGCGATGCTCTGGTTCCGCCGCGCAATGGCCCGCGGTCTGGAACGCGTGCTCGACGTCTTCGAAGCGATGGGACGCGGCGACCTGACTGCACGTGTGAACTTCTCCGGACGCGACTTGCTCGGCCGTTTCGGACAAGCCGTCGATCAGCTCGGCGACCGTCTCGCACAGATCATTGCGACGATTCAGCAAGCCGTTCTCACCGTACAGAGCGCCAGCCAACATACCAATGAAACGGCGCGTCAAGTCGAATCCCGCGTATCGGAAGAACTCGTTGCGCTCGCGCATGCCGCCGAGCTTTCGACGTCGGTCCGTTCGACGGCCGGCTCGGTTACGGATAACGCCGAACAGGTCGCGCGCCGCGTGACCGACATCTCCAGCGCCGTCGCCGAAATGACGGCCAGCATTCAGGAGATGGACCAGAATCTTCTCAACCTCGCCACCGTCGTCGAACAAGCCGTTGCGAATACGCAAGAGATGTCGGCGTCGATCGTGCAGGGTGCAGGCAACGCGGAACGCGTTCGTCAGGAATCCAG
>DASSRQ010000086.1:0-5051 GCA_035701665.1 Vulcanimicrobiaceae bacterium
GAGTTGCTGAGGACTTGCGTACGTCATCGTCGTGACGTTACCGCTGTCATCAGTGGTTTTCGTTTGAAATAATTGATAAGCGGAAGCCGTGTTCGCAACGGCCAGATCGGTCGTCGTCGTCACGGTCTTAGTCGGAAACGCGTCGGATTCCACGCTCCGCTGATCGGTCGTCGCACCCGCCGGCGAGCTCGTGGCATAGTTGGTGACTGTCGCGTTGACGGAAGCCGTCGCCGCGCTAGAGGGCTGAGCGCATGGCGCCGTCTGAGAGTACGTCACCTGTTCGGTGCCCGTGTACGCGAATGTATCGCCGGCACCGATCGGATGCGGCGGAAACGCTGCCATCGGACGCCTTACTACTGCAAAGGGTGAGGAGCCGACGCATCCATACGGATTTGCCGTAGGTTGGGGCGTTGGCGTGGGCGTCGATACAGGCGTCACCGGCGTTTGACCGCCCCCGCCGCCACCACCGCAAGCTGCGAGAGCCGCTGCCATACAAATAGCAGCGCCCATCGCTAATAGACGGGTTTTCAAAACGAAGACTCCTCTGACTCCAAAGACAGAATTGTGAACTTGCCCGATTCCTTGCTCCGGACAAAAGTCATGCCGCCGGCAAAGGGCCCTGCGCAACGTTTTCGTGAAGGCGAACCAAGACGAAGCGCGGCACGTTACCTTGGCATGAATATCCGCTCAACGGTCCTAGCAGGCATTTTCGTTCCACTTCTCGCCGCCGCCGCAGCCGCGGCGGGGATGCGCGATGGGGCCGTCATCTCCAACTCGGGCTCGACGAACATCCCGGGGTATTCCATCAAGATTTGGTCTGACGGGTCGGTCTCGTCGCCGCAGTCGCAAACCAAGCACATCGATGCGTCGCTCGCCGCGCGGTTCTTCGCCGACGCCAAGGCAAGCAAGCACGCGGGCAGTATCGGAACGAAGGGCTGCATGAAGAGCGCCTCGTTCGGATCGGTCACGACCGTGAACTACCACGGCTGGACGTCGGGCGACCTCGAGTGCCCCGGCAACCCGGCGTTCTCATCGGACGTTCACGCTCTTGCGAAGGCCGTCATCGGCGCGCAGGTGCCGGGCCGCCGCATCCCTCGCCTGCCGAACGAAGTGCGCCGTCCGGAAAGCTCCCCTGTTCAACCGACCGCCTCGCCGGATTCCGGCAAGCCGACGCCGTAGTTAGGGCCACCGTGAAACGATCGATCTCAACCATCGCCCTTTCCGCATTTGCGCTTTCCGCTCTATCGCTGGGATTTGCGCGCGCGGAGAACGCGCCGCCGGCGCCGCTGCCGAGCGGAAGTGCGACTGCCGCACCGCAAACCACGCCGACGCCGATGCTCCCGCCCGGCGCGCTGCCTTCGCCAGCCGGAAGCAGTGCGAGCGTAACCGTCGGCACCAAGAAAGCCGCGGCAACGCCGGCACCGCCCAAAGACGAAGATGCGAACCGCGTCGGTTTAACCGGCGTGTGGGAGATCGCGCTGCAAAAACCCGACGGCGTCGTTTACACGCATTTCAAACTTACGCAGACGGGCACGACGCTGACCGGCCAATATCTGGACGAGAGCGGCAAGAAGTTTCCGCTCGCGGGAACGATCGACGGCAAAAAAGTGCGCGTCGTCGTTTCGATGTCCGACGGATCGGCGCTCGTGTTCAGCGGAACCGAAGACGGCAACTCCGATATGATGGGCACCCTTTCGACGGCAAAAGATCTGGTCGGTTTTACCGCGGGCTATCGTCCGAAGTACAAATGGATCGACAACATCTCGCCGGGCGGCAGCGGAATCGGCTCGATGACCGGAAACCCCGGCGGCAACCCGTAGCTCGTATACGATAAACAAAAAGCCCCGCAGAATGCGGGGCTTTTTATTTTGCCGTCGTGCCGGTTACGCGTGCGCGCGTTCGGCCAACCGTTTCTCGACGTAGGCTTGTAGGCCGCCCGCTTCTATCAGCGATTGCATGAACGGCGGGAACGCCGCGGCTTTATACGATTCGTTGCGCGTGATGTTGCGAATCGTTCCGCTTTGCGGTTCTATCTCGATCTCGTCGCCGGCTTGAATGCCGTCTACGGCTTCGGGCGATTCGAAGATCGGCAACCCGATGTTCAGCGCATTGCGGTAAAAAATCCGCGCGAAGCTTTTTGCAATAACCGCAGCGGTGCCGGAGCCTTTGATCGCAATCGGTGCGACTTCGCGGCTCGATCCGCAGCCGAAGTTCGTGTCGGCAACGATGATATCGCCTTGCTGCATCTTCGCCGTGTACTCCGGATCGATGCCTTCCAGCGCATGTTTCCCCAGCTCGGCCGGGTCGATGATGTTGCAGTACTTGCCCGGGATGATGACGTCGGTGTCGACGTTCTTGCCGTACTTGTGTGCGTGGCCTTTCATTATGCGCTTACCATTACTCCGACAGTGCGAGGATCCGTGATACGGCCCGTGAGCGCCGATGCGGCGCACGTCGCGGGCGATGCGAGATAGACTTCCGCTTTGGGCGATCCCATGCGGCCGACGTAGTTGCGGTTCGTCGTGGAGATGCAGCGCTCGCCGTCGCCCAGCGTGCCCATGTGGCCGCCGAAGCAGGCACCGCAGCCGGGCGTGTTTACGACGCAGCCTGCCGCCGCAAGCGTCGTCAGAACGCCTTCCTGTGCGGCTTGCATCCAGACTTTCTGCGAGCCCGGGTTGACGATCACGCGCAGACGCGGCGAGATCTTCTTCCCTTCCAGAATCTTAGCGACGATGCGCAGATCGTCGATGTAGCCGTTCGTACACGATCCGATGAAGACTTGGTCGAGCGCAATCTCTTCGCGCGTCACCTCGGAGATCGGATGCACGTTGTCGGGCGTGTGCGGGCATGCAACCTGCGGTTCCAGCGCGCCGACGTCGATGTTGAACGTCTGCTCGTATACGGCGTCGGCGTCGGCACGTTCCACCAGAAACTCGCGGTTGGTACGTTCCTTGACGTACGCAATCGTCTTTTCGTCGGCGTGGAAGATGCCGTTCTTCGCGCCCGCTTCGATCGCCATGTTGGCCATCGTGATGCGGCCGGTGATCGAGAGATTGTCGACCGTCGATCCGTGATACTCGATCGCGCGGTAGGTCGCGCCGTCGATACCGAGCGTGCCGACCGTCTTGAGCATCAGGTCTTTCGCAAAGACCATCTCGCCGGGCGTTCCGCTGTACGTCATCTTGATGCTGGGCGGAACGCGCAGCCACACTTCGCCGAGCATGAACGCCGCCGCGATGTCGGTCGATCCCATGCCGGTCGCGAACGCACCGAACGCACCGTACGTGCACGTGTGCGAGTCGCCGCCGACGATGAGCTCGCCCGGCGCGACCAGACCTTCTTCGGGAAGAACGACGTGTTCGATTCCGCCGCGTCCGACGTCAAAGAAGTGCTTGATGTTCTGCTCTACGGCGAAGTCTTTCATCAGCTTTGCGACTTTTGCCGACTGCGCATCTTTCGCCGGGACGAAATGATCCTCGACGAGTGCGATTTTTTCGTTGTCGAACACGCGGTCCGCGCCTTTGGTATTGCGCATCACGCCGATGGCGACCGCGGCCGAAAGTTCGTTCGCAAGCACCAAATCGACGTTTGCGTTGATGATCTGTCCGGGTTCGACGCGGTCGAGTCCGGCATGGCGCGCAAGAATCTTTTCGGTCAGGGTCATGCCCATGAGATTTGTCGTTCTCCTTATGTCAGGGTGACAAGGGCTTCTAGTCGAAGATGGAGCGACCATGCAAGACCGCTCCTTCGGGTTTTCGACCCGCGCGATCCACGCGGGCACGCCGCCGGACCCCGTTACCGGCTCGCGCGTCGCGCCAATCTATCAGACGGCCGCCTTTGTTTTCGGCTCGACCGAGCAGGCTGCCGAGTTGTTCCAACTGCGCAGCTACGGCCATATCTATAGCCGCATCAGCAACCCGACCGTAGCGGCGTTCGAAGAACGGATGGCCTCGCTCGAAGGCGGCCTCGGCGCGGTCGGGTTCTCCAGCGGTCTGGCAGCACAGATGGGCGCGGTGCTGACGCTCGCGCAAAGCGGCGATCACATCGTGAGTTCGCAAAACATCTACGGCGGAACGGTCACGCAGTTCAGCATCACGGTCAAACGCATGGGCATCGAAACGACGTTTGCACCGGTCGACGATCACGAAGCGCTGCGCGCCGCCATTCGCCCGAATACCAAAATGCTTTTTGCCGAAACGATCGGCAACCCGTCGGGCGCGGTTGCGGATATCGAAGCGCTTGCGAAGATCGCGCACGACGCGGGCATTCCGCTGGTCGTCGACAACACGTTCGCATCACCCGCGCTCTTCCGCCCGATCGAGCACGGCGCGGATATCGTGCTGCATTCGGCAACGAAGTTCATCGGCGGACACGGCGCGGTTATCGGCGGCGTGCTGATCGAGTCGGGCAAGTTCCCGTGGGGCAACGGCAAGTTTCCGCTGCTCTCGGAAGCGAGTCCCGGTTACCATAACAAAGTGTTCACCGAAACGTTCGGCGAGTATGCGTTCCTGATGCGCGCGCGCGCCGAAGTGCTTCGCGACGTCGGATCGCAGCTCTCGCCGATGGACGCGTGGCTGCTGCTGATGGGGCTTGAGACGCTGCCGGTGCGCATGCGCGCGCACGTCGAGAATGCAAAGCGCATCGTCGCGTTTCTGCAGTCGCGGCCGGAAGTCGAGTGGGTGAAGGCGCCGGCAATCGGCTCGATCTTCACCTTCGGCATTCGCGGCGGGCGCGAGGCCGGACGGCGGTTTATCGATGCGCTCGAGCTCTGGAGCCACTTGGCCAACGTCGGCGATACGAAAAGCCTGGTCATTCACCCGGCATCGACGACGCACTCGCAGCTGAGTGACGAAGAGATGCGCAACGCCGGCGTCGCGCCGGAGAGCGTGCGTCTTTCGGTCGGATTGGAAGACACGGACGATCTCATCTGGGATTTGGAGAACGCGCTTACGAACGCGTGCCCGCCCAGTCATCCTGAGGAATCGAAGGACCCTGAGGCATCGAAGGGCGCGGTAGTCGCATGATCTTAGCGCAAGTCTCCCAGATCAAAG
>DASSRQ010000087.1:0-2538 GCA_035701665.1 Vulcanimicrobiaceae bacterium
GGCACGGCGCCCGAACGCGCTTGCCGGTTCGAGCGTTCGATACAGCCACGCCGTATCGAGCGCGCCGGCCGTTACCGCGTCCGCGATCTGCGCGATCCTCATGCGGCGCGAACCTGCGTTTGCGCATAGACGTCGTAAACCGGAAGCGCAGTTGCCTGCGCGAGCGCGTGTGAAAATGCTGCCGGTTCGAAATACCGGTCCGGGCCTATCGATGCGGCGGTTACCGCGATCACGTTCAGCGGCTTCACGCAGCGTACGTCGAGCCGGTCCAAAATGCCGAGCAGCGTTCTGCCCGACGCGACGAGGTGCGTTGCGTCGCGCACGACGATTTGACGCCGTTCTTTCGCGGCGGCGAGCTGCGATGCGCGAGCAGCCGTCAGCGCGCCGTCGATCCGTACGTATTCCTCGTTCGGATCGAACTGCGGGATCCGCAGCCTGCGCGTCAGCGCGGACGCTTCGATAACTGCCTCGTCCGGTGTCGGTGAGGCGCCGGCTCCGGCGGAGACGACGATCGCATCCGCGCCCGCCGCAAGCGGCGCAACGCGGTCGAGCGCGCCGTCGACGATGACCAGGTCCGCGCCCCATCGTTCGAAGCGGTGGACACACTCGCGCATCGCAGCGGCACTTGCCGGACCGGCGAGTTCGAAAAATCCGGCGCGCCGCACGCGCAGCAGGGTCACGTCGCCGGCCGCCGTCGGCCACGCCGTGCAGTCGAGAACCTCCGCTGCCGGGTGCGGGGGAACGAGTCCGCGCGCGGTTGCGAGCATCGTGCCGTCGCGTAGAAACAGCCGGGGCTTCGCGTGATCGCCGGCCGCATCGATCGCCTCGCCGTCGCGTCCGCTCGACGTCAGCGCGACCTTTAGCCCGCGGTCGTACGCTGCCGCGGCGATGGCGCGCATTGCGACCGTCTTGCCTACGTTCTTTCCGGTGCCGACGACGAAGAGACGGCGCGCGCCGCCGCTAAGCGCCGCATCCAAAAGTGCGGAGCCGACTGCCATGCGGGCGCAGTTCGCCTAACCTAAGTGAAACGCTTTTGCGGCGCAAAACGCAGCGCCGGTGAGAACCAGAATGATGCCCGCGAACAGTTCGGCGCGTTCTTCCACGCGGCGCCCGAGCGCGCGGCCCAATGTGAGGCCGGCGGCCGTCATTGCGACGGACACAACGAAGATTACCGCGAGCGACACGGCCAGCGGCACGCCGATGTACAGGATGGAAAAACCGATGCCGAGCGAGTCCAAACTAATGGAAAGCGCGGCGATGAACAGGCCCCAGCCTTGCGACATGTCCAGCGGCTGCTTTGCTTCGGACTCTTTGACCGCTTCGTAGATCATGTAGATGCCGACGCCGACGAGCGCGACGAAGCCGATATAGCCGGCCACGTCACCGATGAGTGCGCCGGCCGCCTTACCGAGACCCAGCCCGATCAGATTCATGATGACTTCGGCGCTGGCGAACGCCGCACCGATGCGCACTTTGATGCGCGCGTCCGTGACCCGCATGCCGGCGCCGATGCCGACGGCAAAGACGTCGAGCCCCAGCGAGAGGGCGACGACGAGGATCTTTATGAAAGGCAAGGCGCTAAAAACTAACGCGCGTTGACGGCGGTGTTTTCGAGCGGGTCTGCTTTGGGCTGCGCGAGCAGGCTGTTTACCGCCGTGCGCAGCTGCGAGATCGTGAACGGCTTATTGAGGAACAGGTTCGCGCCGGCGCTCTTCGCGCGGCCGTCCATCGCGTAGTTGGTATGGCCGGAGATCATCAAGATCGGGACGTTTCGCGTGCGCGAGTCCGCCCGGAGCCGCTCGACGAGATCGATGCCCGAGATGCCCGGAAGCATGAAGTCGCAGATGATGATATCGAAACGGCCCTCACGGTCGAGAGCCACCAGTGCGCTTTCGGCATCGTTGCGCACCACGATTTCATAAGGGCCTTTGCGGAGTACCGTCTCGATGAGCGAACATATTGCCTGGTCATCGTCGGCAAGCAGAACCCGCCACGCACGTTGCGTCATATCGCTGGAAGCATTCCCGCAATCGCCGGGCGTCGCCTCGCCTTGCTTGCATTCTTTGGTAAAGTTTTGCGAATAAAAGCGAGCCCCCGGTTAGCCCTCGCATGTGCCGCCGTTCTGGCTGCGATCATGATCGCGCCGCTCGTCGCGACCATTGCCGCCGTGCCTCCGGCCGATGCAGTTGCGGCGTTACTGTCATCTTCCGGACGAAACGCGATGCAGACGTCGTTGGCCGCATCGATGCTCGCTATCGGCTTTGCGGCGCTGCTCGGCGTCCCGGCGGGCTTCGGTCTCGCGCGGCTGCCGCGCGCGCCGCAAGGAGCGTTGCTCTCGGTCCTCGCGCTGCCGCTGGCGTTCCCGCCTGTCGCCAGCGGCATCATGCTGCTGGAACTGCTCGGCACCCGCACGTCGCTCGGTTCGGTGCTCGCCGCGCACGGGGTGGTTTTCGTGGATAGCCTTTGGGGCGTTGCGGCCGCGGAGTTTTTCGTGGCGGGCTCGCTGGTGGCAATCACCTCCGCGGCCGCGTTCGCCGC
>DASSRQ010000088.1:0-15598 GCA_035701665.1 Vulcanimicrobiaceae bacterium
CGAGATCGAACGGCTGCTCCGTTTCGCGCTCGCCGGGGTTCGCGCCGTGTTTGCCCATCACGCGCACGCCGCGCAGTTCGATTACGTCCATTGCGCCGGTCTCCAATTACGCACGATCGCATCGCTAACGCGCACGACGTCCAGTGCCGCTGCAACGTCGTGCACGCGCACGATATCGATTCCGGCGGCGATTGCCAGCGCCGTCGTCGCAGCCGTGCCGTATACGCGTTCTTGCGGCGGCTTGCCGGTGAGTTTGCCGATGGTCGACTTGCGCGACGTACCGATGAGCGCCGGAAATCCGAGCGCTTTCAGCCGGGCAAGTTCGCGCAGTACTTCCAGATTCTGATCCGGCGTTTTTCCGAATCCGATTCCGGGGTCGACGATCACGTGCTGCGGATCGATGCCTTTTTTCACCGCGCGGTTCGCCGCTTCGTCCAAAAACCGCAGTACTTCGTCCATCACGCTTCCGGAATACTCGGTGTTCTCGCGATTGTGCATGATCACGACGGGCACACCCAATGCCGCGGCCTCATCCAAAAGCGGCTCAGGCATGCCCCAAACCGAGTTCAGCATATCGCCGCCCGCTTCGATGGCTTTTGCGAGCACCTGCGGTTTATACGTGTCGACCGAGATCACGGCGTCCGGCATCTGCTCGCGCGCGGCGCGAACTACCGGCAGCAATCGCGCGAGCTCGGTCCGTTCGTCTACCGGAACGTGGCCCGGTCGCGTCGACTCCGCGCCGATGTCGACGATATCCGCACCGGCAGCTTGCATGCGAGCGTGTTCGGCCGCGCGTACCGGATCTTCAACGCCGTCGCCGGAGAACGAATCCGGCGTGACGTTGACGATTCCCATGACGTACGTGCGGCTGCCCCACTTTATCTCACGACCGCGAAGGCGCAACGTGCTCCATCCACCAAGCGCGCAGCTGAGCGACCACGAACGTCGAGCCCGTGACGACGACGATGTCGTCCGCGCCCGCGTTGCGGCGCGCAATTTGCAGCGCTTCGACGGGATCCTGAATCGGCCGTCCCCACAACCCGAGCGATTCGGCAATACTTGCAAGTTTTTGCGGACGTGTAGCCGTATGGCCTTGCGCTTCGAACGACGTAAAGATAAACGAGCCTTGCAGCTCTGTCAGTGCGAGCAGAATCTCGTTCGCGTCTTTACTCTCGCCGATCGCGATGACGAATACAATGCGCCGGCCGGGGAACGTTTCGCGCAGCGCATCGGCTAAATGGTGGGCTTTGTCCGGGTTGTGCGCGATGTCGAACACCACGCCGGGATGCGACGGGAAATACTCCATGCGGCCGTTGAGCGAGAGCGTTGCAAATCCGCGCTCGACGTCTTCTTTTTCCGGCGTGAGATCGCCCAGCCGCTCGCACACGGCGACCGCCGTTGCGGCATTTCGCTGCTGGAACGATCCCAGTAACGGCAGCTCGACCGCGTACTCGGCGCGATCGGTACGCACGCGGAACGATTGGCTGAACGGCTGCGCGTTCGCATCGAGCACCTCGGTCACATCGGATACCGCGATAAAGGGCGCACCGGCTTTTTCGCACGCTTCGCGTACGATCTCGCGCGCAACCGGCTGTTCGACGCCGCACACGAGCGGAACGCCGGGTTTCGCGATACCGGCCTTATCGGCCGCGATCTCTTCGATCGTTTCGCCCAGCACATCCGTATGATCGAGTCCGACGTTCGTGATCGCGCATATGCGGGGAACCAGCACGTTCGTGCCGTCGAGTTTCCCGCCGATGCCCACTTCGATTACCGCGACGTCGACCTGCGCTTGCGCGAAATGCAGCAGTGCGAGGGCGAGCAGCGTCTCGTAATACGACGGGCGCGAATGTTCGCGATCCACCGCGTCGATCGCCGGAAGCATCTCGGTAAGCAGTTCCGCAAAGCGATCTTCGGAGACCGGGGCGCCGTCGATACGCGCCCGCTCGGTAACCGAACGGATGTGCGGCTTCGTGTGCAGGCCGGTCCGTTTTCCGGATGCCAGCAAGATCGATGCGAGCATCGTGCACGTCGACCCCTTGCCGCTCGTACCGCCGACCTGGATCGTGGGATATTTCGTCTGCGGATCGCCCAGCTCGCGCAAAAAGGCGCGCATCCGTTCGAGCCGGATCGGTTCGCGGCGCGACCGCTGCTCGTTGACCGTCGAATTTAAATAGGCTTGCGCCTGCGCGAAGTTCATCCGTCCGCGGGCTCCCCGGCCAGCAACTCCAGCGCGTGCGGCAACACCGGCAGTACCACGTCCAAACATTCGCCGGCCGCTTTCGGGCTGCCCGGCAGATTCACGATCAGCGTGCGGTGGCGAACGCCGGCGACCATACGCGAGAGCATCGCGCTTTTTACGATCGAAAGCGATGCCGCACGCATCGCCTCGGCGATGCCCGGTACTTCGTAATCGAGCACCGCAAGCGTCGCTTGCGGCGTGCGGTCGCGCGGGCCGAGGCCCGTTCCGCCGCTCGTCAACACCAACTCGGCAGCCGCGCCGTCGCACAGGTCGATAAGTTCGGCTTGCAGCGCGCCCGCGTCGTCGGGCAGCACCGTCTCGCGCACGATGTCGTATCCGGCCAACCGTTCGCGCATGACGGGCAGACAGCCGTCGGCCCGCGTTCCCGCGGCCGCGCGGTCCGACAGCACGAGCAGCGCCGCTTTAAACGGCATGGTAGTCGCCGCTCTTTCCGCCGGTCTTCGAGAGCAGCCGGACCTGCTCGATCGTAATGGCTTTGCTGATGGATTTGGTCATGTCGTACATCGTCAGTGCGGCGGCGGAAACGGCGACCATCGCTTCCATCTCGACGCCCGTCTGCGCGACCGTCCGTGCCGCGGCCTCGATTACCAGCACATCGCCGTCCCACGAGAAGGTAACGTTTACCGACGACAGCGGGATTGGGTGCGCGAGCGGAACGATACCCGCCGTGTTCTTGGCGGCCATGATTCCCGCGACGCGCGCAGCGGCAAAGGCATCGCCCTTGGCGACCGTTGCGTCGCGCAGCGCCTGGGCGGCGTCATGGCCCATATTCACGCGCGCCTGAGCGACGGCGGTACGGGCGGTGGCATTTTTTTCCGAGACGTCAACCATGAAAAGGCTGCCGTCCGCGGCAAGGTGTGAGGGTTTCGGCACAGCTTTAGAAAAACGAGCGAACGATGTCCTTGGCAGAAGGTTCCGGCCCCAGTTCGGCCTCTGAGTCCGCGGCCCTCGGTGATGCGCTCGCGTTTTTCGGAGCGGTTGCGGATCACGCTGCGGGCACCCCTGCTGCGCAAGGCCGGCTCGTCGCATCGCTTGCTGCAGCGATCGCGCAAATCGACGAACTTCCCGAAAACGAAAGCGATGCGCTGTACTTTGCCGCGCTGCTTCGAAACGCCGGCGCAATCGCGAATGCCGCGTTTGCAAAAGCACAAGACTTAAACGATCGCGCCCGGTCGCTTGCGCGCGACGACATCCCGGCGCAGGGCGCGCGCATCTGCCGAATGATTCCCGGATTGCCGGAAGGCTGCGCCGACATCGTGCGCTGGCAAGCCGAACAGTGGGACGGCACCGGTTATCCGGATCAGCTGCGCTGGAGCGGCGTACCGGCGTCCGCGCAGATCCTGCACATCGCCCAAACGTTCGTTTCGATGGACGATCCGGAAGAAGCGCTTGCGGCAATCACTTCCGGTGCGGGCCGCGCGTTTTCGCCGGAACAAACGCGTTCGTTCGTCATGTGGTATCACATGACGGGCGCCGAGATCGCACCGGCCGCCGTACCCGTGCACGCATTGCGCGCAGACGATGGTGCGAGCGACGCGGTGCTTTCGGTGCTCAGCGAGTCGATCGATTCGCACAACGCGACGCCCGGGCGCGCTGCGCGCATTGCGTTTACCACGCGCGAGCTCGTCCGCGCGCTCGAAGGAAGCGAAGCCGAACAGCACGCAGCCGCACTTGCCGCAGAGATCTTCGCTTTAGGCGAGCTGCGCGACGCGCAGATGGAAGACGAGCAGTTCGATCCGCTTGCGCGGCTGGGCCTAGATCTGCGTACGCAGCACGCCGTCTGCGCGGCCGATATCATCCGCCGCCATCCGTTCTTACGGGAAGTAGAGCCGATCGTGCGTGCGCGCGCGGAGTGGTTCGACGGAACCGGCGGACCGCAACGTTTGCGTTCGGGCGATATTCCGCTCGGTGCGCGGGCTTTGTCGGTTGCGGTGGCATACGACGCTTTGGAACAGGCGCGTACGACAAAGATCACGGAGGACCGCACCTTGCCCGTCACGCGTTTGGAAACCGCGTCCGGTACGCAATTCGATCCCGCGGCGGTGCGAGCACTCGCCGGCATATTGAAACAGCACGCATGATCGAACTGCACGAACGCACGCGCCGCATCTGCGCCTCGCGAATCGAAGAGATCTTACTGCAGTACGGCTGCAAGAGCATCGTCGACCCGTTCATGGGCATCCCGACGCATCTCAACTACCTCAAGCGTCACGACTTTGCGGTGCACGGCGGCGATTTGGTCGAATGGTTCGTGCGCGCCGGCGACGGGCTGGTGGTCAACGACTTCACGGTGCTGCGCGATAACGAAGTCGCCGAGATCGTCGAGATGCTGCCCGGCCGCATCTACTCGGTCGATCTATTCAAAGCGTGGGAAGGCGTCTTCTTCACCGAAGAGCAGTGCATCTATCTGGGCGTTTGGCACGACAACGTGCACAACTTGCGCAGCGATGGACAAACCGGCCTTGCCATCTTCGGCCTTTGGAACGTGCTGTGTTACTGGCTGCAGAAAGCGCACTTTCCGGACGACATGCAGGACGTGCCGCCCAGCGAACTGGCGTGGCACTACATCCGCAAAACCGAGCGCTGGGTCTCCACCAATCTGCGGCGCAATACCGTGCGGCGTTCCGACGTGCTCACGACGATCTCGGCGCAGCAAGCCGATGCGCTGTTTTTATCGCCGCCCGCGCGCAACTCGTTCCGCAGCGCCGACGCCCGCATATGGATGTGGGAAGCCTGGTGGCAGGGCAATCCGTATTACAACATCGAGCACGCGTACCGCGACTCGTTGTTCGGCGCGCGCAGTTCCGACGAACAGGGTTACGCGCGCGCGTTTGCAAGCGTGCTTTCGAACGCGCAAGACTATCCGGTCGTCATCGTTCAGACTACGGAGTCCCGTATAAAAGAACTTGAGCCGCACGTACGAAACGCGCGGCCCAAAGTGGAGATCTACTCGCCGGCGCCCGGCGAGACGTACCTTATCGGGACGAAATAGCGGTCGTTCCGCTCGACATACGCGCCCAAACGAAACAGAGCAACGCGAGCACGATGTAGATGATTCCGTGCTTGACGTGATGCGCGCCGTCCAAGCCGAGCGAACGCGAGTGCAGATTCAGTGCGCCGGTAAATGCCAGCAGGGCGAGCACGATCAGAATGATTCCGAGTACGACCGCAAGTGCTTTCAATGGATGACTCCTCTAGATGCTAGTACGAAGCAGAATGCGCCAAACACGAGGCAATACCATCCGAACGGGCGCAAATCGTTGTTTTTGAAGTAGCGTACGAGAAAGGCTACCGATGCATACGCGGCAATTCCGGCGACGATACCTCCGGTAACCGCTTGAGCGAGCACTACGCGCGCGCCCGGCGCCAAGAGCTCGGGAATCTCAAGCAGCCCGGCTGCCAAAATCACCGGCGTCGCCAGGAGAAACGAATAGTTTGCAGCGTCTTCGTGGTCGAGGTCTGCGAGCAGTCCGGCCACCATCGAAGCGCCGGAGCGCGAGATGCCCGGAAACAGCGCGAGCGCCTGCCCTAAGCCGATGAGGACGCTCTGCATCCACGAAAGCTTCTCGATGGGCTTATCCTTGCGCCCCGCGGCGCGCTTCTGCCGGCGGCGAAGGTACTCGCCGAAGAACATGATGCCGGCATTCAGCATCAGGAACAGCGCGGCCAGGCGTGCGCTTCCGAAGAACTGCCGGACCGGATCTTTGAGCAGCACGCCGAGAATTCCGACCGGCACGGTTCCGACGACAAGCAGCCAGCCGAGCTTTTCGGACGGGTCGTCGCCGACTTTACCCCGGATGACGCTGGCTACGAGCGCTCGGACGATGCGCGTCCACGTTTTCCAATAGAACGCGACGAGCGCAAACGCGGTGCCCAGATGCAGCACGACGACGAATGCCAAAAACTTGGGATCGGATCGGTTGATATTGTCCCAATGCAGCAGCGCGGGGATCAAAATCGTTTGCCCCAGGCTGCTGACCGGAAATAGTTCGCTGACGCCTTGCAGTACGGCCAGAACTAGAGCTTGGACGAAAGACACGTTGCCGAGGATACGTCGCCGGGAGGATTGCTCCTGGAGGCGGTTTAAGGCGCTCGAAGTGGACGATCAAGAAGAGCAATTCGGTCATCACCGCGAGTTCGAGCGGGTTGGTGACACTTTGCTCGTGTCGTACAGCATCTCGTCGGAGTTTGCGCCCGAGTTCACGGAGACGTACGACATCGCGCCCGGCGGCATGGCCATGATTACGAACGCCGAGCTGGTGAAGGATGCGCCGATCACGGTGCAACTCGAGCTGCGCGGGGACACGCGCCCGATGATCCGCCTAAAAGGCATGGTGCGCTGGTCACGGTTCGACCCGTTGCTGCAGCGTTATCGCACGGGCGTGGCTTTCACCGAGATCGACGAATCCACCGAAGCCGACCTGCGCCGGTACATCGACACGCTCCGCTTACTCCGCGACATGGGAGTTATTTAACTCCACATACCCCCGCGCGTGCGCGCCCTGCGCGCGCGACTGCATCACACTATGTCATCCTGAGGTATCGAAGGACCCTGAGGAAAGCGCCGCGCTGCGGCGCTGATTCGAAGGGCGCAGTTGTTACGCGCTCCCCTTCGATGCCTCAGGGTCCTTCGATACCTCAGGATGACGTTACTAAATAGCGCTAAAGTGCACCGAGAACAAGAACTCGCCGGCAACTGCGCGGCAGTTCACGTACTTCGGTGAGTACGTCGCTTCGCGCGCTAACTGCGCGGCGACACCGTCTAGGCCCGTGTTTCCGGAAGATTGCGCTACGGCCGTCGCGGTGACGTGCCCCTGCGCGTCCAGCGTCACTTTGATCTGCGCGGTACCGGTCACTTTGCTCGCGCGCGCCTCGGGCGGAATGTCTGCGGGATCCGGCGTCGTCTGCACGGCCGGATCGACATCTTTGTGTCCGCCGCACGGTCCGAGCGCGGGCGTCACCGACGGTCTCGGAGACGGCGTCGGCGTAAGCAAAGGCTTCGGCGCAGGCGTGAGCGCGCGCACGGGAGCGACAACGTTATGCAAAGCCGCTGGTTTGCCCGTCGTCTTCGGTGTCAGTGTCGGCGGCTGTACGCTGGACTTCGCAGCCGGTGTGGGCTGCGGCGTCGGCGGCGGCGGTGGAGGCGGCGTGATGCGCGAGACCTTGATCATCCGCACGCGCGCCATCCGCTCTTCCGGCTGGACAACCGGACCCAGCTTCCACGGCAGATAGCCGGCAAAGAAAAGATGAACGAGCAGCGATATCGCGATCGCTGCTAAAAAGATCGTCCGTCGAGAGACAAAACGCTCCCTTGCGGGAGCGTTTTGCGTCTTAGTCACGTGTGTTGCGCTTACCCGTTGGGGTCGAACGTTACGTGGTAGATGTACTGCGAAGGCACCGGCTGACAGTCAACGATCTTCGGTGCGTACACCGACTGCATCGCTGCCTGTTTTGCAGCTTGGTCCATCGCAAGGTTTCCGGACGAGTTCGCCACCGTAGCGGCTGTCGCGGCACCGGTCGCCGATAGCGAAACGGTGACGTTGACTTCGACGCGTCCCATGCCTTGCTCGCGAGCCGAGTCCGGATAATCCGGCGTTACCGGCTGCGTTGCCGTAGCTTCTTGCTGCGGCGTTGCGCATGCGGGTTTCGGCGTCGGCGTGCTGGCCGGCGGTCCGGGCGTTGCCGCAGCAGGCGCGCCGGTTGCCGAGTTGCCCGCGGGGACACCGTTCTCCGAACCGCTCTTCGGTGCAACGTACTTGGTCTCGTTGCTCGACGTCGACGCGTTGTTGCTCGTCGTCTTCGGCGGCTGGACCTTGAGCCGTTCTTGCGGCTGCTGGACCTGCTGCTTCGGCGGCGGCGTCGTTTTCGGCGGCGGCGGAGTCGGCGTCGGCGGAGGCGGCGTCGGCGGCTTCACGATGATTCGCTTGGTAACCGAGACCTTCTCGACTTGCTGCTCTTCGGTGTGCTGCGTCAAATTACGCATGAAGGGCGAGACGAGAAAGTGGATCACCAGCGATGCAACGATCGCGATGCCGAGGTAGCTTCGGAACCGTTCACCGGATGTAATAAACGGCGATTTGTCAGCGTTAGGCATCGTCTACGTTTTGCTTCCTTCAATCTTGTTGGCGAGGCCGAACTCGGTAAGGTCTACCGATTTCGCGGCATCCATGACTTGAAGGATCGTGCCGTAGTTCGCATGCGGATCCGCTTTAATGATCACGCTTTTGAACCTATGGCCGGTGTTGGCTTGCAGATCCGAAAACGCGTTCTTCGCATCGGCAACGGTGACCGAGTTCGATCCGATCTCGATCTTGTTGTCCTTGTCGATGATCACGACGATCTGCGAAGGCTGCACTTTGTCGCGATTCTTCGCCAGCGGAAGCGGCGGTTCTTTAGTGACGGAGGCAAGGATGATGAAGATAATCAGGAGGACCAACAACACGTCCGTGAAGGGCGTGATGTTGATGGTCGACATGACTTCTTCTTCGCCTTGACCAGTTGAAACGGCCACGGATTAAATCAAGACCTCCACGTTATGATGTAACGAAACCGACGTCTTCCAGGCCCGCGACTTTCGCCGCGTCCAGGATGCGGATGATGGTACCGTACGGCGCCTTCGCATCCGAAACGATCGAGACGTGCTTGTTGCCGCGCTTCGAACGCTCGGTGAGCATGATGCCGTAGATTCCGTTGACGTCCGTTTTCTGGCCGTCGACGAAGATCACGCCGCGATTGTTGACGTCCACCTCGATGTCGTCGTGCTTCTTCTGGTTCTGCGGCTGCGAGTTGTTGTTGTTAGGCAACTCTTTCTCGAAGCCCGGAGGCGTTACGAGCGCAGCGAGAATCATGAAGATGATCAGCAGCACGAGCAAAACGTCGGTGAACGGCGTGATGTTGATCTCCGCCATGACCTCTTCGTCTTGCTTTGCCGAGAGTAGGCTCACGTAAGTACCTTACTTGACCGGTTGATACAGGTCGGTGGGGATGGGCGAGCCGGTGTTGTGGAAGTGAAGCATCTCGGCCATCTGGTTGGCGGCGACGATCATCTCTTGGTTATATGCCTTGATGCGCGTCTTGAAGTAGTTGAAGAACACGACGGCGATGACGGCGATGATAAGACCGGTAGCCGTGGTGATCAGTGCTTCCGAAACGCCGGCCGCAACGACGGCAGGCGTCGAGTTGCCCTTGAGTGCGATGTCTTGGAACGCGCGGATAATACCGAGAACCGTACCGAACAGACCGACGAACGGCGCGATGACGGCGATGGTACCGATGATGCCGAGGTAACGCTCGAGCGAGTTCAGATGCTCCATGAGCGCGATCGAAAGCGCGTCCGTAATGTCGGCGCGGTTCTTCTCACCGCGGAGAAGACCGAACTCGAGAATGCGCGGCAGCATGCCTTTTTGACCGCGGCAAACCTTGACCGCACCGTCGATGTCGTCGGCCGCGATGCGCTGGCCGATCGCACGAAGCAGACCTTTAGTGTCGCCATGCTGCGAAGCGAAGAAAATCAAACGCTCGATGACGACTGCAAGACCGGCCACGGACAGCAGAAGCAGCAGCCACATGTCCCAGCCGCCTTGCTGCATGAAAGATAGAAAACCGCTAAACACTATTCTTTTTCGACCCCCCGTTGTACGGGAACGTTTTGTGCGCTAAGACAGAAATGTACGGGAGCCGACCCCCCGTACGTGAAGGCGGACTATTGGTCCACCTCCACGCAAAGTCCTCGTAAAGGCAGCAGCCCCTCCGCGGCTACTGCAATTGCGACTGTTTAATGAAGTTGTCCACCGCGATGGACAGCGACATGTTGCCGCTCGCTTGCGCCTCGGACTTTGCCTTAGCGAGTGCGGCAAGCGCTTTGCTCTTGAGCGACGCGTCGCTCTTGTTACCGACCAGATATTGTCCCGCGAGCGCGATACCTTCGGCGAAATTCGCCTGCGGATCGTTCGGGCGGATAGCAAGCGCCTTATCGGCGAAACCCTGCATTTTTTGGTAGTCTGCAACGGTCGGCTTGGCGTCCTTTTGCGAGAGTTTGCTGCTAATGGCAAACGCCGCCGACAAGTTTCCTGTGACCACGGCATCCGGAATGTTGGTGGCCGCCGCCTGTTGGAACGCCGCGATCGCATCGTCATACTTGCCTTCGCGCTGCAGCGACTGACCCTGCGCGATGTACGTGTTCGCTTGAATCGTACCCAGCGCCGGGTTGTTGGGATCGAGACGTTTGATCTCGTCCATCGTCGTGCTGGCCGATGCCGTGTCGCCGGCTTTCTGCTCGGCTTGATACAACTGCGCGTCGACGTTCACGCGCGACTTGACGTCGGCTTTCGGATCGGCGAAGACTGCATCGCGCGCTTTCTTCAGATCCTGAACGGCTTGCGTTGCGTTGCCCGATGCGAGTTCGGCCGAGCCGAGCGCGTAGAACGCGCCGCCTCCGGGCGAGAGCACCGCGGCGCGCTGCGCATACGCGAGTGCGAGCGACGCGTTGGTGTTCACCAACTTCTGCGCGGCTTGCATGAACGAGTTTGCAGCGACTTGTTTGAACTCTTTATTGAGGTCCGTCACTTTTGCAAACGCTTCTGCAGCGGACGGATAGTCGGCTAAAAAGTAATTAGCCGCACCGAGTTCGGAAAGCAGCGTTCCGTTGTCGGGCGACGATGCAAGCGCCGACGTTGCCGCAGCTTTTGCACCGTTGTAATTACCCTTACGGATCATCGTGTCGATCTGACCCGCTACGCCGGTGAACTTCGTTCCGCCGCCGCCGCCGCTGGACTCGCCCGCGTTGGCAACGGTCTTACCGGTGAACTTGAGCGTGAAGTCATAGAATGCCGTTACGGTTTTCTTGCCGCGCGTCGCCGGATGATACGTCGAACGCTGCGCGATGTCCATTGCGGCGGCGTTGTCGCCTGAATTCGTCGACTTGATGACTTTCACGACGTGGTGCGAACCGTCTGCGTTGACTTGCACCTGCACGATAACCAGACCGCTGCCGGCGATCGCTTTCGTGCTTTTGGCCTGGTGGGCCAAATGGGGCGGATAATATTCGTTCGCGTACTGCGCTGAGGCAGGTGCTGCGAACGTCCCGGCGAGTGCGAGCACCGCGGCGGATGCTGCCAAGCGAGAAATACGACTCATGCGTTCTTTCCTATCGTAGCTTATGAAGGACAGTGTAAAGGCGCGTACCTTTCTACCGCCGATCAACGATACTCAAACGACACCCGTCACTCGTTCTGCCCCAGAAGGCCGCCGAGCAAGGTACGGTGGACGTATGCGGTCCCCTGCTTGCTCGCCTAGGCGGCGAGAGTTGAAGCCGGAAGGCGCCTGCCGAGGGCACGCGCGACGACGCCGAGCTGTGACATCAGGGCGGCAAACTGCTCGAAGGTGAGCGACTGCGGGCCGTCCGACGCGGCAGCTGCCGGATCGGGATGCACCTCGACCAGCAAGCCGTCGCTGCCGGCTGCGGTGGCGGCTAGCGCCATCGGGGTGACCAGGCGGGCAACGCCCGTGCCATGGGACGGATCGACGATAACGGGCAGATGGGTCAGCCCGTGCAGCAGCGGCACAGCGGCCAGGTCGAGCAAGTTTCGCGTCGCGTTATCGAACGAACGGACGCCGCGTTCGCACAAAACGACGTCGGCGTTGCCGGCGACGAGCAGATACTCCGCCGCCATCAACAGCTCTTCGATGGTCGCCGACAGGCCGCGCTTGAGCAGCACCGGCTTCCCGGCTTCGCCCGCCTCGCGCAGCAAACTGAAGTTTTGCATGTTGCGCGCGCCGATCTGCAGCATGTCGGCGTGGCGGACCACCTGCTCGACGTCACGCGGATCCAGCACTTCGGTTACGACGGCGAGATTGTTGCGGTCGGCCGCTTCCCGGAGCAACTTCAGGCCTTCGACGCCGAGGCCTTGAAACGCATAGGGCGACGTGCGCGGCTTGAACGCGCCGCCGCGCAGCACGTTGGCGCCGTGCGCGGCAACGGCTTTCGCCGTCGCTTCGATCTGCTCGCGCGATTCGACGCTGCATGGGCCCGCGCAGATCGCCACTTCATCGCCGCCGAACGTCGCGCCGTTGGGCAAACGGACGATCGTCCGTGCCGGGCGGGCGTCGCGCCGGGCGAGTTTGTAAGCGTGCGGAAGCGCAGTTAGCCGGTCCACGTGCCTTATCGTATCAGAGTCCGCAAATGACTTACCTCGCGCTCGGTCAGCGACCGGCTCTGTCCGGGAGGCAGGTCGCCGAGTTTGAGCGGCCCAAAACGCAGGCGGGCAAGCGCGACGACCGGATGGCCGAGCGCTTCGAGCATGCGGCGCACTTGCCGGTTCTTGCCTTCGTGAATCGTTAAATCGATCACCGACGAATCGCGCCGCGTTGCGACCACCCGCACCTGCGCGCCCGCCGCCTGAAACTCTTCGAGCAGGACGCCTTCGCGCAGCTTTTTGATCTCTTCGGGCTGCAGCCGCCCTTGCACGACGGCGCGGTACGTCTTCTCTACGCCGAACTTCGGATGCGTAAGGATATTCGCCAACTCTCCGTCGTTCGTGAGCAACAGCACGCCCGACGTATCGTAGTCCAACCGTCCGACGGGCACCACGCGCGGCAACCCTTTCGGTACTAAATCCGCAACGGTGCGCCGTCCTTGCGGATCCGACATCGTCGTAACGACGTTCACCGGTTTGTGCATCAGCAGATAGGCGTTCTGCGTCGCCAATTTAACGGGTGTTCCGCTCACATCGACGCGATCGTCGCTGGAAACGACCGTACCAAGTTCTCGGACGATCTTTCCGTTGACGCGCACCTTGCCGCGAACGATCAGTTCTTCACTTGCGCGCCGCGACGCCACGCCCGCGTGTGCGAGCAGCTTCTGCAGCCGCATCTTCTCTGCCACGGCCGTACGCTACGAGCTCGGGGCTCCGGAGGCCTACGTGCCGGCGCATCAACCGGGTACAGACCGTACATGAAGATTGCACTAGGAGTCGTCGGCCACTTTAGTTTGGCCGTCGCCAGCGTCGAGCGCGCAAAATCGTTCTGGACACGTAACTTCGATTTAGAGCAGATTTTTGCTTTCGACGACGGCGTCGGTTTGAGCAACGACCATATCACCATCGCGCTGTTCAAAGGCACGCCGCATCCGGAAACGATCGAGCACATGTCGTTTCACATAAAAGACATGGATGCGCTGCGCGCGGCGCTCGAGACGCTCAAAGCCAACGGCGTCGAGATCGAAGATCCGGGCGACGAGATCGGACCCGAAGCGCCGGGATCGAAGCACATGGGTTTGTGGTTTCACGATCCGGACGGCTATCGCTGGGAACTATCGGTTCAAGGCGGCGCCTGACGCGGCTCTTAGACTGCCTCGTTAAAATCGGCCAGCTCTTGCGGGGTCAAGGTCACGATAGTGCTTACGTCCGCGGATTCCGGACCCAGGGCGCCACGAATCGTTCCCCAGACAAAATCTTGCCGTTCGGTGACGTTCATCTCAGCGAAGCCGTCCCACTGAATTAAACCGCTAACGCGATTCGGAAATACCTTAGGCCCGAAATCGACAACGGCGCCGGGCATCCGGCTTTCCAGAGCCTCAATTAACCGCTTGTACGTTACTTCGTCCATAGCGCCATCCCAATCTTGAGCACCTTATCCGCAATCAAAATCATCTCCTCGGCGCCTCTTCGCTCAGCATCGGCCTCACGGAATCTCGTGCGCATCGCGGCCCGGTATCGAACACTATCATAATATCGCATGGACGTTCGCCAGATCTGCATCGCCGCTGAAATGAGCGCACCGATATCCTGCGTGCGTTTCGATGGAATCTTCGCACGCATTCCAAGTTTGAGCAACTCGTCAAACCGGTGGGCCGGGTCGAACTTGCCACCGCAAAAGGCGAGCAGCATGCTCTCTACCGATATTCCTGCGAGGTAGCAGGCCGTGCAAAAAGCGCCGCTCGCGGCAAGAACGCGTGCCTCGTTGAGCCGCGCAATCGATGCATTAAAGTAGTGCTCAGGGCGTACTTCAATTCCAGCCACTCCTTGCGCAGTGCCCACAAAGACAAAAAAACCGCCGTTATACACGGCGGTTTTCTTTCTTACCGGCAACGGCGGTTAGTACTTGCCGTTGCCCTCGTCGTATCCGCGGGAAAGCGAGAGCGCTTCCTTCGTAACCGACTGCAGGAACTCGTCGTTCGTGCGCGTTTGCGCCATCTTGTCGAGAATCAGCTCGGTGATATCGCCGGAGTTGAGCACGCTCGTCGCGCGGCGGAGCATCCAGATCTTGCGCATCTCGATCTCGCTGAGCAGCAGCTCTTCGTGACGCGTGCCGGAACGTTTGATGTCGACGGCGGGGAAGACGCGGGATTCCGCGAGTTTGCGCGTGAGGTTGAGTTCCATGTTGCCCGTGCCTTTGAACTCTTCAAAGATCACGTCGTCCATCTTGGAGCCCGTCTCGATGAGTGCCGTCGCGATGATCGTCAGCGAACCGCCCTCTTCGATCTTGCGCGCTGCGCCGAAGAACCGTTTCGGTTTGTGGAGCGAGGCGGTATCGAGACCGCCCGAGAGCGTACGGCCCGACGTCGGAATGACTTGGTTGTACGCACGCGCCAGACGCGTGATCGAATCGAGCAGAATCACGACGTCTTTTCCGAGTTCCACGAGACGCTTTGCGCGCTCCATCGCGAGTTCCGCGACGGCCGTGTGATTCTCGGGATGCTCGTCGAACGTCGAGGCGATGACTTCGCCGTCGATCGTGCGCTGCATGTCCGTGACTTCTTCCGGACGCTCGTCGACGAGCAGCGCCATGATGTGCGCTTCCGGATGGTTGATGGAGATGGAGTTCGCGATGTTCTTGAGCAGCGTCGTCTTACCGGCTTTCGGCGGAGAGACGATCAGCGCGCGCTGGCCTTTGCCGATGGGGCAGAACAGGTCGATGACGCGGGTCGAGAGCTGCGTCGCGCGCACTTCGAGCTTGTACCGCTCTTGCGGATAGATCGGCGTGCCTTTTTCGAAGAGGCGGCGTCCGCGAATCTGCTCGGTCGTGAAACCGTTGATCTTGTCGACCCGGATCAGACCGTAGTACTTTTCGCTCTCTTTCGGACGGCGGACTTGGCCTTCGACCATGTCGCCGCGACGCAGCTCGAAGCGACGAATCTGCGACTGGCTGACGTAGATGTCTTCGTTGCCGATGACGTAGCCGCCGCGGCGTAAGAACCCGTAACCTTCCGGCAAGATATCGAGGATGCCGCTGGCCATCTCGATGCCCGAGCGGGCAGTCTGCGCTTGCACGACCAGGGCGACGATGTCGTCCTTCTTTAATTTGGCCGGCGCGGGAAGTTCGATCTCGAGCTCTTTA
>DASSRQ010000089.1:0-10902 GCA_035701665.1 Vulcanimicrobiaceae bacterium
CGCGGTTCGAGAGCTCCAAGTTGATCAGGCCGGGCTGCACGCGCGCGCGGCGGTTTCGCACGTCCACTTCCAGCAGATGGTTCATGCGCGCGAAGGAGAAGACGATGCCGCCGTTCGCCGGAACGGCGCCTCCGCACAGTCCGGTACCGGCACCGCGCGCGACGATCGGCTCGCCGCAGTCGTTGGCGATCTTCACCGCGGCTGCAGTATCGCGTGCCGACGAGGGCAGCACAACCGCGGACGGCGTGCGCCCTTGCGAATACCCGTCGAACGAAAAGACGGCAAGATCTTCGGGCTCGGATTTTACCGCGTCCGCGCCGAGGGCTTCTTTCAAGCGTTCGAGGAGCACGAACGAGTCTTAGAAGGAACTCTACTTTGTGCCTTTAAGGGCTTCGCGTCGTGTTCTTCTTCAAGAAGCGGAAAGCGGAGCGTCCGCGGCCGAAACTCGCGGCACCGAGCTCTCAGAAGCGCTCGGCTTTTCGCATGCCCGTCGAGTTCGACGTGCTGTATACGCTCGAGGGGCGCCGCGGCCGGCGCGGCGGTAAGGCCAACGATTTAAGCGCTGGCGGGTTGCGTCTTTCGACCGACGAGGACTTCGTTAAAGGCTCCGAGCTGACGCTTGACTTCAAACTGCCCGACGAATTTTTGGCCGCGATGACGGTCGAGAAAGAAGTCTACGAACAGAGCCCGTTCGGATTGCGGCCCGAAACGGTTCGCTCGCAGCCCCCCGGATTTGCGCCGATGAGTCTGCGCGCCAAGGTGCTCGCGCCGTTCTTCGATCCGCTGCGCCGTAAGTTCAACTACGGCATGGCGTTTATCGACATCGACGAGAAGTCGCAAGAAGAACTCCAGCGCTTCATCCATCTCTGGCAGCTGAATTATCTGCGCACGCGGCGCGGCGACCTCGACTAGCGGTAGATCAAATATTTTTCGCGCAGCGTTCTGAACCGCTGCAGCGCAGGCTCCCAGCTCGCAACGATCCGCTCGGCACTTTCGCCCGCTTCGATCTGCTGCGCGACCGTATCCGTTCCCCAATCCGTCGACATCATTTTCGTGTCCAGCGCAATCGTTGCGGGCGTGAAGCGATGCGCCTGAACGAGGAGCTCGACGGCGGTGCGAACGGCCTGGAACTTGTGCGGATCGAAGACGTCGAGTTCGACGCCGCCGATCTCGGTATTGGCGCGTTCGCCGAACAGCGGCGACCAATACGCCGCCCGGAAATACACGCCCGGCAGTCCGTTCGCGTTCATGGCTTCCGCAAATGCCTGCGGCGGGAGCGACGGCGTCCCGGCGTATTTGAACGGCTTCGTCGTTCCGACGCCGCCGTTCATCCCCGCATTGTCGATGAGTCCGGTGCACGGATAGACGATTGCCGTGCTCCACTCGGGCATGTTTGGCGAGGTTTGCACCCATTGCAAACCCGTTTGCGGCCACAGCATGCTGCGGCGCCAGCCTTCCATCGGAATGACGCGCAGCCGCGCGCCGATGCCGAACGCATCGTTGAACATCCGCGCCAACTCGCCGACGGTCATCCCGTGGCGCATTGCGATCGGGTAGAGACCGATAAACGACTTGAAGCGCGGATCCAGCACGGGGCCTTCGACGATCTCGCCGCCGATCGGATTCGGGCGATCGAGCACCCAGATCTCTTTGTTGAACTGTTTGGCGGACTCCATCGCGTACGCCATCGTCGAAACGTATGTATACGTGCGCGAGCCGACATCTTGAATGTCGAACAGCATCACGTCCACGCCGGCCAGCATCTGCGCCGTCGGGTGTTTTTGCGGGCCGTACAGGCTGTAGACGGGCAAGCCGCTTTGCGGATCGGTATACGACGAGACGTACGAACCGGCTGGACGATCGCCTCGCAAACCGTGTTCGGGCGAGTAGATCGCTTTTACGCAGATGTTGCCGTGCGCGCGAATAGCATCGACGATGTTTTCCAGCCGCGACGTAACGCCGGTTTGGTTGGTGATGATGCCGACGCAGCGGCCGTGCAGATCGCGATACGCCGATTTGAGAAACACTTCGTCGCCGAGCGTTACGTGTGCCGGCGGCAATATTGCCGCGAGCATGGCAAACGCCAGCGCGCTAAACAAAGACGGGCTCCGGCGCTTCGGGGAGGATGTGCGCCGCGTGCGCGCGTGCGAACAGTTCGCGCACCGCGCGTTCGCCTTCCTCGCCCACGTCGTCCGTAAAGTCCGTGACGTACGTTGCGATGTGCCTGCGCATTACGTCTTCACTCATCTCCGTTGCGTGCGCGCGAATGTAGCGGATCACTTTGCTTTCGTCGGTCCGTGCGATCTGCAAACTCTTGTGGATGGAGTCGCTTACGCTTGCGATGAGCTCGTCATCCAGATCGTTGCGCGCCAGAATGGCGCCGAGTGGAATGGGCAAGCCCGTTTCGCTTTCCCACCACTCGCCGAGGTCTGCAACTTGTTCCAATCCGTGCTGCTTGTACGTGAACCGCGACTCGTGAATGATTAGCCCTGCATCGGCAACGCCGGCGGCAACCGCGTCCACGATCTGATCGAAGCGCATCATCAGTGTCTGCGGCCGGATGCCCATCGCCAAGCGCAGCAGCATGAACGCCGTCGTCATCTCGCCCGGTATCGCCACGATCTTATCGCAAAAATCTTCGATCTTGCTGCCTTCGCCGGGGCGTGAAATCAGCAGCGGCCCGCAGCCGCGCCCGAGCGCCCCGCCGGCGCGCAGAATCCGGTAATCGTCCATCAGCATCGGAATCGCCCCGTAACTGACCTTGGTCAGTTGGTAGTCGGCTTTCAATGCAGAGTTATTCAGATTCTCGACGTCTTCGAGCACCGCGCGCACCGGCGGCGCGCCCTCGATCAGGCCGTTAGTCCAGGCCGCAAAGATGAACGTATCGTTCGGGCAGGGCGAATACGCAAGAGTTAGCGGGTTAGCCATCGGCGGCTACGAGTGAAAGCAAAGCGTCGAGAATCCTTTCGGCGGCGGCGGCACCGGCGGCGAAGTCCCAACGGCTCGCGGCGCGGTCGCAAACGATATTCGATATTCCCCGAACCTCGACGGCCGGAACCGCCGCTATCTCGGCGGCGCGCAGCACGGCGAAGCCTTCCATGCTTTCGACCCCCACGCCGAAGCGTGCCAAGCGGGATGACGTGGCATCCGTCGCGGTCACACGCGAAACGGTAATGCCCCGTACAGACCGGTAGCCGAGTTCCACTAAACGGTCGACCAGCTGCAGATCGGCTCCGGCGCGGTCCACGATGCGCGCGGGCGGCGGAAGAGTGATGGGCGTGCCCGTCTCGATATCGAGCTCGAGCAGCTCTTCCGAAACGACGACTGCGTCGCCGACATCCGCAGCACCGGGAAAGGCCCCTGCGATTCCGGCGCTTACAACCAGGTCGTACCGGCTTTGCGCGAGTGCGCGCGATACCCCGGAAGCCGCCTCGACGGGGCCGACGCCGGTCACCAACAGTTCGACGTGCGGACGTACGCGCAGATTCGCAAGTTCCTTACCGACCGCGCACGCCACCAGGATCATCGCGCGCCGATCAGTTTGTGCGTTTGCAATGAAAGGCGAAAGCGATGCGGATGGGCTTTGGCATACGAAAGCGCGGTCTCGATATTTTCTTTGCGGTTGCCTTCGGGCTGCAGCAACACGAGCGCCTTATCTTCAAAGAGCGGAAGATGCTGTTCCGGAACGGCGCCGTCGACAATTAATTTGACTTCGTTTGCGCGCCGCGCCATGCGCGGATCGACGCGTTCTTTCGGCGAGACCGTAAGCCACACGTCCGCGGGAAGCTCGGTAAAAATCGTGCCGTTGGATTCGATGTGGACGCGGCGTCCATCGCGCTGGAGCGCTGCAATCAGCGCAGGCGTTTCACTTTGCGCCAGCGGTTCGCCGCCGGTGAGAATCACCATCGGACAGTCGCCGCCTTCGTCGCGCACGCGTGAGAGCACCGCATCGATCGACAACAGCTCTTTCAGCGAGTAGTCGGTATCGCAGAACGAACACGAAAGATTGCAGCCTGCCAGCCGCACGAACACCGCGGGCGTACCGGCATAAAGACCTTCGCCCTGAACGCTGTAAAAGATCTCCGCGATCTGGAGCATGATCTAGCCGCGTTCGCCCTTTCGGAGCACGGCGCACGAGGTTGCGGTTTCCCACAGGACGAGTTCGTCCAAGCCGGGCAGCGCCGGCGCCAAGCGGTCCCAGATCCACGCGACGATGTGTTCGCAGGTCGGATTGGGCAGATGGTCGTTCAGCGAGGTGTGGTCGAGCACGTCGAGGATCTCGCGATGGACGACGGTGCGCACCGTATCGAAGTCCTCGATCATCCCGGTGGCCGAGCCCTGCGTCTGGAGCGGGCCGCTCAGCCCGACTTCCAAGCGGTACGAATGCCCGTGAGGACGCGCACACTTGCCCAAATGGTAAGGGAGAACGTGCGCCGCCTCGAACCGGAAATGCTTACGAATCTGCACTCGCCCACGGTTCGAGGTTCGCCCGTAATGAACTCCTCGCTCATCGACGCCATCCAGACCGTGCTGGCCTCACAGACGCCGGACGAGTTGGATCGCGCCCTTTCGCAAGCTCGCCTCGCTGTGGCATCCGAGCATGCCGGCGCAGACGAGGTTATCGCTGCCGTAGCCGGCGCGGTCCGCGACAAGATGCGCCTCACCCGCGAGATCGAGAGCCTTGCCCGCATCGACCGGGAGACCGGCCTTTCCAACCGGCGCGCCTTCGACGAGCGGCTCGAATTGGAACTGCGCCGCAGTGCGCGCAGCCGCAAATCGTTTGCGCTGGTCTTCATCGATCTTGACGAAGCGCAAGAAAACGTCGCGTCGCACCTGCGTGAAATCGCGTCGGCAATATCCGGGCAGGTTCGTCACATCGACTTCGGCGCGCGCATCTCGCAGCGTCAGTTCGGGGTGCTTCTCGTGGACGTCGATCGTTCGTCCGCCCAGGCGATTGCGGGACGCATTCAGGGCGCACTCACAGCCGCTAGGGTTCCGGCAGCCACCGGCATGGCGCTGAGTTATCCCGTGGACACGGCGGACACGCTAATCGAGCGTGCGGACGCCGCGGTGCACGACGCCCGATTCGGCCACTGATGAAATGGGAATACTGCCCGTGTGAAGCACCTTCGCTCGCACGCCGATCTGCTCCCTAAGGACCTGCCGATGCGCCGTAGCGCACGGCTTCGCGAGCGTGCCGAATCCATCGCCCTTTTGTGCGGTATTCTCGGCTTTTGGGTGCTCGTGTTTACGCTGAATTTCTTCGTCGGTCAAGCATCGACGCCGATGCTGCGCTAACACCGCTTCTTTAGTGCAATCGACTCGAAATCTACAAGGTAAAAAGAAAGCGGCGGTGCTCGATGCACCGCCGCTTTCCGAATCGTTACGCTGCCGGCGTTAAAGAACGCCGGACGGTCCCATCGATTCGAGGCGTTTTTTGAGATCGGCAAGGAAGCCGCTTGCCACGTAGCCGTCCACGACGCGGTGATCCAGCGACAGACACACGTTCATCATTTGACGGATGGCGATCGCGTCGTCCGCCGTAACGACCGGCTTCTTGACGACCGTTTCCATCGTAACGATGCCCGCTTGACCACCGTTGATGATCGGCGCGGATGCGTAGGAACCGTTAGCACCGTTGTTGTTGACCGTGAACGTGCCGCCTTGCAGATCGTCCGCGGTGAGTTTGCTGCGGCGCGCGCGATCGATCAGATCGCCCGACGCGATCGCGATGCCCTTGATCGAGAGTTTGTCCGCGTTCTTTACGACCGGCACGACGAGGTTCGTCGGAAGGCCGATGGCGATGCCGACGTTCGTTTCTTTCTCGACCAGAATGCCGTCGGCCGTGAACTTAGCGTTCATCAGCGGGAACACGCTGAGCGACTCGACCACTGCGCGGATGAAGAACGGAAGAAGCGTGAGTTTGTATCCGGTCTCGCGTTCGAAGCGGTCCTTTTCGCGCGCGCGCCACTTCCACACGTTCGTAACGTCGACTTCGACCATCGACCACGCGTGCGGAGCGGTATGTTTGCTCTCGACCATGCGCTCGGCGATGATGCGCCGCGCGGAGTTGAGCGGAATCATGGTGCCGGGCACGGGCTCGCCGTACGTGCTCGTTCCGTCCGGGCGCGCTTGTGCCGGCGGTTTGGGCGGGGCGGCCGCGCCGGTGGACGGCATTGCTGCGGGTGCGCCCGTCGCACCGAAGTTCGTGCCGACGCCGATGGCCTGACCGACAGCGGCTGCCGGCCCCATCCGCGATGCGGTCAATACATCTTCGGCCGTTACGCGTCCGTTCGCGCCGGTGCCGCGCAGCGTGCGGATATCGATATTATTTTCACGCGCCAGTTTGCGTACCGCGGGCGATGCGCCGCGCAGCGCGCTGTCTGAAGCGCCGTTGCCGTTGACTGCGTGTGCGCCGTGGCCGTTCGTATGCACTTGCGCCGATGCTGCCGGCTGCACGTGTTTGGTCGGCATCTGCGGCATGTTGAAGCCCGGTACGGGCTCTTCGTTTGCGCTCTCGGCGAGTTTGTCGCGCACGGCTTGCGCAGAGTCCGCGACCTGTTCGGTTGGCGACGTGCCGGCAGCGTTCGTTCCGGTCGCTGCTCCCACTTCGTCGATGATCGCGATCGCCGTTCCGGTCGGAACGGTCGTACCTTCCTGAACGAGAATCTCGCGGATCGTTCCGGTCACCGGAGCCGGGACTTCCGAGTTCACCTTATCGGTCGAGACTTCGACGAACGCTTCGTATTTTTCGACGGAGTCGCCCGCGTTTTTCAGCCAGCGTTCCACCGTGCCTTCGGTGACGGTTTCACCGAGCTGCGGCATCGTAATCGTTGTTGCCATTAGAACTTCACCATCTCGCGCATGACCTCGGCCATCTCGTTGGGCGAGGACATGTACTCTTCTTCAAGCGGAAGCGCGTAGCCCATCGCCGGAACGTCGGGCGCCGCGTGGCGGCGGATCGGCGCATCCAGATCGAAGAGCGCTTCCTCGGCAACCATGGCGCTGATCTCCGCGCCGATGCCGCCGAATTTGTTGTCTTCATGAATGATCAGGAGCTTACGCGTCTTGCGTACGCTCTCAAGAATGGCTTGCTTGTCCATCGGACGGATCGAACGCAGGTCGATCACTTCCACGCTCATGCCTTCGGCTTCGAGCGCGTTCGCCGCTTCGAGCGCCCAGTGCACGTACAATCCGTACGAAACGACCGTGAGTTGATTGCCGGCTTTCTTCACGTCGGCTTTGCCGATCGGAATCGTGTAGTGGCCGTCGGGCACTTCACCTTTGATCAAGCGGTACGTCTTCTTGTGTTCGAGGAAGAGCACCGGATCCGGATCGTCGATGGCCGCGTTGAGCAAGCCTTTGACGTCGGCGGGGAACGCCGGCGCAACGATCTTCAGACCGGGAACGTGATAGAACAGCGCTTCGATCGAGACCGAATGCGAGAGTGCGCCGCGCACGCCGCCGCCGTACGGCGTGCGAATCACGAGCGGGCAGGTATACTCGCCGTTGCTGCGATAGCGCGTCTTCGCCGCTTCGCCGACGATCTGGTTGAACGCCGGATAGATGAAGTCCGCGAACTGAATCTCGGCAATCGGGCGCAGCCCTTCCATTGCCATGCCGACGGCGATGCCGATGATCGATGCTTCGGCGATGGGCGTATCGATGACGCGCTGCGGACCGAACTCTTTGACGAAGTCCTTCGTGATCAAGAACACGTTGCCGCGGTTGCCCACGTCTTCGCCGAGGATCACGGTGCGTTCGTCGGTTTTCATCGCTTCATACAGCGTCTCGCGCACGGCTTCGACGTTGTTGAGCACCTGCGATTTTTGCGTTTCGGCTACAGCCACGGCTGCCAGGCTCCTTCGTAGAGGTGTTTGTACAGATCGGATGCTTCCGGATACGGCATCGATTCGGCCTTATCGGTCGCTTCGTTCGTTTCGCGCAGGACGTCCTTGCGCATCGCTTCGATGTCTTCGGCGGTCACAACGCCCGCGTCGAGCAGCACGCGCTCGAACTTCGGAACCGGATCCATCTTGCGGTGTTCGCTGACTTCGTCTTTCGTGCGGTACGTCATATCGTTGTCGTCCGTCGAATGCGCGAGGAAGCGGTAACACACGCCTTCGATGAGCGAGGGCCCGCCGCCGGTGCGGGCGCGATCCATTGCGCGCTTCACCACTTCGTAGGTTGCGATCGGATCGAAACCGTCGAACTGTTCGCCCGGCATGCCGTAGCCTTCGGCGCGTTTATAAATGTTGGGCTGGCCCATCTGCTGATCCAGCGGCGTGGAGATCGCCCACTGATTGTTCTCGACGAGCATCACGATCGGCAGTTTATGAATCGCCGCGAAGTTCATGGACTCGTGCCATTCGCCTTCGCTCGTCGTACCGTCGCCGCAGGTGACCAGAACGGCGCGTCCGCGTTCGTTGCGCAGTTTCATCGCATACGCGGCGCCGACGGCGTGCGGAATGTGGGCGGCCAGAATGGAGCTGAACGACATCAGGCCGGCTTTTTTGGACGAGTAGTGGTTGGGGAACTGACGTCCGCCGTTGTGATCGTCGGCGCGCGCGAAGATCGACAGCATGATCTCGTACGCGCTCAGGCCGATACCGATCGCAAGGCCGAGATCGCGATAGTAGGGCGCCAGAATATCTTTGCCGCGTTCGAACGCCATTGCGGCGCCGGCTTGCAGGGCTTCGTGTCCCTCGCTGCCGAGCGCGAACGGCACTTTGCCCTGGCGGTTGAGCTGAAAACCGCGGTTATCCAGCTGCCGCTGCAGCAGCATGTTGCGGAAGATCGCTTTCAGCTGATCGTCGGTGAGGCCGTGGCGCTCGAGGCCCCGGCGGGTTTGCGTGTCGCTTTTTGGCACTTTTTATCTCCAGGGCTCGTGGCTTCCGGCGTACACGTTGCTGTACAGGTCCGCCGGCTGCGGATAGGGCATGGATTCGGCTCGGTCGGTCGCGTCGTTGGTCTCGGCCAGCACGGACGCTTTGAGCGCCTCGGCACCGGCTTCGTCAAGAATACCGTGTTCGAGTAAAAAGCGCTCGAACTTTGGTACGGGGTCGTCCTTGCGGCGCTCGGCCACTTCATCGCGCGAACGGTACGTCCGGTCGTCGTCGTCGGTCGTATGTGAAAGGAAGCGGTAGCACTTGGCCTCGACCAAGGTGGGGCCGCCGCCGGTCCGGGCGCGGTCCATCGCTGCCTTCACCGCGCCGTAGACGGCAATGGGATCGAAGCCGTCGACGCACTCTCCGGGAATCCCGTACCCCGCCGCGCGCTTGTAGACATCCGGCTGCGCCATTTGATTGGAAAGCGGCGTCGAGATGGCCCACTCGTTGTTCTCGCACAGAAAGACGACCGGCAGCCGGTGGATGGACGCAAAGTTGATGGCCTCGTGCCACTCGCCTTCGCTGGTCGCACCGTCGCCGAAGGTCGTCAAAACGGCCCGTCCGCTCTCGCCTTTTACCTTCATGGCATACGCGGCGCCGACGGCATGCGAGGTCTGCGCGGCGATGATGGAGCTGATACTGTAGAGCCCCAGCCGCTTGCTCGCATAATGGTGGGGGAACTGCCGCCCACCGCTATGGTCGGCCGCCCGGCCGAAGAGCGAGCAGAGGACCTCGTAGGCGGAGAGCCCGATGCCGATATCCAGGCCCAAGTCGCGGTAGTAGGGGACCAGGAGGTCCTTACCGCGCTCGAAGGCCATGGCGGCCCCGGCTTGGACTGCTTCGTGCCCTTCGCCGGCTGAAGCGAACGGGATCTTGCCCTGACGGTTCAATTCGAAGCCGCGGGTCTCGAGGCGCCGGTGAAGCACCATGACGCGCCACATGGCAACGAGCTGCTCGTCGGATAGCCCGAAGCGTTCAAAGGCTTTTGCGGGTTTGGTTTTGGCCACAGCCCGCCGTTGTTGGCTCTGGTTGGTTGCGGCGCCTGCGGCTTTACGGGTCCCGTGGCGGCGCGGTTGCTTGCCGCTTTAACTTTGTGGTACAAAGTTTATGTGAGGCTGACTCGTTGGTTCTGGATTTTACCGCTTTGCTGTCTGGTGTTTCCGGTAGCGTTCCCGCTGGTTTGGATTCTCGCCGCAGTTTTCAAAGCGATGGGCTATCGCTTTCATCTGGCTGTTCTTGCTGTTTCCGCCGGTTTGACGATTGCCGCGATAGCGCTGTTTACTCCGGTAGCTTTGGAGCCGCTGCAAATTGATGGGTCGCCGTCGTGCTCGACGCAGCGAGACGCTTGGACCATGCGAAGCATCGTCAGACCCAGTCGCGGTCCCGGCGGCCAGATCGCCGTTGTTCGATCCGAGGTATGTGCGTATCCGTTGGCGCAGGGCGGCGTCGTCCATTTCGTGTTTGTCACCGGCCGTAATGAGCGGCCAGATCGCCGCAACCTCGTTCTACGCTACACGTCAACCAAAGAGGACTACAGCCTAGCCGATCCGCCGGCGGTGCGATGGGCAAATCATACGCTCGAGGTTACTGTTCCGAGAGGAACGATGTACGCGCTTACCCATCGCCGCGACCGAATTGGAAATACGGCAATCGCTTTCCACATGCAACCTCAGGAAGACGATTCATCTTTGCAGTCTCAGATTCTCGATAGCGTGTTCTCGGCCAACCTTTTGAACGCACTATTCTATTACGCTCTCTAGCCGGCCGCGCGAGCAATCGTAGGCTACGGGCGCAGCCCCAAACCCACCATCATCTTAAAGCCTACTTCTAAACACTTCTTGTCGATGTCGTACTGCGCGCAGTGTTGCGGGAACGTGCCGAGCTTCTCGCCGCGCGCGCCCACGATGAAGTATGACCCGGGCCGCTCTTCGAGCATGTACGACATGTCTTCGGCCCACATCACGATGTCATGCGGAAACACGACGTTCTCGGCGCCGAGTTCGGCTTCGCCGAC
>DASSRQ010000090.1:0-5920 GCA_035701665.1 Vulcanimicrobiaceae bacterium
CTCAAGCCGTACGAACAGGGCTCGTTTGCATCCGGTGCACCGCACCGCACGGTGTCGATCGTGAAGGCCGGCGCGGCGCTGCTGTTTGCCTATCACGAAGCGAAAGTCTCCGAGCGGATCGCTCAGAAAAGCAAAGACCCGCTGCTGCAAAAGCTCGACGCCGGCGTATCGTCGCTCATGGGCACGCTCACATCCGTCGGGACGCGCATGAAAGCGGGACAGTTCAATCCCGCCGATATCGCTAACTTGAACTCGCAAACGTCGTCGCTGCAATCGAACGCCGCAGCGAACGGCGCGAACATCAAGGATGTGCCGGCGGCAATCCCCGGTACGTAAACCTCGACCCTAGGCCATTGCGACGGGCAACACCGCGGTGACGGTGTTGCCCGTCGTCGTGTGCTCGATGCGGAAATCGTTGGCCATCATGCGCACGAGAAACAGACCGCGTCCGCTCTCCGCCATCAAGTCCGCGGTTCCATTCGTCGGCTGAAACGGTTTGCCGCGATCCATGATCTGCAGCGTCGCGTGCCCTCGATCGATCTCGATCGAGACTTCGGCCGGCCCGGGCGTGTGACGGGCGACGTTGCCGATCAGTTCGCCCAAGATCAACTCGACCGCGGAGAGATCGCTCTGCGGCTCGACGAGTTCGCCCAAGTGCCACAGCAGCGCGCGTTTGACGCGGCGGCTGGAGGATTCTTCGCGCGCGTCGAGCGCCCAGGTGCGTTTGGTCGATCGCGCCGTAGCACCGAGTTTCGTAACGCCGACGAAAAGCAGCGCGGCATCGTCGCGCGGACGCGTGTCGCGCATGACGCGGCGCTGTATCGCTTCGGCGATATTGTCGGACGGCTCGAAGTATTCGGCGCGTGCGGCCACTTCTAAGTCGCGCTGGCCGCGCAGGTAATCGCGCTCGGCTTCGATGACGCCGTCGGTATACATGACGAGCGCCCAGCCTTCGGTGATCGGAACTTTGTGTTCTTCGTACGCAGCGCGTACGTCCGCGCCGAGCATGAAGCCGCGCGCTTCCAAAAACGACGTGTCACCGTCGGGAGAGATCAGCAGCGGCGGCGGATGTCCCGCAACCGCATAGCGCAGCGAACCTTCAGTCAAATCGAGCAGACCGATGAATGCGGTGACGACCGTATCCGGTTCGTCGGCGCATAGCACGCGGTTGACGTTTTGAAGAACGTTTGCGGGCGAGGGATCGATGCGGGCCGCGGCGCGCATGGCAAGACGCGCGCCGGCCATTAACGTTGCCGCGCGCAAGCCGTGTCCGGCGACGTCGCCGACGCTGATGCACAGTAGGCGATCGGACAGGGCGAAGACGTCGTACCAGTCGCCGCCAACGCCCTCTTCGGATGCTGCGGGCGTGTAAACGCTGTCGATGCGCACGCCTTCGATGCGCGGGAGACGGTCGGGCAGCAGCACGCGCTGCAGCGTCGATGCAACGTGATGCTCTCGTGCTATTCGCATCATCATCGCTTGATAGACTTTGTCGAGGTCGGCGAACTCGTCGACGCCCTCGAGCGGTTTAGCCGGTTCGCCGTTGCCGAGCCGCTCCGCGTTTTCTGCAAGCATTCGAACGCGCCGCGCGATGCCGATGCCGAACCGGCCGGAGAAGAAGAGCGTGATCAAAATCGCGAGGACGCAGATAACGATGAGGGCGCGTTCGTACACCACGATCCAGTCGCGCAGCGACATCAATCCCGAAAGTTCGAGCGTTCGCTCGGAGTTTTTGAAATCGACTTGCGCCGCGGTGAGCTTTTGCCCCAAGCGCTGCACGCCCGGGGATGTTGCATACGTGCGCGCTTGGGCGGTCTTGCCCGTGTCCACGAGCGCGGCATACCGGTCGATCACGTCCACGCCGCCGCGGCTCATGACCGCGAGAGCTTTGACGCGTGTTTGCATCGTGGGTTGGCCCGCCGTAAGCACCTCGAGCTGTTTGAGCGCCGGTTCCATTTCGCGGTTCATCCGCACGACTGCGGGACGCCGCGAGAGCGGCACTTTTCCGGGAAGCGTGGCCGCGCGGCCGGCTTCGGTGATTAGGCCTTCGACTTTATAATCCGCGCTCAGAATCGCTTGCGTGGCTTGCTCGATGGCGCCGCCGCGCGCGCTGCCCTGCTCGATCAAAATCGCTAATACGAACAAGAGCAGCAAGAACGCCAGAGGCAGCGCGCCCACCAGATACGCCTGCGTGCGGATTCTCGGATGCATCGCCCGGCTTATTCGCGCGTTCCCAGGAAAACCCCAGCGGCAGACGGCACCATTCGCGGATGAAAACCTTGGCCGCATTCGTCTTGGGCATCGTGGTTACGCTGGCGGTCCTGCTGCTGGGCGGGTATCTCACGGTCACGCAAGGCTGGATCGCGCCGAGCGCGGATTCCAAAGCTCCGCGCATGGAGCGCTGGGCGGCGAATACGTCGCTGCATGCGACCTTCAAACGATTGCCGGCGCAACAGAATCCGCTGGCCGCAAACGACCAGACGCTGATCGCCGGAATAAAACTCTACGCGCAAAACTGCGCGGTCTGTCACGGCGACGCATCTGCCAAGGCTACGGCGACGGCCGACGGCATGTACATCCGCGCGCCGCAGTTAGCAGAAGACGGCGTCGAAGACGATCCGGATCAAGTGACGTTCTGGAAGATCGCTCACGGATACCGCTGGACCGGTATGCCGGCCTTCAGCCGGACGCTGAACCAAACGCAGATGTGGCAGCTCACGGCGTTTCTAAAAACGATGGATCGCCTGCCGCCCGCGGCCGAACGCGAGTGGCGGCAGGTTCACGCACTCGGCGCTATCGCGCCGCCGCGCCCGCGTCCGCCGGGGAGGCGGTAAAGGCGTAGCTCGTGCTTTCGGTCTGGCCGATCGCACCGCCGTCGATGACGCCGTCGTGCAGATGACCTTGAACGCGAACCACGTTGTCGGTACCGATCTCGAGCCAGATATTTCCGTCGCTTAGGCCGCCGACGACCGGAACGAACATGGCGCTGTAGTCCGAGGGGAAGTAGTATCCATGAATGGTACCGTCCGGCGCGTACGTCAGTTCGAGCGAACCGGTATACGGCGCGTTTTCGTGCAGCGGCGTTAAACTGGTCGCGTAATGGACCACGCTCGGCGCCGGTGCGGCGATTGCGGACAATGGAAGGACAGCCGCGGCGAGAACGAGCCCTCGCGCGAGGCCGGCAAATGACATTTTCATACCCTTTTAACGCACGAAAAGCCGGAATTGCGACACCCGTGCAAAGAGTTCGGCGGAACGCAAACGAACGGCCCGGTTGACGATGCAGCCTTCTACCGATTTAGATCTGCGCCATTTGCCCGTGTGGGAACGCGCGGCGATCGTATTGGATCGCGCCGATGTTTTGGAGACCGGCGAACGCTTTGCGTTTTTAACCGAGATTCATCCGCGCGCGCTGGTGAGCCGCCTCGACCAACTGCGCCCAGGAGCGTTTTCGTTCGAACCGCGGCGCATCGGCGCGGGCCACTGGCGGATCGATCTGCGGCGCGTGCCGGCCGTTTCCGGAAAAGGCGCCGCTGCGGCATTCGTGCGCAATCCGATGCTCGCGCGATTGAGCGACGAAACGCGCCGCGCTTTCCAGCGCGATCTGACCGAACACGATCTGCGCAAAGGCGACATCGTCGTCAACGAAAACGAACAGCGCGATTTCCTCGGCATCGTGACCGCCGGCGTGCTCGGCATCTTCGCGGGCGGCGGCGGGCGCGAGCGGCTGTTATATCATCGCTTCACCTACGACCTTACCGGCGAGATCGAGTTTTTAGACGGCGGTTTAGCGGTCGGGAAAACGGTCGTGCTTTCAAAAGGCGCGTCGGTCGCGCGCATTCCATACGAGACGGTGCGCGCGCATATTGCCTCCGAGCCGGAGTTTTTCCAAGGATTGGCTGCGTACTGCGCGCAGTACGCCCGAGCTCTGGCGCAGTCGCTGACCGAGCAGGTGCATCAGCCGATCCTTTCCCGGGTCGCTATCGCGCTGCTTCCGTACGCCGCACCCGAACGCGGCCTGCACCCGGCGCTTCCGCCGCTGGTGCAGATGACGCAATCGCAAGTTGCGGCGGCGGCCGGTACGGTAAAGGAGGTTGCGGCTCGCGCGATCGCCGAGCTCGAACGCGCGGGGGCGATCCGGCGCGAGCGCGGCCACATCGCCTACCTCGATCGCACTAAGCTGCTCGAATCAATCGACTAGCGTTCAGACCCTCCCAGAAGATCTCGACGGCGTCCAGCACTTCGCTGCCGGCGCGCAGAAATTTTTCACGGTCGAAGCCGGGCTGCACGAATGCCGCTTCGAGTTCTTCCTCGGTGTGCGCGGCGTGCTGCTCTTCGAGCTGATCGTGCCACGTCCAAAAGCCGAGCGGCAGATCGGGCATGCGCGTCTCTTTCACGCGGCGCAGACCGGAGATGAGTTGTTTCCAAAATCCGGCCGCGGCCCAATGCTCGATCGCGTGTGAGGCGCCGGTGCTTTCGGAGAGATCGGCCGATGCGTACCACTGCATGAGCGCATCGCAAAACGCGAGCGTTTCCGGCGTTCCGTGCTCGCGCTTGCCGATCTCGCTAAATCGCAGTCCGAGATGTTCGGCGAACGCGTGCAGCCATTCGAAGTGCCCCGCACGGAAACGGAACGTGCCGCCGTCGACGCTGCCCGTGGGCGAAAACGTCACGCCGAGTTCGTTCAGCAGAATCTCTTTGCCGGCGCGGTACGACTCCAAATCGGGCGCGTTGATGCACTTACGCAGCTGCGCCTCGATGAACAAGTGGCTAAACACGGAGAACTGCACGGTGAAGTGGCGCAGTTCGTCCAGCGTCGCCTCGCCGCGCGAGAACCACGACGCGTAGCGGTTCATCCGGACGATCGGATGATCTTCGATGTGGGTGGCTACCGCGTTTTTGAACGATTCCAGCGTTTCCATTTCAAGGCTCCCTTACAAAACAAACAAAAAAACCGCCCCGGCTTCGGCCGGAGCGGTTTTGCAATCTTTCTAAGCTACTCGCTTAGCGCAAACACCGATACAGCCGTCCCGGAATCGAGCGGCTATAATAATACGAGGCGGCGCTGAGCGTGCAGTGCATGTTGGGGAGAATCCTAGCACCCCGGCGTTGAAGCGTCAAGCCGTGGCATTTGCATTTTCACCATTTCTTGGTATTGCGGGCGCCGCCGCGCTCGGGGCGGTCATCGGCGCCCAGCGTCAAGCCGCGGCCAAACCCGCCGGTCTGCGAACCCATCTGCTGGTCGCGGCTGCCTCTGCCGCCTTCACGGCGATGGGTGCCCACCTGGGCGATACGCGTATTCCATCGTACGTCGTCGTCGGTATCGGATTTTTGGGCTCGGGCGCCATCGTCCGCGACGGCGCCAGCGCCCGCGGCTTGACGACCGCCGCGTCGATCTGGATGGCGGCGGCAGTCGGCTTGCTGATGGGCTATGCAAACAGCTTCGGACTCTACTGCGCGCTGACGGCCACGGTCATCACGATGCTCGCGCTGCTGCTCTCCGATAAGGCGATGCTGCGGCTGCTGCACATCCCGCGCAAAGCAAACGTGAAAGTCGTTTGCGAGCATCCTATGCGCCTCTCACAGGCGATCGAGGAACTCTTTCGCACTGCGTCCATCAAATTCGAAAACTCCGATCTGATCTCGATCTCGAACGAAGGCGACGCAGAGTCGGGCGAACTGCTGTTTCTCGTCAGCGTGCCTGCCGACGGCAACTTCGATCAGGTGCTGCACCGGATCTCGACGCTCGCCGGCGTACGCCGCGTGGACGCCAGCGTACCATTCTTGATGGGCTGAACGGTTTGAAGTTTTTCCTCAAATGGCTGAAGATCGATCGGCCGTCCGGCGTTGCCTTGCATCCTTCGCGCACCGTGGAGCTCGATCTGCCGCAAGTCGCGGCTTACGAACGCTGCCGCACGAT
>DASSRQ010000091.1:0-4817 GCA_035701665.1 Vulcanimicrobiaceae bacterium
CGCGCACGCGCACCCGCTGTTTTCCGGCGATCGCGAACCGGATTTCGCCGCGCGTTTGGCCGGAGAGAAACCGCCGCTCGGGATGCTGTATACGGTCGAACAGACGCGCAACGCGCTCGAGCACGAGGCGGCCTTTGCGAACACCGTGGCGCGCCGCCTGCAGACGATCGCCGAGCATGGAACGACGACGCTCGAAACCAAGACGGGATACGCCCTGCATAAACCAGGCGAGATGCAACTGCTGGATCTCATCGCGCAGTGCAACGCCGCGCGGGAGTCGGGCTTCGGGCGCTTTCCGCGTCTAATCGCCACGTTTCTCGGCGCGCACGCGCTGCCGCCGGAGTTCTTCAACGAAAAAGACTTTGTCGATTATCTCATCGATCAGTGCCTGCCGTTCGCGCGCGCGCACGGCGCGGTGTACGCCGATGCGTTCTGCGAACCGGGCTTCTTTTCACCGCAGGAGACGCGCCGGTATCTGAATGCTGCGGCAGAACACGGCTTACGCTTGCGCGTGCATTGCGATGAGATGGCGTACGGTTCTGCAGCGCAGATGGCGGTGGACGCCGGAGTAGATGCCGTCGATCACTGCAACTGCATCACGCCGCAGGACGTAGAAGCAATCGCCGGGCGCGGGATCGTCACCGTGGTGTGCCCCGCGACGATCCACTATCTCAACTTGCAGCAGCGCGCGCCGGTACGGCCGCTGCTGGATGCCGGCGGGCGCGTTGCGCTTGCGACCGATTTTAATCCCGGCACCTCGCCGTGTTTCAGCCAGCAAACCGTCGCGCATTTCGCGCGGCAGATGTTCGGCATGACGGCAGCGGAAGCGGCATACGGCGTGACCGTGGCTGCGGCGGCATCGCTGCATACGCGTGCGGGGACGCTGGAGAAGGGCGGTCCGGCCGACTTCGTCGCGCTGCAGCTCGAGACGCCGGACGAGTTCGGCTGGTATTTCGGCGGCAACTTGGCGCGCGCCGTCTTCTGCGACGGAGCGCGCATTCTGTGAGCGAGATCGTCCGCTGCGCGCGCGCGATGGCCGCAGGCGCCGACGTGCGGGACTTCGCGTTTGCCGTCGATGGAGACCGCATCGCTGCGACCGGAACGTTCGACGAACTGCAAGCCGCATACGCGGACGCATCCGTCCGCACGTTCGGAGAAGACGTTATCGTCGTTCCGGGCTTCATCAACGGCCACAGCCACGCGTATCAGATTTTACTGCGCGGTTGGGCAGACGATCTGACGTTCGAGCGGTGGCGCAGCGATGCGTTGTACAAGATCGTGCCGGGGCTATCGCCCGACGACGTTTACCGTACGTTCTGCTCGGCGTTCCGCGAGATGTTGGCCGCGGGTATCACGACGGTTGCCGAGTTCTTTTATCTCAACGGCGCCGGCAACGCGCATGCCGAACGCGCGATCGAAGCCGCAAACGACTGCGGCATCCGCCTCGTCTTTGCGCGCACGTGGATGGACGCGCAGTACGCGCCGGATGCGTTTCGCGAAGACATCGATACGGCGGCGAAGCGCACGCAAGATCTCATGGCGGCTTTTCCGCAGACGCATATCTGCATCGCCCCGCATTCGCTGCATGCGGCATCGCCGGATATGCTTCGCGCGGCCGCGGCGTTTGCAGCGGACAAGCAGTGCATGATGCACGTGCATGCCGCCGAAGCGGCTTACGAGGGCGCGCAAACCTACGAGCGCTTCGGCCATACGCCGATCGCGCTGCTGGACGAGTTGGGCGCTTTGAACGAACGCACGGTCGCTATTCACGCGATCTACATCGACGAGCGCGAAAAGCAGCTGCTCGCACAGCGCGGCGCGCGCGTGATTCACAATCCGATGACCAATCAATATTTGGGCGACGGCATCTGCGACGTCACGTCACTGCAATCGCTCGGCGTAACAATGGGTCTGGGAACCGACGCGGACGTAAAGCCGTCGATCTTCGAGGAGATGCGCGCGGCCTCGCTGCTGCAGAAGATCGCGCGTTTGGACGGCAGCGCACTCGGTGCGCAAACGGCATTCGATATGGGCACCGCTCAAGGCGCGCGCGCGCTCAACGTCGACGCGGGCGATCTAAGCGCCGGGATGTACGCCGATTTCGCCGTCGTCGATGCGGCCGGAATCGATTCGTGGTCGCCTGCGGTCAATGCGCTGGTGTATCGCGCCGAGAACGGATGGGTGCGTCAGACGTTCGTGGGCGGCCGCAGCGTCTTTGAAAAATGAAGCAGGCCGCACGTCCTGTGCAGCCCGCTTTCTCTGCCCACGAAGTTCGTTGTACCCTACGCTGCTCGCAATAAACGCATAAACGCCGCGAATCGCGCGTTATTTTCATCGTTCGACGGCATCGCAGCATACACGACGAGTACGAACTCGCGTCCGTCGTCGAGTTTCAAGATGCCGCCGTCATGCGTGACGCTGTCCGTGTCGCCCGTTTTGTGCGCGAAGCGATCGCCGGCGCGCAGGCCTTCCGAGAGTTTGTTGTTCCATTCTTGCTTACTCAGCAGATCGAGTAGGAACTGCGCGTAGGGAACTTCGCTGCGTTTTATCATCCGGAACAGCCGCGCCGCGTCGCGCGCCGAGTGCCGGTTCATGCGTTTACCGTCCCATTGCGGGTCGACGATCAGTGGATCGGCGCCGGAGAGCTTCCGGTGGAAGGCGGTATCACCGAGCCCGAAGATCTCGCGCGCGATTCCGGATGCGCGCTCGCGCCCGACGATGTCGTAGAGCATGTTCGTCCCGACGTTGTCGGAGCGGGTGATGGCCAGCGCGATAATCTCCGCCAACGCCGCCGTGTAGCCCGGCACAAGCGGCGACGGTTTATCGTTGACCGTCATATTGGCTTGCTCGACCGCAAACCGCGACTCGAGGGCTAATTCGCCCCGGTCCACCAGCACGAGCGCCGCCGCGGAGAGCGGCGTCTTGAGCATGCTGGCCGGATATACGTCGGCGTCCGGGTTGCCGGCCCAGACGGCCGGGCCTTCGGGCTCCAGCGGGTCCAGCACCGCAGCGGCTCGTTCGAAGCCGGCAGCGGCTAGAAAGCCTGCCAGGCGCTCGCCGTCAATCATGCGGCACCGAAGCGCAAGTAAGTACTTGCACTCACCGGAACGCCGTGATACACTAGCGCGTGCAAGTACGTACTTGCACAGATGGAGATCTTAACCGTGTTCCTCAAGCCCCTTGCCCTCGCTTTACTCGCCGTGACCGGCGCGGCCAACGGCGTCTCAGCGGACGCGGTGCCGACCGCCGACGGGATTATGCGCCATATCGATGCGCGCAACCCCGGTCTGAACACCTTTCAAACGCGCGTTCACGTCAATTTGAAGATGACCAGCTTCCCGTGGTTCTTTTCGAACCTCGTCGGAACGGAGTATTACAAGCGCCCCGACAAGCACGGCGTAATCTTCGACAACCCGCCGTCGTATGCCAAAGGCATCAACTCGCTCTTCGGCGCGATCGATGCGCCGTCCGACTGGCGTAAAGACAGCAATATCGCGTACGACGGCCAGAAGACCGTCGACGGTAAATCGCTGTTCGCGCTGCGGATGACGAAAAAAGTCTTCAGCGATCAGATCCGCGATACGATCGCCTATGTCGATCCGTCGACGTATCAAGTCGTTCGCATGGACTTCCACTACACGAACGGCGACGCCATCGTGATGACGCAGACCTACAAACAGGAAAACGGCTTTAACGTCGTGGCCACGCGCCACCTTGACATTCACCGCCACGTTCGCGCGGTGGCGAATGCAACCTATGCGTCCTATCAAACCAACGTCGCGGTCAGCGACTCCGTCTTTCAACCGCAGAAGTAATGTTTAACGCACTTCCGAACTCGCGCTCGCCCGAGGACACGCGCCTGCGTATCCTGGCTGCAACGCGCGAACTCTTCGCAAAACGAGGCCGCCGCGGCACGACCACGCGAGAGATCGCGGAACTTGCCGGCGTAAATGAAGCCACGCTCTTCCGTCATTTCGGTCACAAAGATGCGCTCATCGAAGCGTGCGCCGAGCACTATTGCCAGGCCGTCCAGCTGCAAGAGTTTTTGCATCATCTGACCGGCGACGTCGATTCGGACCTGCAGCAAATCGCCGCACGGTTGATCGAAACGATGAGCGCGGTTCGCGACATGATCATCATGTCGCTGGCTGAAGAAGAAGAATCGGCCGTGGGCACCGCTGCTTGGCGCGCCCCGCTCTCGATTCACACGACCTTGGCCGAATATATGGCCCGCCGCGTCGCCAGCGGCGAGTTGGAAGGCGACCCGCTGCTGTTAGCCCGCTTTTTCATGGGCATGATTTTCTCGCGGGTCATCGGCATGAAAAAATTTCCCGACGGGCCCGAAGGCCCCGTACCAATGACCGAATTTCAAGTCAACGTCTTTTTGAACGGCGTAAGGAAAAGTAAGTAATGGAAACCCGCGAACGCGAACGCGAAGAACAGGCCGCGAACGGGAAGTCGGCGACGCCGCCGGTTGCAACCGTGGTGGATGAAACGGAAGAGAAGCCGCGCCGGCCGATCGTATGGATCGTTGCCGGTATCGTCGCGATTGCCGCAATTTTATTCTGGGGCATCCCGTATCTGCAGTACTCGCGAGCGCATCAAAGCACCGACGACGCTCGCGTCGATGCCACCGTCGTTGCCGTAACGAGCAAGATCAACGAGCGCATCTCGTCGATTCTGGTCGATACAAACCAACCCGTGCATAAGGGTCAGCCGCTCGTCGTGCTCGATAGCGTCACCGAATAGGCGAATGTCGATCAGGCGCGCGCGAATCTGCAGTTCGCACTCGAAAACCAATCCGCAGGAGTACCGCA
>DASSRQ010000092.1:0-2836 GCA_035701665.1 Vulcanimicrobiaceae bacterium
CGTTCGAGCGCAAGTAAGAATGCGTACGAAATATCTTCCGCGATCCCGACGACATGGTCCGGCACGGCGCTCTCGTCGACGACGGGCTCCGGAAGCCACGGGCCGACATACACTTCGCGTTGGCGCGCGCTTGAACGAAGCCGGTCGAGCGAAAGATTCGTGACCGTCGCGCGCAAGTATTTGCGCGGATCACGGACGTGCGAGGTATCCGTGCGTTGCATGCGCTCGAACGCGTCTTGCACAACGTCTTCCGCATCGCTCATCGACCCGAGCATCCGGTACGCGTGACGAACGAGCGTGGCGCGTTCCGTAACGTAGAGTTGCTCTTCGATACTCATACCGGTTGCGGGATGACGTCGAGGTCACCGACGCGCACGCGCGAGCACGCATGGCCCGCACCGAGCGCGTATTTCAAATCGGGATAGAAGCGCGACGCTGCAATCGTATAGGCGAGCGAGATAATCGCGCGTTTGCCGTACCGCTGTTCGAGTGCTTCACGCAGCGGGCCGTCTTGGCCGTCACGCGCAAGAACGGAGCGCGTGAAATCGTAGCTGAGGCGAACGGACTCGCTCATCGCCTCGCGATCGCCGGAAAGAACGGCAGCGATCGTTTGTTGTGGTACGCCTTCGTGCAGCGCCATTTTTACGCCGAGTTGCAGGCATGGGCCGCAGTCGCCCGCGCGGACGCCGACGAGTCCCGCCGTCGCAAGTACGTCGTTGGGGATGTCGCGCCGGTACTTCGTTACCTTCTGAATGCCGAACATCGGTGCAATCGCCTCATAACCGCCGGCGTCCAGCATATCGCGCGCATAGCTCGTGTCGTAACCCCATTGGCGTTCGAACTTCGCGAGAAAGCGTTTCGCAAACCAGGTAAGCATCGGAAATTCTCCCTTCACTTACTGGACGGAACCGGACGCCGAAACGTGACCCCAAGTGTCATCCTCATATGATGAGGTAGGGGAGATCAGAGAATCTCCCCTACGCGGTGTCGGGCGCCGTTGTCATCCTTGGGCGTAAAGCCCGCAGCTCAGATCGGCGCTCGCACCAACTTTTGCTAGCGAACGACGTCGGACGGTATCGTGGGCCAGCGAGCTCGAATGCATGAGGCTGATTGATGTTCGCTACATCGTCGAGAGGGTGCGCTCCTATGGATGTGGTCGGAATCGACGTTTCGAAGGCCGATTTTCATGCTTGCCTGCTGCAAGGCGAGAAGCGGGCGAGGAAGAGTTTTTCAAACGGAACTTCGGGCTATCGCCAACTTGTGGCGTGGCTGCGTAATCGTAAGTGCAAAGACGTGCATGTGTGCATGGAGGCGACGGGCGCTTATTGGATGGGTCTGGCGCAGGTGGTTCACGCCTCGGGACTAGTCGTTAGTGTTGTAAATCCAAGCCGCACGGCCATGTTTGCGCGAAGCCAACTGCGTCGAACGAAAACGGATAGGGTTGATGCAGAAATGCTTGCGGATTTTTGCGCTACTCAGCATCCATCGCGGTGGACGCCTCCGGCGCCGAAAATACTTGAATTACGCAATCTTTTGGCTTATCGCGATCACATTGTTTCGGAACAAGTCCGTTTAAAACAGATTGCGACAGACCTTGGGCTTAGCGATAAGCTTGAGCGGCTACACGACGAGCAACTCGAGACGGTTGCCGAAGTGCTAGACGAACTGAAAGTGCAAATTCATGAGATCGTGCGATCGGATGAATCGATACGGAAAGCCGTCGATGCGCTCAAAGCCATTAAAGGCATCGGCTTTCTTACGGCTGTTGCGCTCGTTGCAAAGCTTCCCGCTAGCCGACTTCGGAATGGGAAAGCGGCAGCCGCGTACGTTGGGCTTTCCCCACAAGAATGGCGATCCGGAACGTCGATTCATGGTAAAACGCGCATTTGCAAAACTGGCAATGCTTCGCTACGGCGCGATCTCTATCTGCCGGCCGTTACTGCTGTTCGATATAACCCTATCCTAGCCACTTTTGCACGGCGCCTTCGCGATAACGGTAAACCGCCTAAGGTTGTAATTGCTGCGGTAATGCGCAAGCTCGTCGTGCTGGCGTTTCATACGATCGTCGAAACAACGCTCGCCTCGCCGATCGCGGCGTAGACCCTTGACCCGTAACACGGTATCTGAGCGGAGCGAAGCGAAGTCGAAGGACCGCCTGATATAAAAAGCCCGGCGAAGTCTCGTCGGGCTTTTACTGCGATTCGATCCTTCGACTGCGCGCCTTCGGCGCTCCGCTCAGGATGACACTTTTCAGGATGACACTTTATTGATAGACTTTGCCGTCGCCCTTGACGTAGCCGTCGGGATGGTGGCCGCGCGGATCGCGGTGCGTCCAGTGGATCACGCCGCCCATCGGATCGAATTCGTATTCGCCTTTGACGATCACGCGTTCACCGCCGTGCAGCGGAACGGGACCGGTAAGATCGACGTTCGTCTCGACGCGCACCAGTAGATCGCAATCGCCGTCGAGTTGCAGTAGGAAGCCCTCGTGTGCGCCGCTCGGGCCGCGACGCGTTCCGAGAACCTGTCGCACGAGACCGCTCGCGACGACTTCGCCGTGCGACCCTTGACTCGCATACGCCGCGCAGACGCGGCCGTTCTCCGGACGATCGCCGGCGCCGCCGCTACATGCGGCGAGCAGCGCCGCAAATGCTAGCGCGGCAGCGGTTCTGCCGTAATGCCGTAGAGTCTGTGGGCGACGATGTACTGCCATACCGCCTCCGGTACGAGATACCGTACGCTCCGTCCCTGCGAAAGCAGCGTTCGAATCAGCGTCGCGCTTTCCGGAAGCTCCGGCATGTTGAGCGTCGCGATGCGCTCGCGCAAGTGCTTGGGG
>DASSRQ010000093.1:0-3777 GCA_035701665.1 Vulcanimicrobiaceae bacterium
CGGATCCGCCGTCGGCCCAACCGTTGGATTGTCCGCCGCTCGGAGGCCCATGGCAACGGTAGGAACCGCCGTTGCAGTCGGCGCGGAGTCTGCCGTGCCATGCGAAACCGCGCAGCCGGTTAAGGCTGCGCAGATCGCTGCGACGGCAAGCTGTCTTGGTATCACAAAATAAAGCTGCTCAGATCGGCGCTTTCGACCACGTCGCGCAATTTGTCGCTCACATACACGGCGTCGATGCGCACCGTGCCGCCGTCTTCCGGGGCGCCGTAACTGACGTCGTCGAGCAGCCGTTCCAGCACCGTATGCAGCCGGCGCGCACCGATGTTCTCGCTCTGTTCGTTTACTTGCATCGCGAACTTGGCGATCTGTTCGATGCCGTCGTCCGCGAACTCCAATGTTACGCCTTCGGTGGCGAGCAGCGCGCGGTACTGCTGCGTAAGCGCGTTCTTCGGCTGCGTCAGGATCGTTTTGAAGTCTTCGGCGGTGAGCGAATCGAGCTCGACGCGGATCGGGAAGCGGCCTTGCAACTCCGGGATTAGGTCCGACGGCTTGCTCATGTGGAACGCGCCGGCGGCGATGAACAGAATGTGATCGGTTTTGACTTGGCCGTGCTTGGTGTTCACGGTGCTGCCTTCTACGATCGGCAGAATGTCGCGCTGCACGCCTTCGCGCGAGACGTCCGGCCCGCGCCCGCCTTCGCGTCCGGCGACTTTGTCGATCTCGTCGATGAAGATGATGCCGTTTTCGCCGGCGCGCCGGAGCGCTTCGCGTTTGACCGCATCCATGTCGATAAGCTTCGCGGCTTCTTCCTGCTCGAAGATGCGGCGCGCTTCTTGCACGGTGACGCGCTTTTTGCTGCGGCGTTTTGGAAGAATTCCGCCCAGCATCTCGCCGATATCGCCGCCGCCCTGATCGAATCCGCCGCCCATCACGCCGATCGGCATGCTCGGCTGTTCTTCGACTTCGATTTCCACTAAGCGCACGTCGTAGAATCCGCGTTCGATGTCGGCGCGCGCCTGTTCGCGCACGCTCGCAGTGTTGCTGTTCGGCGGCGGCGGAGGAGGCGGAGGCGGCTGCTGCTGTTGCTGCTGTCCGCCGAAGCCGCTGCCGAAGATCGAACCCAGCGATGCAACGAACGGATTCTGCTGTCCGGGCGGAGCGGGCGGCCGCGTTTCGGGATGCAGCAGATCGATGACGCGTTCCACCGCCATCTTTGCCGCGGCTTCTTTGACGTCTTCACGGCGCTCGTCGGTGACCATGCGCACGGCGTGCTCGACCAAGTCGCGCACCATGGATTCCACGTCGCGTCCGACATAGCCGACCTCGGTGTACTTGGTCGCTTCGACTTTGACGAACGGGGCGCCGGCAAGCGTTGCCAAACGCCGCGCGATCTCGGTTTTGCCGACGCCGGTCGGGCCGATCATCAAAATGTTTTTGGGAATGATCTCTTGGCGCAGATCGCCGGCGACCTGCTCGCGGCGGTACCGGTTGCGCATCGCGATCGCGACAGCGCGCTTAGCTTTGTGCTGGCCGACGATGTACTTATCGAGTTCGGCGACGATCGCCCGGGGTGTCAGTTCCATAGCGGTTATAACGTTTCGAGAACGATGCTGCTGTTGGTGTAGATGCAGATCTCGCCGGCGATCTCGAGGCCCTTGCGCGCGATCTCTTCGGCGCTCATTTCGGTGTTGCGCAGCAAAGCGGCCGCCGCGGCCTGCGCGTAGGCGCCGCCGCTGCCGATCGCGACCATGCCCTCGTCGGGCTCGATGACGTCGCCGTTGCCGCTGAGCAGCAACAGATGCTCGGTGTTGCCGACGATCATCATCGCTTCGAGCTTTCGCAGCGCGCGATCCTGACGCCAATCTTTTGCCAGCTCGACCGCGGCGCGCGTGATGTCTTTGTGCGCGCTCAACTTGCCTTCGAACTTTTCGAGCAGCGTGATCCCGTCGGCAGCCGAGCCGGCAAAGCCGGCCAGCACGGATCCGTTGGCGATCCGCCGGACTTTACGAGCGCCGTGCTTCATCACGATCTTGTCGAACGTGACCTGGCCGTCGCCGGCAATCGCCAGGCGGCCGTTACGCAAAACGGCGAGGATGGTCGTGGAACGCAGTCTCATTTCACCGCCTCTTACCCGTCACCGGCGGCAGGGGTTGCACGTTAGCCCGGCGAGGAGGCTTGCATTATGAAGTATGCCGCGCTGGTCCTCGGTGCGCTTGCGCTGCTGGGCATCGAACGGTCGCCCGTGCCCCCGTGGGCGCAAGGCGGCCCGCTGCCGGACGGCGTGACGGTTGAGGGCACCTCGGTCGTCAGCGCTCCCGCGTCGCGCGTCGTCTTGACGATGAACGTAACCGCGCGCGATCGTTTCAGTTCGATCGGTACGGCAGAGCTGCAGCCGCTCATCGATGCGCTGGTGCAATCCGGCGCCTCGCGTGACGACATTACGCTCCCGCCGTATTTAACGGACGGTACGAAGCTTTCGAGCGTTCCGGTAACGGTAACGCTGCACGATCCCGATGCCGCTGCGGTTGCACGCGGCGCGGGTATCGTCGCGCACTTCTTATTCACCACGCCGACGCTTTGGGTCGCTACCGCGAACGTCCGGACGGATGCGTCAAACTGTGCCGCACTCGTTCGCACAGCGCAGCAAAACGCCGTAGCGCAGGCGCGAGAGAACGCGCAACGCCTCGCAACGTATGCGCAGGCACACCTGGGTGAAGTCGCCGCGTTGGACGGCACCGGCGCGAGCTCGAACGCCGATACCGCATGCGTGCGCGACAATCCGATCTGGTATCCGAACGGCGTCATGCCGCTCGCACGCTATTTGAACGTCGAATTGACCAACACGGTACGAATCCGGTACAGCGCTAAGCTGCGCACCGGCATCTGAAAACGAAATGGCCCGCGCCGTAAAGCGCGGGCCATATTCATTGCTCCGTCAGAGCGAGCTGAAGGCTAGAGTTTGATCTGAGCCTGCAGGTACGCTTGGAACGGAAGGGCACCGCTGTACGGCGTGTACGGGTACAGCAGCGTCTTCGAGAACGGCACCGTACCGTTGGCCGCGTCCGTCGGCGAGGATCCGTAGAAGAATCCTGCGCCGGGGGTCAGACCCGTCCAGCCGTAGGGGTTGTTCGTGTAGCCGCACACGTCGGCGTTGGCCGGATAGGCCTTCGACCACGGCGTGCTGCTGCCGCCGAAGCAGCGGTTGGCGATGTTCGCGAGGTTCAGCGTGAGCGTAACTTTGTTGCTCACGTCGTAACGGATCATCGCGCCCATGTTGAACTGCCACGGCTCCGTGTACTTACCGACGCCGTCGAACGAGCCCGTGTACGGGTTCGGGATGGCGAGGTAGCCGCTAGCCGTGCCCAGCGAAGCACCGCAGGAATAGTAGTTTGCATCCTGCGCGTTGCCCGCACCGACGCCGGCGACCGGCGGCAGATTGCCGTTTGCGCCTGCTTCGTTTTCATAGCACGTCCGCGGATCGGTTCCGTAGATGGCCGTCGGCGAACCGTAGCTCGGTCCTTGTGCAAGGACGAAGTTCGGAGCGATCGACAGTTTGTCGTGCTTGAAGTTCAGCCAGCCCGTGAAGAAGTTCGGCGAGATGGCTGCGGGACCGCCGTACGACGGAGCGTCTTCCGGCGGGGAGTTCGGATACGTGGTGTACCAGCCCGTGCGATCCAACAGTTGGGCCGGAGCCATGTTGTAGTACGGGTTGGCGATGGAGGTCGCGGCGCACGACGGATCCGGCGCGTTAGCACCGTTCGCCGCAGCCGTGTTCGG
>DASSRQ010000094.1:0-18107 GCA_035701665.1 Vulcanimicrobiaceae bacterium
CACGTACACCGACTACACCGGCAATAATCCGGCCTACGGCGCAACGGTAACGTTCTTCCAGCCGCTGCCGATGAAGGGTGCTCCGGAGATCCAAATCCTCGATGCGCGTATGCACGCGATCCGCACCGTTAAGGGCACGCATAAAGTGCACGGTAAAGCTGAGCCGTTTATCAGCAACAAGGCCGGCCTCAATCAGTTCGTTTGGGACTTCCAGATCGACGGGCCGGTGAAGTGGTACGGCGCAGCCAAGCCGTTCTTCCAAGGTCCGGACGAAGGCCCCGGCGTTCCGCCCGGCAAGTACTACGTGCGCATGACGCTCGCCGGAAAAACGTATACCGAGCCGTTTTCCGTCAAGCCGGATCCGCGATCGATTCTAACGCAAGCCGAATACGAACAGTCGTATACGTTTGCGAAGAAGTATCTCGGCGAGTTTTCCAAGGTCGACACGATGCTCAACGAGTTGGATAAAGTCAAAGATGCGTTGAACGCAGCGAAGACCAGCGCCAAACTCAAAGGCAACACGGCGGCGCTCGCGCAGATCGATGCAGCGATGGCCGGCCACGATCGCGTGTTCGACATGCTCACCGCGAACTTCCAAAACGGCGAAGATTCGATCCAGCGTCCCGGCGCGCTGCGCGAGGATATGCAGGGCTTGGGCTTCTTCGGTTCTGGCGTTATTACGCCGCCGACGTTAGACTACGCGCATTCGATCGACGTGTCGTACGCGCAAGCGATCGCCGCGTACAATGCCTACGCCGCAACGCTCGGTTCGATTAACACCACGTTGCGCAGCAACGGGCTGAAAACCGCGACGATCCGGGAGATCCATCCTTGAAAAAACTCTTCGCAGCACTCGCTCCGGTTCTCGCGCTGCTGATCGCCGCTCCGGCGTCGGCAGCAGCGCCGTACGAAAACCTGAAATGGCGTGTCGTGGGGCCGGCCGTTGCGGGCGGCCGCGTTCCCGCCGTTGCAGGCACGGCATCGGATGTGAACCTTTACTACATTGGTGCCGCCGGCGGCGGCGTCTGGAAGACGGTCAATGGCGGCGCAACGTGGTCGCCCGTGTTCGATAAAGAAGACGTGTCGTCCATCGGTGCGGTGACGATCGATCCGACAAACGAAAACGTCGTGTGGGTCGGCACCGGCGAGTCGAATCCGCGTAACGACGTTACGTACGGCGACGGCGTCTACAAAACCACCGACGGCGGCAAGACGTGGACGAACATGGGTCTGGCGGCCACGCGTCATATCTCTCGCATTCTCGTCGATCCGAAAAATGCGGATCACGTTATCGTCGGCGCGTTCGGCGATCCGTTCCACGATTCGACCGATCGCGGCGTCTACGTGACGAACGACGGCGGCAAAACGTGGAGCAAAACGCTGTACGTGGGCCCGCAAAGCGGTGCCGCGGAGCTTGCGATGGATCCGAACGATCCGTCTATTATCTTCGCAAGCATCTGGCAGTTCCGCCGCGAGCCGTGGACGTTTCACAGCGGCGGCAAAGACGACGGCATCTGGCGTTCCGCCGACGGCGGAAAAACTTGGACGCGCCTGACCGGCCACGGGCTTCCGCTCGGGCTGACCGGGCGCAGTGCCGTCGCGATTGCGCCGAGCAACAGCAAGCGCATTTATGCGCTCATCGAAGCAAAAGACGGCATTCTGTGGCGAAGCGACGACGGCGGCGAAAACTGGACGATGGTTTCTAACGACACCATGGCGGATCAGCGGCCGTTTTACTTTACGCATATCAACGTCGATCCGAAAGACGAGAACCATATCTACGGCGTCTCGTTCCAACTTGCCGAAAGCAAGGACGGCGGCAAGAAGTTTCACGCTATCGCTTCGTCGGTTCACGTCGATTATCACGCCATGTGGATTGCTCCCAACGATCCGAACCGCATCATCGTCGGTGAGGACGGCGGGTACGCGATAACGACCGACGGAAAAACGTGGACCTTCTCGCGCAACGTTCCGATCGGTCAAATCTATCACGTCGGACTTTCAAACGAGAATCCGTATTGGGTGTGCGCGCCGCTGCAGGACAACAACGCCTTCTGCGGGCCGGAAAATTCGAAGAATCCCGAGGGCATTCTGGACGAATACTGGCAGAATGTCGTCGGCGGCGACGGCATGTGGGCCGTTCCCGAACCGGCAGATCCGAATCACATCATCACGGACCTGCAGCCCGGGCGCATCTTCGACTACAATAAAAAGACGCAGACAACGCGTGCGATCATTCCCTACTTCGACTTCACGCGGTACGACTTCCAACTCTTCGCCCGCAAGTACCGCTTTAACTGGGACTCGCCGATCGCGTTTGCTGCGTGGAACGGAAAAGAGCTGCTGTTCGGCGGTAACGTGCTGTTCCGTTCGTACGATCGCGGCGTGCATTGGACGGCGATCAGTCCCGATCTCACCCTCAATCTAAAGTCGCATCAGCAGCCGTCGGGCGGTCCGATTACGCTTGACGTTTCGAGCGCCGAAAACTCCGACACGCTGCTGACGATCGAAACCTCGCCCGTCAAACGCGGCGTGATTTGGACAGGTGCGGACGACGGCGTTATTGCGGTTTCGACCGACGATGGCAAAACGTGGGCCAAGCACGTCATTCCGGGCATCCCGCCGTACGGCCGCGTCGAATCGATTTCGCCTTCGTATTTCGACGGAGCGACCGCCTTTGCAAACGTCGATCGTCACCGCTCGGGCGACTATACGCCGTATCTGTTCGTGACGCACGACTACGGTAAGACGTGGCACCGCACGACCAACGGCCTCCCGGCGAATCAATGGGTCCGTTCGGTACGAAGCGATCACAAGAATCCGGACCTCGTGTTCGCGGGAACCGAGAACGGTCTATGGGTTTCCTATGACGGCGGGGCTCAGTGGAGCACGTTCCGCATGAATCTGGCACCCGTATCCGTGCGCGACATTCGCGAGCAGACGCAGTTCAACGATCTGGTGATCGCAACGCACGGCCGCGACATCAACATCCTCGACGACTTGACCGCGGTGCAGGAACTGCCTCGCGCGCAAAAAGCCGGTGCGATGCTCTTCAAACCGCGTACGGCGTACGAATACACGATGCACAGCAACGATGAAGGAGCCTACACGCGCTTCGCCGGCCAGAACCCGCCTAACGGCGCAATTCTGTATTTCTATCAAAGTGCGCCGCAGGCGAACGCTCCGGGCATTGAAATTCTCGATGCCGGCGGCCGCGTAATCGCGCACATCAAACCGGAAGCCAAGAAAGCTGCGGACGCTTCGCAAGGCGACGAAGAAGAGCTCGGCCCGCCGGCACCGACGGTGCCGAACAAGGCCGGAATCAACCGCGTGGTCTGGGGTTTCCACGAAGACGGTCCGCCGCAATGGAACGGCACCAAGCCCGAATTCCGCGGCGAGCGCGTCGGGGCCCTGGTCGTTCCCGGTACGTACCAGGCGCGTATTCGTTTGAACGGCCGCACCTTCGTGCAGGCGTTCCAAGTGAAAGCGGATCCGCAGTCTACGTACACGCAAGCCCAACTCGTTCAGGCATACAACTTCCGCAAGAAGTATTTGAATCTGGCGGGTCAGTTGAACGGCATTCTGAACCAAATGGACGCCCAGCGTAAAGAACTGCAAGCGGCGCACGATGCACTGGTCAAGAGCGGATCCAATGCCGCACTGCTCGCCCGTGTCGATAAGGCGCTTGCCGATCAGCAAGCGATCTTCAAGCGGTTCACCGCCAATTTCCAAAACGGTGAAGACTCGATCCAATTCCCGGGGCAGCTGCGCGAGGACATCCCGCGCGGCGGGTTCGGCGGCGGAGATCCGCCGACACCGGCGCTCCTGGAGTACGCGAGCCGGTTCGACGCATCGTATGCTTCGGAGGTTGCCGCGTACAAGGCGTTCGAGCGCAACGACTACGCGCCCCTCGCCGCGCAACTCAAAAGCGTGAAGTAGCGCATGTGCGGTAAGCACGAGCACTTCTCTCGCGCAACGTTTCTGGCGGCCGCAGGTGCGGCCGCCGCACTCCCGGCGGCGGCCGCTGCATCTGCAGCGCCGCCGCTTCTTTCTGTGCCGCACGGATTGCGCAGTGCGAACGCGCGTGCTGCGTCGATCGCCGCGGCCTCGCCGCTCGTGCGCGCGAACTACGGACGGGTGCACGCGCTCGTGCAATCGATCGGCGATGCACGGCTGCGCGCGCACGTGCAAGATCTGCTCGAACGGCCTTCGCCGCGATATGCCTTGCGCTATCGAACGCCCGAATCGCGATCGGAGCTGCGCGATCAGTTGGCACGGGAAGGGTTGCTTGCGGCGCAAACCGCGGTGGAGATCATCTTTCCGCCCGGCACGGACGGTTCGCAGCCGGTCCAGCCGTTTTGGAGCACGCCGGGCAGCGATTTTAACGGACATCACAGCTATCCGGGCGGCCTCATGGCGCACGAACTCTTTAACGCAACGGCCGCCGCGAACTTCGGGCACACATACGACACGATTGATTTCGCAAACCGGCGTACGGTCGATCGCGATCTGGTCATCGCGGCCGCATTCTATCACGACGTCATGAAGACGGTGGTCTTTCAGTACAACGATGACGGCACGCTGCTGGCCGAAGGGCAGATCGCCGCGACCGGCGCGCATCATTGTCTCTCGGGCGCGGAAGCCATCGTGCGCGGCCGCGATGCGCGTTTCGTTACAGCGCTGCTGAGCGCGCACGCGGCGCCGTCGCTTGGCGACGAGACGAAAGTGGTGCAGTGGTGCCGCGCTTCGGCGCTTATAGCGGGCGTCGATCCCGTCGAGTACGGACTAGTCGCGCAGCGCGGCGGCGAGTATGTCTTGGCGGCGCTGCCGTCGATCGAGTCGTTCGTTAGCTTTCTGAGCGATCACGACTTCGTGCTGACGATTCCCGCCGTGCGTGCCGTCGTCCCGGAGATCGCCAAAGTCGATCCGTCTGCGTGGTTTCGCCACGAAATGTTTGCGAAGCATTCGGCAACATCGCTCTACGAGGCGCTCAGGAAAAACAAGCTCGCAGAAACGCTTCGTGGTTGAACGAGCCGCCGCCGCCGAAGCGGACGACGACCAGCTCTTGCGACGGTAGGACATACATCGCCTGACCGCCGGAGCCGCTGGCATAAAAGAGGTCTGCCGGCGCCTTCGGCGGCGCGAGCCACCACCCTAATCCGTATCGCGGATTTGCATCCGATCCGGTAAAGGCTTCGGCGAAGCGGTCGCGGTGGTCCAGCACGTAGGTGCCGTATTTCGCCCACTGGGCAGCAGTAAGAAACGCGCCGGTCGGAAGCGGACTCGTGCCGTCTTTCAGCTCGCGCCATTTCGAGACGTTAACGCTTGCCGGCGAGAGGATGCGCTCGCGCAGATACGCGTGCGGCGTCATCCCCAGCGGTTCGAGGCGCTTCGAAAAAATTGCGCCGAAGATCTGCAGCGGTATACCGCCGTACGTAAAGCGCTCCCCGGGCGCGGCGTTAGGCAGCGTTTGCAGCGCCTTTTCGTAAGCCGGCACGGCCGAACCGAGTCCGCCGAACGGCACGCCCGCGGTCAAGCTCAGCAGCTGCCGGAACGTGGCGCCGTTCCAGACGCGTTCGTCCAACTGCAGCAGGCCCTCGCGCTGCGCCTCGAGCGCGGCGATGCCCCAAAAACTTTTCGTGCCGCTGTAGAGCGCGTGCGGCGTGCCGGGTGCGAACTCGCCGTCGTACGCTTCCAGCAGCGTTTCACCGCGTTTACGGACCAGCAGTGCCTGCGGCTTGTGGCGCGAGTGGTACCTTTGCGCTGCTTCTGCGTTCATGGGTATAGTAGTACTCCAGTGAGCCGTGCTTTCGTCAAGGAGAGCGACCGCGAGGTAGAGCCGCAGGTCGCGCGACCCGAACGCCGCCAGCCGTACTATGTTACGGCGGCTGGTTTCGAGCGCGTCCGGCGAGATCATCCGGAGCTCGCGGCGCAGGCCGTGGTCGTGGATCCCGCGGCGCATAAGGGGAGCAGCGTCGAGTTCGGCGCGACCGTGACGATCGAGCTGCCGGATAAGAAGACGCAGCGGTATCAGATCGTGGGTGAAGACGAGGCCGATCCGCTCAAAGGCACGATCAGTTGGACCTCGCCGCTCGCGCAAGCGCTGTGGAATAAACGCTCGGGAAACCGCGCGATGTGGGAGCGCCCGGCCGGAAATATAAAAATCCGGATCGTTTCAGTCGAATACGTTTAACGTATGCCTGAATTTCACACGCACCACGCGCTTGCCGAAGCCGGCGAGCGCCACGAACAGCTTACCGAAGGAAATAAACTGGTCCCGATTGCCGCCGCGGTCATTGCCGTGCTCGCTGCGCTGGCGACGTTGTTTTCAAATCACAGTTCGGTCTCGGGGCTGCAGCAGCGCACGCTGGCCGGCATCTATCAGACGCGCGCCGCGGACAGCTACAGTTACTACGAGTCGAGCCGTATCAAGATCGAAGTCAACCAGTCCATGATCCAGAGCGGGCTCGTCTCCTCCGCTCCGGCGCGCGCCGCGATGACTACGCGCGTCGATAAAGAGCAGAAGAAATCGGCCGCGACGCTCGAGCAGGCGAAGAAGAACGAAGAAACGGCGAACGAGTATTTGGAAAGCGCCGAAAAACGGATGACGTCGTACGAACACTTCGAATGGTCGGCAACGCTCTTCGAAGTTGCGGTCGTGCTCGTTTCGATCACCGCTTTGATGCGGCAGCACACGCTGATGTATGTCGGCTTCGTTGCGACCGCCATCGGCTTGATATTCTTCGGATTGGGCTTTTTTTAGGAGGCAAATCATGCGCATCGTACCGGCGCCGCAAGTCGTGGAAGGCGGCGGATTTGTCGTCCGCCGGCCGTTTCCGGTGCAAGGGCTCTCGCACGTCGATCCGTTTTTATTGATCGATGAGATGGGTCCGGTCGATTATGCGCCGGGAAAAGCGATCGGTGCGCCCGACCATCCGCATCGCGGATTCGAGACGGTAACCTATCTGCTGGAAGGCGGCATGGAGCACGAGGACTCGCACGGCTATCGCGGATCGCTGCGGCCCGGCGACGTGCAATGGATGACCGCGGGCGCCGGCGTCATTCATTCGGAGCTGCCCAGCCCGGAGATGCTTCGCAGCGGCGGCCGGATGCACGGCTTTCAAATTTGGGTGAACTTGCCCAAACGGCTGAAGATGATGCAGCCGCGCTATCAAGAGTACAGCGCGGCAGAGTTACCTCTGGTTGATGCGAACGGCGCGCACGTACGCATTATCGCCGGCGAGTACGGCGCAAAACGATCGCCTATCGAAACGACTGCGCCGGCGACGATGCTGCACGTCCGGATGGACGCGGGAGCCGAGACCACGTTTGCAATCGCGCCCGGTTCGAATGCGATCGTGCATGCCGTTGCCGGGTCGGCGAATGTCGAGGGCAAGGAATTGAACGAACATTTCGATGCGATCTTCGAACCCTCGCCGGAGCGTATCGGCGTTCGCGCGGGCGAACGCGGATTCGAGGCGATGGTGCTTGCGGCAATTCCGCTCAAAGAACCCGTTGCGCGGTACGGCCCTTTCGTTATGAACGACGCGAACGAATTGCAGCAGGCCTTCGACGACTTTCAAAACGGCCGGTTCGGGGAGATCGCCCGCACCTAACGCACCAGCTCGCCGAACGCGAGCGCGTTGTCGGCTGCGCCGCCGAGCGCCGTGTTGTCGAAGATGCACCAGACCTCACCATCGTGACCCAATGCGGCATGCGCAAACGCTGCAAGCCGGTGTTCGTCGTACGAAGAGTAGTAGGTTCGCGGCGATCCGTGCCAACGGTAGTACGCAAAACCGCCGTATGGGAGCGATGTGGCCGCTTCCTCGAAACGCGCCGGGTCGGCGCCGGCGACCGTGATGCGGTGCGTTCGCAGCAGTTCTTGCGCCGGCTGTTCCCACCAAGACGGGTGACGCGGTTCGAAGGCGATGTTCGCGCCGGAAACGCTGCGAAACTGCGCAAAAAAACCGGCTGCCGCATCGTCGTAGGCGTGGCTAGGAGCGAGTTGCACGAGATAGACGCCCAAGGTATTCCCGAGGGCGGACGTGTCGTTCAAGAACGTTTCAAGGAGATCGCCGCACGCTGACAGCTTGCGTTCGTGCGTGATTGCTTTGGGGAGCTTTACGGAAAAGCGAAATGCCGGCGGAACACTGTTTGCCCAGCGTTCGTAAGTCGTGCGTCTGTGCGGCCGGTAGAACGAACTGTTGATCTCCGTACATTGAAAGACTGCGGCGTAGCGTTGGAGCAGCGAATCCCCCGCGGGAAACGCATCGCGCGATTGTCGAGGAATCGCCCATCCCGCTGTCCCGACGTAGATGCTCACGAAAAGGGTTCTGCCCAAACGTAGGCTACATTGCCGCGATGATCCGTCATTTTCTTCTCGCCTGCTCGCTTGCGTTGCTGACCGCTGCTCCCGTCGTTGCCGCCGCGCCGGAAACGTGGACGGTAGACCCGGTTCACTCGACCGCACAGTTTACAGCAAAACATTTCGGTATCGTTCCGGTTATCGGAACGATCCCAATCCGCTCCGCGTCGGTGGAACTGCAATCCGGCGTGCAGATTCCGGTCAAAGTTACCGCCGAACTCGACGCGTCGAAAGTTGATACGCATAACGATATGCGCGACGGCGACCTTCGCTCGCCGCATTTCTTCAACGCGGCTTCGACGCCCGATATCAAGTTCGTCAGCACGAAGATCGAGGGAACCGACCCGAAGAAATTTACGATTACGGGCGATCTGACGATGCATGGACAGACGCATCCGATCGTGCTGAACGCGCAAGTCGTAGCGGCCGGCAAAACGCCGCGCGGACATTCGATCATTGCGTACAGCGCAACCGCTTCGCTCGACCGCACGCAATGGGGAATGACGTACGGGCCGATGATCGTCGGCAACGGTATCGATATCTCGATCAACATAGAAGCCGACGCGCCGTGAAACCGTTCCCGGGCGATCCGCAGAAGGACTACTTGGTGCACGTCATCGTCGAGACGCCGCGCGGCGTCCGGCACAAGTATGCTTTCGATGAAGAGTCCGGCTACTTCACGCTGCGCGCGACCATTCCGGAGGGTCTAACGTGGCCGTACGATTACGGCTTCGTTCCGCAAACCAAAGGCGGCGACGGCGACCCCATCGACGCGCTGTACATGAACGACGAACCGACGTTTCCGGGCTGTTTGGCTAAAGCCAGGCTGCTCGGAATCATTCGGCTGCAGAAGAACGGCGAGCAAAACGACCGCCTGCTCACGTGCGCGCAGCGCGTGGAAGGCATCGCGCAAAGCACGGACGTCTACGACGATATCGCCGATGTACCCAAGGCCGTCATCGACAGCATGTGCCGGTTCTTGAGCGATTACTCCGAGGAGGCGGGGAACCGCATCGAAGTGCGCGGGGTTGAAGGGCGCGAACGAGCGCTGGAAGCCGTTCGCGCCGCCGCTTCACGCGCTTAGCGCCCGATTACCGTTCCGCTTTCCACTTCGCCGCGTTCGCTCGTTTGCGCGCGATCTTGCGGGGCCAACTCCACCTTGATCCAACCGGGCTTGCGCAGATCGAACGCTTTGTACGCTTCGATCGCGTCGGTCATGCGTTCCAAATTCGTAAGAATCTTCGACGGCGAGATGTCGCCGCTCGCAACCGATCGCACGGCATGCGGCAGATACCGCCGGTGGGGACAGTCGCCCATGCGAATGGTGATATTTTTGCCGAACGCCTTGCCGAACGGAAACTCTTGCAGCGTAGGCGGATACACGCCGATGACGGAGATGATTCCGCCTTTCGCCACCGTTTCGACAGCCCACGCGAGCGCTTGGCCCGGGCCTTTTCCGGCGCGCCACAACTCCGACCCCTGATCGTCGTGCGGTTTCTCCGCATCGATACCCACAGCGTCGATGACGCGATCGACACCCGAACCCTTCATGGCCTCTTTCAGCGCTTCCACCGGATCTTCGGCGTTGAAATCGATCGGCTCCGCGCCTTGAGCGCGCGCCATCTCGAGGCGCGATGCTATCGTATCGATGGCGAAGACGCGCCCGGCGCCGAGCTTCAGCGCGGAGGCGATTGCGAATTGGCCCACGGGTCCGCAACCGAAGACGGCCACGCTCTTTCCGGGTTCGATGTGCGCCATGTCGGCGCCGAAGTATGCGGTCGTCCAAATATCGCTAAGTAGAATAGCATCGTCGTCCGAGACGTGCTCCGGAAGCTTTACCGGTCCGACGTTCGCAAACGGAATGCGCGCGTACTCCGCCTGCAATCCTTGAAATGGTCCAGACCCCTCGGGGCCGCCGTAAAAGGCCGTGTTCTCCGGCCCGTTGGGATTCGCGGCGTCGCATTTCGAGTACCATCCCGACCGGCAATACGTGCACGTACCGCATGCAATCGTCGACGGGATGACGACGCGATCGCCCTTGCGCAAGTTGCGCACGTCTTTCCCCGTCTCTTCGACGATGCCGACGCCTTCGTGTCCGAGAATCGTTCCGGGTTTCATCGGACCGACAGTGCCGCGCACGAAATGGAGATCGGTTCCGCAAATCGCGCTCGCCGTCAAGCGCACGATCGCATCGTTGCCGTCTTGAATGGTGGGCTCGGGAACATCGTCCAACCGGATATCGCCGACGCCATGATAGACCACTGCACGCATCTCTAAAGCCTCCGTCTGCGCACGTTTGCCCGGCAACGGGCGCGGCAAACGCAGAGCGCGGAGGGTTGGAGGCTGCGCGGGCAAGCAGTGTTAAGGCCGGATTTGTATTCGATCGATGACGGCCTTCACTCCGGAAAGATGCCGTACGCTATCGACGATCGTGTCGTGCACGGAACGCTTCGGCACGCTTCCGTCGAGCGTAACGACGCCGTCGTTGACACTCGGTGTCACGTGAAACACGTTGCCGCCTGCTTGCGACGCGATCGCGGCCGAAACGCGTACGGTTAGCTGCGCATCCGCAGCATGACCGCGCAAGCCTTTGAACCCGGGCTGCACCACAAGGTCGTCTCGCACGCCTTTCACGCCGCCGACGGAACGAGCCGCGTCTTCGTATTTTGCGCGTTCGTCCACTGTGTGCGCCTGGCCGCTGAGCGAAACGATGCCGCGGTCTACGGAAACGTGTACGGCGGTTGCGGCGTCCACGTCGACGCTCGCGAGTTTTGCCGCGACGGCCGTCGTTAAATAGGTGTCTTGCGCGCTCGTCTGCGCGCTTTGCTGCTGCGGCGCGCTGCATGCGGCCGTCGTCACGGCTGCCAAGAGAACCCACGTGCGTTTCATACCGGGGTTGTACCCGGCGTCCGCGTACTCGTGCCGCCCGCTTGCCGGTAGGCATCCTCCGCAACGATCTTCTCGATGACGCGATCGCACAGAAAGCGGTTCACGAAGCGGTCGAGCACGGCGCATGCGCGCCAACCCAACGTTCGTTCCAGCATCTTCCGGATGTTTGCTATGAGCCGCAGGCGATGCGAGTCGCGGAAGCGGTAGTGGCTTCTTAGGCCGTCGTCGTCGAGCGGAAGCCGGTGCTTGCGCGCGAAGTGCCCGACGCTCGCGTCGATCCACGCGTTGCTCCAACGCCGGAAGAAGTACGGAACGTCGCTAAGCGCGATGGGCGGCGGCGTTAGATGACTTACGATGGCTGCGGGTTCGATATAGATGTCGTAACCGGCATCTTTTACCGCTAAACAGAAATCGTTGTGATCGAGAAACGATGCCAGCCCCGGATCCAATCCGACTTCTTGCACGACATCGCGGCGCGCAAGCAAACAGTGAAACTCGACCAGATCGATCCGTTCGCGTGCGAGCTTTCCGTCGGCTTCGCCGGCGTGACGGTTGCCGAAGCGGTGCCGCTCGCGCAAGGCGCGCTTTCCGCCGGCCTCGGTGAACGACATCTCCGCGCCGGCCGTATGAATGATCCGGTCTCGCGGGTCGCCCAGGTAATAGAGCGGTCCGACAACGGCCGCGCCGGTTTCTTGCGCGCACGCAAGCAGCGATTCAAGCCATCCCGGCGTCACCTCGACGTCGTTATCGAGAAAGCAGACGTACTCGCCGGTGCAGTGCGGCAGGCCGATATTCCGCGCTTCGTTCGCGGCTAAATAACGGTCCTCGCGCAGCAAAAGAAAACCCCGTTCGTTGGCCTGACGCTCGAGATAGCGGCGGACGTGTGCGGGCGAGTTTCCGTCGACGTACACGAGCGAAAACGGCACGCCGGTATTCGCGTACACGCTCTCAAGCGAGCGGGCCGTTTTGCTGAATTGCTCCCGCGGAACGACCAAGATCGTAACGGTCGGCTTCATACCCCTCCGCCTTGTGACCGGTCTCATTATGGATCCGGGGGAGACGGAAAGACAACCTCCTGGTTACTCGTATGCCTTGGTACTTGCCGCCCAATCGTTGGGCCAGACGGACCGCTACCTTGTTTTGAGTATGTGAGCGTACGTGCGGCAACGCGTATCCTCGAAGCATGCGAATCCGTTCATACGCACTTCTTGCGTCCGCTGCGCTTTTTGCAGCGTGCTCTTCTTCGGGTGGGAGTCTTACTCCGCAATCGCCGGCGCCGCAGCCGAATGCGCCGCAGACGCTCTCGCACGGGTCTCCGGTCAGCGCGACGGTCATTACGCCGGTCAACGTCGGAACGGCCGGCAACGAACCGCTCATAACCGGTGCGCCGGACGGCACGCTCTACATCTCCGCCCTCGCGAACGTGTACCGTTCCACCGACAGCGGCGCGAGTTGGACGCTCGTGCCGAACCCCACGATCGCGGCGACGGTGCTCGCATCGGACAGCGCGATCTCGGTCGACCCGGGCGGACGCTTGTACTACACCTTCGATTATCCGTACGCGGGGAACACCGCCGTTTGTACCAGCGACGATCGCGGCAACACGTGGAACTGCGATCCGGCGGTAGTGCCGGGTGGAACGGATCGCATGTGGATCGTCAGTCCATCGAATAGCGAAGCGTTCGAAACGACAAACGAAGGCTTGTATCAAACGACGTTTTTGAACAGCGCCGATCGCGGACAGACCTGGACGCCGCAAGCATTCGGCAATGCCGTAACGCAGCCGCAAACGGGCGAACTGAGCGAGTATAACCCCGGTACGTTCGTACTGCAGCCCCTAAACGAAAACGGCTACATCTTCGTGTACCGCTTCAATCCGGCGCAGCAGGTGAATCTGCTCTCCGACGTTCAGCCGACGGGCGTTCCGAGCGGTGCCGCGCTTCCCGGGTCGTCCATGGGACACGACGGCAGTTACTTCGTCGCCGGCGAAGGCCCGAATGCCGCCGGCGGACGGCAAGTCGTTGTCGGCCGCACTACCGATCAGGGCGCGTCGTTTTCGGTACTGCCGCCGATCCCGCAAACCACCAAAGGAACTGCTGCATTCAGCGCAATCGCCGCGGGTGCGAGCGGTCACGTCGGTGTGTTGTATTACTACACGCCGGATAGCGGCGATCCGAGTACGCTGACGACGTCGACGTGGAGCGCGGTGTACGCCGAAACGTACAATGCGCTCAGCGCAACGCCCACATGGAGGACGGTAACGCTCGACGCGAACGTTCATACCGGTGCACTCTGTGCGGCGCTGTCATGCAGCGGCGACGCCCGGTTCGCCGGCGATTTTATCAGCGGTTACATGGATTCCGGTGACAACGCCGACATCACTTGGGTCAAAGAAGATACGGGTGCAACGACGACACATGTCCGGTTCGCTCGCATAGCGCCTCACACGCTCTAAGCGCGTCAGGCGCGAAAAACCCGCGGTGCACCCCCTCGCACCGCGGGTTTTTTTCATATTAAGCGTCGTAAAGATAGGGCGCCGCTCGCTATAATATTTCTCATCGCGCTCTCAGCGAGTATTACAATGTACGTTGAGGCGCACAGCCGATCCTTAAGCGGAGGCGTACGCTTCAGGAGGCGCTATGAAAAGATATAGTCATGTCAGCGCGTCGATTTTTGTCATGTGCGCGCTGCTTTTTCAGCCGGCCGTCGTTTATGCCGGCACCACCGGAACGGTCAACGGTGTGGTAGTTATCAACACCGGCGAGGCCGTTCCCGATGCAACCGTCACCGCCAACAGCGCGTCGCAGCAAGCGACGGTGCATTCCGACAATACGGGACGCTTCGTCTTTCTGTCACTCGCTCCCGATACGTACGTTATATCAGTAACGAAGGACGGCTACGATCCGGTAGCCGTCCCGGGCGTCAGCGTGTTTGCGGATCAAACGCGTACGGTGACGCTGCTGACGCGCAAAACGCTAAAGACGATTGCCAACGTTACGTCGCAATCCGCGACCGCGCTCGTTCGCCCCGGAACGACCAGCGACGTGTACTCCGTCGATCCCGCTACCGCAAGTAAAACGGGCGTTTTGGGAGGCGGCGGCAATTTGAACAATGCCTATTCGGCAATCGCGTCCGTACCGGGTGCGTACGTGCCGCAAGGCCAGCAAGGTTACGGCCAGGCGCTGTACATTCGCGGCGGCGACTATACGCAGATCGGTTACGAGTACGACGGCGTTCCCGTGAACCGCTCGTTCGATAATTATGCCGGCGGATCGCTGGCGAATCTCGGACAGCAAGAACTGCAAGTGTATACCGGCGGCGCGCCCGCGGGCTCGTCCGCGGCCGCGATCTCCGGGTTCATCAACCAAGTGATCAGGACCGGCACGTATCCCGGCTTCGGCTCGCTCGAAGGCGGTATCGGCTCGCCGGCGTTTTATCACAGCGCAAACTTTGAAGCGGGCGGCGCCAACCCGGCGCGCACGTTTTCGTATTATGCCGGTGTCGGCGCGTACAACCAGGACTTCCGTTTGTTCGATCAATTCAACGGCGGCGGCACGCACCCGGAACTTGGCTATGCGACCGTGCTGAACAGCCCGTTCAATACCTCGGCGGGCGGTGTGCCGACGGGTGTCGTTCCCACGTGCGCCGCCGGAACGTCGGGATTCGGCACGACGTATACGCCGCCGGGCATGCATGTCGATCCGGGGTGCTACGCATTCGGTCCGGGCTACGTCGGCTTCGGCGCGAACGTTCAATCGGCCGCCGGACCCGGCTCGGGCGGGTTCTTCTTCGCGCGAGAGATCGATCGCGAAGCAGTCGCCAATTTCCATTTCGCACTCCCGCATCACAACGACGCGGGACGCGATGACGTACAACTCTTGTGGACGGCGGGCACGTTGTGGTCGCCGATCTATACGAGTCAGCAAGACGTCGGATTGAGTAACGTCTTCAACGCGTTCGGACCGCCCCCGGGACATCCTGAATGCGTGAGCGGCTCGACACTGATATGCAACTCAACGCTCGCGTATTTGGATCCGAACATCTTCCCGTCGGGAACGCGGTTCGGGCAGTCCGCTAACGGCCTCGTTGCGGTTCCGTATTTCCAGCCGGGCTCGCCCACGCAGCGTTCGCCCGGTGCGCTCGTTCCACCCGACGCGCGCGACGGATACATCAACAACCAAGATATCGAGAAGATTCAGTACCAGAAGAACTTCGGGTCTAACGCATATCTTCGCGCGTTCGGCTACATGTTCTACTCCGATTGGCTGATCAACGGTCCGAATTATAACGGCATTGCGTTCCCCGCGAATGCCGCGGCGTTCGGGCAGATCGGGCAAGAGTATGGAGCGTCCGCCGATTACGAGCTCAGCACGCACACGCGCGGCGGCGAACTGCAGTTTGCCGATCAACTCGGTTCCGAGCACCTGCTGAACGTCACGGGAAACTACACGACAGCATCGACGATCCGGGCAAACAACTCGACCTGGGTCTATTCGCTGCTGACGCGCGCGACCAACGACACCGACGGCACGAACTGCTTCACGAGCACGGGCGCGATCGGTGCGTGCAACAGCAGCACCACCCGGGGTACGTTCGCGAATCCCACGCCGTTCGTGCCGGTAAACGGCAGTTGGATCGTCACCCAAACGGCTCCCCGCGCAACCTTCAATAACGTCGTCCCGAAGTTTTACTCCGCGGCGATCAGCGATCAATACCGCCCCAACGACAAGTTGCTGTTCAACCTCGGGGTGCGGTGGGAGCACTTCGAGTACGATTTGGGCAGTACGCAGGACGCCGGAAAGAACTTTTGGTTTGCGGCAGCGCAGCGCGAGTTCTGTTACGATCCGGCAACGCTCCAGCCAACGAGCACCAAGAGCTTGACCTGCCCCGCAGGCAGCGTGCATCCGGACGGCCTCAACGGCGACCGGCTCCTAACGAACACGTACGATCCAACGCTCGTCAACACGGTTGTGTCGCCGCGGTTCGCAATGACGTTCACGCCGCGCCAAAACACCGTGGTGCGTTTCTCGTACGGCCGGTATGCGCAACCCGTAAATGCCGCGTTCGTGCAATACAACACGCTGCAGCCGAACCTGCCGGGAGATTTGCTCTTCCCGAGATTTTGGAAGTTCGGGTTCACGTCGCCGCGTCACGACGTTGTGCCGTCGATCTCCGATAACTTCGATCTCTCATTGGAGCACCGCTTCAACGGTACGGATGTTTCGTTCAAGTTTACGCCGTTCTACCGCTCCACCGAAAACCAACTTCAACAGTTCTATATCGACCCGGCATCGGGGTTCGTCAGCGGATTGAACGTGGGCCATCAGATCAGCTACGGTCTGGAGTTCCAACTGCAGAAAGGCAACTTCGAACGGAACGGCCTCTCCGCGCTCATCTCGTACACCTACACGCGTTCGCACATCACGTACACGGACTTCCGGTCCGCGCCGGGCCGTAACGTGATCGACGTGCTGAACGACAGCATCAGATCGTATAATGCGCTTACTTCCGCCGGCGGCGGCGCACCGTGCTATACGAATGCCGGCGACGGAACGCCCGATCCGACGTGCGGAGCGACGTCGATTCGCAATCCGTATTTCAACGATCCGGAGCAGCCTCTGCTGAACCGCAGCGGTCAGTACTATCCGTTCGATCTGTTCCCGAACGGCCCGAACTACTTCGGCATACCGGGCAACAGCACGAATAGTTTTTACGTACCGAACGTGGTCTCGGCTATCGTGAACTATCGCTGGAACAAACTGGCAATTACGCCGTCGTTTGTATACGTTGCGGGAAATCCGTACGGCGTGCCGCTCGATACGCCCGGAATCGATCCGCGCTTCTGCACGGCCAACCAATCAGGCGTGCCGACCGCGCCGGACAAACTCGTTGCGGACTACACCACGTGCGGCGGCGGCGGCGCGCAGTTCGTCAACGTGCCGAATCCGGAGATCGGCGGCCACTTCACGGGGCTAGGACAGTTCCGCAATCCGGACCAAATCTCGGTTAATTTGGGGCTTTCGTACGACATCAGCCCCAAGTTCCGGGCGACGGCCGTGCTTGCGAACGTCTACAACCATTGCTTCGGTGGAACATCGACGCCGTGGACGGCTGCGTTCCCGCCGGGCAACAGCATCTGCGCGTACGGCTCGAACGGCTTTGCGCCCTCGCCCATCGCAACGCACGGCGGCTTCTACAACGGTGCCGGGCCGAACGACGTGGCGGCCAACGGCGTACCGCTCAATCCGTATATAGCGCACACCTACGTGCCGATTGGTTACAACATGCCGTTTGAGGTGTATTTCAAACTGGATGTGAAGATCTAAGACGCAACTGTTGCGCGTGAATCGCTGTTCTTGCGAGGGTGATTCCGCGCTCTATTCTGGACCTCTGCCCCATCGTTGACGGCGGCTCCGCCACGCAGGCGCTGCGCAATACGATCGACCTCGCGCAGCACGCCGAACGCTGGGGCTATCACCGCTACTGGCTTGCCGAGCATCACAACATGCCCGGCATCGCCAGTGCGGCGACATCCGTCGTCATCGCTTACGTCGCCGGCGCAACGAACCACATGCGCGTCGGCTCCGGCGGCGTGATGCTGCCGAATCATGCGCCGCTGGTCATCGCCGAGCAGTTCGGAACGCTCGAAGCGATGTTTCCGGGGCGCATCGATTTGGGGATCGGCCGAGCACCCGGAAGCGACGGTACGACTGCGCGAGCACTACGCCGCAACATGGTGAACAGCGTCGATACGTTTCCGCAAGACGTTATCGAACTGCAAGCCTACTTTGCGCCGCCCGCGTCCGACGTGCCGGTGCGTGCAGTTCCGGGGGCAGGATTGAACGTGCCGATC
>DASSRQ010000095.1:0-7305 GCA_035701665.1 Vulcanimicrobiaceae bacterium
GCCGTTACGGAAATCAACGCCGAGGGCGTTTTCGCGCTCGAAGCGGCCGCGATGCTGGCAGCCGTCGTCGGCGACAATCCGCGCTGGGAACAGTATTCGAAAGAAGCGCAAGCCATGCGGCAAGCGATGATGCAGTATCTGTTCAACAACGACACGGGCGCGTTCGTGCTCAACTACGATCAAGAGCAGAACTATCAAGACAACTTCACGGCAGACGAATTCTTTCCGGTGTTGTTCAACGTTGCCGATGCCGATCAGCGGCGTAAAATCGTGGACCGGTTGTGCGAAGCCGACTTTATCACGCCGGTTGGACTGCGCACGATCTCGACGGCCGATTCCTGGTACTTTCCGTCGCACGGTTTCGGCCTGCTGGGCGGTGTGTGGCCCGATCTGACGCTGTGGTTCGTCATGTGTCTTGCGCGCAACGGAAAGACCGAGGAGTCTATCCGCTGGCTCGAAGCGATCTACGACACGATGGAAGCGGGCGCGGCGCGCAATACCGTTCCGGGTGAGTTCGGCGAGTGGTTCGACGGCGGCTCGCTGACGAACCGCGGCATGTATCTCTCGCCGTGGACGGGTGCGAAGTATCTTTGGGCCGTCGCCGAGACGATTGGCGGCCTCGACGGCTACCGCACGAGCGGCCGTCCGCATCTGCAGCCGCTGCGTCCCCAGGGATGGAAGTGGGCATGTGCGGCGCGCGTGCACTGGGGCGGCAGACTCTGCACGTACGTCATCGATTTCGAACGCAACACGATCTTCGGAAATATGCGCGAACTCTCGGCGGAAGAACCGTTTACGTGTCTGTACGCCGGCGACGACGTCAGCGACGAGGTGATCACCTCGCCTGTAGAAGTCGGCGCTGTGGCGTTTCAGGATGACGAGGGCGCCGTGCGCGTGTTCGTCTGCAATCTCAACGATCAGGCGCGCAGTGCATCCGTCGAGTTCCGCGGCATCTCCGAGAAGGTGCATCTGCGTCCGGGCGAGATGCAGGAGCTGCATCTGGTCGGCACTCCGTCGGACCGGAAGGCGAAATCCGCCCCGCGCGACATGCAGCCGCAGGCGCTCGCCCGCACCTGAGCGTACTTGTAGCAGGCCCGTGAAAAAATCCCCGCACGCCCCTCGCACCACGCTTTTGGCCGATTTCGTCGTTGCTGCGGCGGCCACAATGCGCTGCATTGCGTCCGTCCTCGCGCCTAGAACTCGACACAAAATCGTAGCGCGATGGCCGCACGCGGCTTTTCCACAGGCCTGCTAGCCTCCCGTGCTCGATCCGTCCAAACGCTTTCTGACGATCGTCCTAGGCTTGGGCATCGCCGTGCTCGTGCTGGCGATCGCTTTGGGCGAGCGGGCCGGCGATCGTGTCATCGGACAGGTCACCGAGAAGCGGCTCAACAGCATCGCGCCCGTGACCGTGACGCCCGCGCCGCAAGGCACGGTGGCTCCCTACGGGCCGGACTGGAAGCGCACCGACGTCATGGCCGCGGCTTCCGATCCCGGCTTCCCCGACCCGCGCGTGCCGCCCGAGCCGCCGCCGACGCCGACGCCGCTGCCGAAGTTTAAGCCGGTTCAGAAGAAGAGCGCCAGTCCCAAGGCAACGTTCGTTCCGAACAACCCGAACGTGCCGATCTGGCGGCGTTTAGCCCCGATGCCCACCCCCACGCCGCAAGAGAGCGGCTCGCCGTCGCCCTCCGAATCGCCGTCGGCCACGCCGACCGCAAGCCCGCAACCGTAGCGCTCCGCGCACGGTTGTTCTCATTGTCTCCATTGGATCGGGCTGATACGATGGGATCAAAAGCGATACATTAGGGGGATTTCCATGGCCGATAACGCCCAAAACCAAACCGGAACCGTCACCGTCAAGCGCGGACTCGCGCAGATGCTCAAGGGCGGCGTCATCATGGACGTCGTCACGCCCGAGCAGGCCGCCATCGCTCAAGAAGCCGGTGCGGTCGCTGTCATGGCGCTGGAGCGCATTCCGGCCGACATTCGCGCGATGGGCGGCGTTGCGCGCATGAGCAACCTCGAACTCGTGCAGTCCATCATGGACGCGGTCACCATTCCGGTCATGGCCAAGGTGCGTATCGGTCACTTCGCCGAGGCGCAGGCGCTGCAAGAACTCGGAATCGACTTCATCGACGAATCCGAAGTGCTCACGCCCGCCGACGACAAGTATCACGTCAGCAAGCACAAGTACACGACGCCGTTCGTGTGCGGTGCGCGCGATCTCGGTGAAGCGCTCCGCCGCATCGCCGAAGGCGCCGCGATGATCCGCAGCAAGGGCGAAGCCGGCAGCGGCAACATCGTCGAAGCCGTTCGTCACATCCGCTCGATCAACGATGCGATCAAAGAACTGACGGTCGTTCCGGAAGAAGAACTCGTTTCGCGTGCGCGCGATTTGGGCGCTCCGCTCGAACTCGTGCAGGACGTCGCCAAGAACGGCAAACTGCCGGTCGTGCTCTTCTGTGCCGGCGGCGTCTCGACGCCTGCCGATGCAGCGCTGATGATGCAGCTCGGCGCCGAAGGCATCTTCGTCGGCAGCGGTATCTTCAAATCGAATAACCCGAAGGCGTTCGCGCGTGCGATCGTCGACGCGACGACGCATTTCAGCGACCCGTCGGTGGTTGTCGCGGCAAGCAAATCGCTCGGCCGCGAAGCGCAGGCGATGGAAGGTTTGGACGTTCGCAAACTGCCCGAATCCGAACTGCTCGCATCGCGCGGCAATTGACGCAGGTATCGAAGGGCGGCACGTTAGTAGGTGTCCTCGCCCTCCAAGGCAACGTCGTCGAACATCTCGCCGCGCTCGAACGCGCCGGCGCAGATGCCATTCCCGTAAAAACGCCCGCGGATCTCGAGCGCGCCGATGCGCTCGTGATCCCCGGCGGGGAATCGACGACCGTCATGAAGCTGCTGGACCGTTTCGGACTGAACGAACCGATCGTGCGGCGCGTGCGCGCGGGCATGCCGCTTTGGGGCACGTGTATGGGGATGATCGTCGTGGCGCACGACGTGGCGGGCATGGAGCAGCCTACGCTCGATCTGCTCGACGTTACGGTGAAACGCAATGCGTTCGGCCGTCAGAACGACTCGGCGGAAACGCAGCTCGAGATTCCGGCGCTCGGCGGCGAGCCGTTCCCGGCGATTTACATTCGCGCACCGTGGATCGAGCGCATCGGACCCGGCGTGGACGTGCTGGCCGAACGCGACGGGCACGGCGTGATGGTCCGGCAGAACAACGTCCTGGGCACGTCGTTCCACCCGGAACTGAGCGGCGACGACCGCATCCACAAATACTTTCTCACGATGGCTGCGCAAGCCGCAAAAACGGTAGGGAAGCGCCCGAGCGCCGCTTAAATTTAGCGGTGCTATGGCTGCTCACAGTTCCGCAATGGAACCCGAGTTAGACGCCAAGGTGCCGCCGGTCGAACTGCTTGCGACCGACGCCATCGCCCGGTTTTGCCTGGCCGCCCACGCCTACATGGACGAAGACGTCCGGCCCGACATCCCTGCCGCGGAAACCGCGATAGACATAGCCAGTGCCATGTTCGAGCGGATGAAAGAACGCTTGAGGCCGGAAGAAAGGTTAGCAATCACGCAGTTGCTGACCGAAACCCGAATGACGTTTGTAAAAAAGCGAGGCTTATAATGCCCCGCTTTTTTGTATTCCTTTGCTGCCGTTCGACGATTGAGGGGAAATCTTGAGCGAAGTTCTGGTACTGAATTTCACTTACGAAGCGCTGAACATCACGAACTTCCAGCGCGCGGTCAAACTGATCTTCGCCGGCAAGGCCGAGATCGTGCACGGACGCGAGCGCGTGATTTCGTCGACGACGTTCGAGATGCGTATGCCCTCGATCATCCGGATGCTGTACTACATCCGCCGGCCGATGCAGAAAGTGGCGTTGACCAAGAAGAACATCTTGATCCGCGACGATCACACGTGCCAGTACTGCGGACTTCGCGGCGACCGTTTTATGACGGTCGATCACGTGCTGCCGAAGAGTAAGGGCGGCCCGTCTACTTGGGAAAATTTGGTCTGCGCGTGCATGCGCTGCAACAACCGCAAAAACAACCGCACGCCCGAAGACTGCAACATGAAACTCAAGCGCAAGCCGCGCCAGCCGAAGTACATTCCGTGGATTCAGATCAAACGGAACACGCTGCCGGACGAGTGGTGTAAGTTCTTGTTCCTTTACAACGTTTCTATCGAGGAGCGGGTCGAAGTCTCGAGTTGAGCCGCGCGCCGTGCGAACCGGCTGTAAACGAACGCGAGCAAAATCACAGCGACCCAAACGCCGACGAAGATGTCTTCGCGGTGGTGCTGCAGGCCTGCGCTTTCTATCCACCAGCCGAGCGCGGCGTTAAAGCACGCCACGCCGACGACGAGCCAGGCCGCGCGTTTTTCCGAAGCTTGCGCGCTTGGCATTAAGCTAACGAAAATGGCGCCGGCCAGCGGCGCTGCGAGCCAGCCTAGGCCATTGCGCTCGAAAGTAGGCGACACCGCAATAACGACGGCCAAGCCGATTCCAACGAAGACCACGAAACGCGCTACCGATTTCGCGGAATCGCGAATGGACATTCCGCCAACGTCGGCCTTTACCATCACCGCTACGAAAAGTACGAACGCGGCGATTATTAAGGTGATAACCACAGAGCGAAATTTCGCTCGCTGTTCGCCTCGCGCCTAGAGGCCGTTCCGGTCCTTATGGCCTATGGCCACTGCGAGGTCGTGTTGACCTCGCTGCGGTGTTTGTCGAACTCCTTGCGATCGAAGTACCAGCCGGGGATGTCGTCCGGAAAACTCATCTTCAAAAACGAAGCATCGTATGTGAAGTCGACGTTGTTCGGTGCGTCGCGCCACGTCCAGACGTCGTGAATCATGACCCAATATGGGCCGACTTGTCCGAAGTCTTCGGTAACGGTGGTTCGCTCCACTAAGTCGAGCGGACGCGGCGCGTAATCGCCATAGACGACGGCGCGGTCGACGGCAAACGTTTGCGCATTCACCCAGAGCTCGCGCAGATTGTGGCGCAGCGGTTCGTCCAATGGGACGAGTTTGAGATGGTACGCGGTTCCGCCGCCATTGTTCAAAGCATCGACACCCGCGAGCGTTATCGTATACGACGGTTTCGGAACCGAAACAACCGATGCGATCGTGTGGAGGTCGGAAAGATCCGGCGAGAAGCCGGAGCGTCCGTTTTGACTCGGTGCTTTGCTCGGGTGCCGGATCAGCCACATGTCGGGCGCAAAATACGACTCGCCGACAATTGTATCACTGTCCGTTGTGTACGGCAGCGATAAGACGCATTCGCGGCGCCCGGCGGAATCGAAGAGCCGCCGTTCGGCGAAGCGCACGTAATGGTCGCCATCGGGAGCGGCGACTTTTACTTTCCAATCGTCCTGCGTATCGATGAATGCCGGCTGCGGCTGCCCGGCGATATGCAAAAGCGCCGCGCGGTAGATCTGCACCGGCGTCATCGGCGCGGGCGGCGGCGGTGAAGGCGAAGCCGGCGTCGCGAGCACGGCGAGGAAGAGCAAAGCAAGCATTATCGTTCGTATCAATCAAAGGGCGGGCGCAGTGACCGCATAACCTTAGGCTCGTGCCTTCGACTGCCCTAGGACGGCTATGGCTGCCCTTCACCCAGATGCAAGAGTTCGATTCTGCCGCGCGGACGTTCGTCCGCGGCGAGGGCAGCTATCTCTTCGACGCACGCGGGCGCCGGGTGTTCGACGCCGTGAGCTCGATTTGGACGACGGTGCACGGTCATTGCCACCCGCATATCGTCGAGGCGATAGCACGTCAGGCGGCGACGCTCGATCATGCGACCCTGCTCGGCGCTAGCAATCCGCGTGCCGAAGAGCTCGCCGAACGGCTAAGCCTTCTCGCCGGCCTTCCGCACGTGTTTTTTGCATCCGACGGTGCGAGCGCGATCGAGGCGGCGCTAAAGATGGCGCTCCATTATTGGCAGAATGCCGGCGAACCCCAGCGCACGCGCTTCGTGCATCTCTCCGGCTCGTACCACGGCGACACCGCTGCCGCAATGAGCGTGTCCGACATCGCCGTGTTCAAATCGCGCTACGGCGCCGTCACGTTCGAGACGCACTCGTATGCCGATCCGTCGATTCTTGAATCGGACGACGTCGCCGCGGTCATCGTCGAACCTATCGTCCAGGCTGCCGCGGGCATACAGATCGTATCGCGTGAAGCGTACGAACCGCTGAAGACGATGAAACCGCTGCTGATCGTCGACGAGATCGCAACGGGATTCGGGCGCACCGGCACGATGTTCGCATTCGAGCAGTTGCAACTGACGCCGGATTTGCTGTGCGCCGGCAAAGGCATCACCGGCGGCACGTTGGCGCTCTCCGCAACACTCGCATCGTCCGCCGTCTACGATTCGTTTTTGGGCGCACGCTCGGACGCCAAACACTTCTTTCACGGCCATTCGTACGCGGGGAATCCCATTGCGTGCGCGGCCGCTCTCGCGAACCTAGAAATCTTCGAGCGCGAACGGACACTCGACCGCGTGACGCTGTTGTCCGATGCGCTGCGCCCGCATCTAGCGCGGCTCGCAGCCGACCCGGACGTTCGCGACGTCCGCGGCGCGGGGCTGATGATCGGCATCGAGATCGAAGGCGATGCGCAAGCCGCAGCTGCAAATCTCTACGAGCGCGGCTATTTTACGCGGCCCATCGGGCAGACGGTGCAACTCGTACCGCCGTTTTGTTCGACGGTTGGGGAACTGGCCGGATTTGTTAACTGCTTGCAGGAGCGCCTCGACGGGCTCGGCGGTGCTTCGACCGGCTCAGCATGACACGTTCTTATCTAAAGGCGGTCGAGCAGAAACTCGACGCGATTAAAGCGGCAAACCGCTACCGCGAGATAACCGGCGAAGAACCGGCGTACAGCGCGGACTTTTCAACCAACGATTATCTCGCGCTTTCGACGGATTCGCGCATGATCGAAGCGATGCGGTTTCTCAAACGGGTCGGAAGCGGCGGCGCGCGGCTGCTCGGCGGCGGCCACCGCGAGCACGTGCTGTTGGAGCAAGATATTGCAGGGTGGCTCGGGCGCGAACGCGCGCTCGTGTTTTCGTCAGGCTACTTGGCGGCGCTCGGTGTCATTCAAGTCCTATCCGGATTCGTCGAAACGATCTACTCCGATAGACTGAATCACGCATGTTTGATCGACGGCATCCGCGCCTGCGGCAAGCCGCGAGAGATCTTTGCGCACGCAGCGCTCCCGCCGCGTTCGCAACGTACGTCGCCGGCGTTGATCGTTAGCGAGTCGCTGTTCGGCATGGACGG
>DASSRQ010000096.1:0-4973 GCA_035701665.1 Vulcanimicrobiaceae bacterium
GTCCAGCAGCTCGCGTATCGTGATTTGCTGCGCATGCGGAGCCGCCGGAACATATCGCGCGAGTGGAGCGTCCAGATCGATCCTCCGCGCCTCGTACAACTGCAGAATTGCCGCGTTCGTGAACTCGCGCGTAATCGACCCGGTCTCGTAACGCGTGTCCGGACTCGCAGCCGCGCGCGTCGTCATATCGCGAAAGCCGTACCCGCGGACGAAAACAACCTTATTGTCGCGCGCAATCGCCACGGTCGCCCCCGCGACGTGCGCCTGCTGCAGCAGTGAGGCGACAGTGGCGTCGGCCGGTACCGTCCAGGGCGCCGTTTGCGCCCGGCATGGCTGCACGCAAAGCGCGAGCACGGCAGCGAAAAACGACGCCGTTCGAAAAAAGCGCACCGGCGCTCTTACCACTTAAAGAAACGGAAGTTCAAAACGCCTTGCCGGTTCATATTACCGACACCGCCGAAGGGGGCCACCGCACCGATCTCGATGCCGGTGTGATTGCGCCGCCGGAAGCGAACGTCAAACGCAGCGCTGTATTCCGGACGTCCCTGTCCGAAGATCTGCGCGTAGTCGTGCGTGTAACTCAGCGAACCGACCAGACTGAACGCATCGCTCGCGCGCCACGTCTCGCCGAGCGTATAGGTGCGATACGTCGACGGAAAGGGCGGCGCCGCATGGGCGAAGGTGGCGCCGCCGCTGAATTGCAGATGCGGATTGACGGGAAGCGTGCTCCAAAACGTGACGTCGCTTGCAAGCGTTGCGCGGCCATAGTTGTAAAGCGCTTCGCCGAGGTCGCCCGAAGCACTCAGCGACGCCGCACCCAGACGCAGCGAGGCCGTGTCCAGATGCAGTCCCGGCGTCACGCGGAAGTCTTGGGCGCCCTTATAGTCGCCGGGATGCACGTCGTGCGCGAAGTCCATCTGCAGCCGCAGCGAGGCGATGTGCGCGATGGGCCGCTGGTTTCCGCTCACCAGATAATCGTCTTGGCGGTAGTTGTTGTATTGATACGTTGAAAGCGACGTGTACCCGTGCCGTCCGCTGGACGTCAGCGCGTAGCGGAACGTGTGCGCGCCGCTCAGATACGATCCGGTAAACGCTTGCGAGAGCGAGTCGTCGATCCGTTCGTAAGAAGCGAGATCCCAGCGGCCGCCGTTCACGTCCAGTGTCTCTCCGAGCGCGACGTACCCGCGATCCGTGCGCGCATAGTGCTCTTCTAATCCAGCTCCGGCGCCGCCGTTGTACCGGTCGTAACGCAAACGTGTGAACGCATAGGCGTCGCGCGACGAGCCGACGAGCACGCCGTAATCGATAGCTGCCGCGGGAACGGGCGAATAGCCGAAATCTTTGGCGCGCGGCGGTGGAATATCGTACGAGTAGGATGCCGCTGGCACAAACGTCGAGCCCGCCAGCACCTGCGCGTTGGAAAACGTGATGCTCTGCGCCGGCCGCACTTCGACTTGCTGTCCCACGGCGAGCGCATCGAACGTCCCGAGCTGCGGGACGGCGGCATCCTTCACCGGACCGGAGGTATGATGCGTAAAATCGTACGCGTATCCCGATCCGGCCTCGTCGCCGACCGCCGTAAGCGTGTTGGCCCGTAGGTCGTAGACCGCGCGCGTCGCGTTCAGCGGTTTTCCGCCGCCGATGCGGACAGCGACGCCGCTCTCGGCGATCAGCAGTCCCCGGTCGGCGTGCAGCGCAATCTGCTGGGCGGTCAGCGTCACCACGGGAACCGGCTCCGCCGCGCATGCCGCGCGCACGCAGAAAAGCGCCAATACGGCGCACATTACAAAAAAGCGAACCATCGTTATCCGGACGGAATTATCTCCGCGGCTTCAATCTCATGCGTCCGGGCGGCGGAAATGGGCGGATAAGCGTCAAAGCCCGCCCCTCGATGAGGACCCACCAACAGAAGTACGAGGAACTGCTTCGCAAGCGCAGCCAGGCACAGAATCCGGCGGGTCCGCAGGGGGCTCAGAAGCAGCACGAACGCGGCAAGCGCACCGCCCGCGAACGCATCGACGCCTTGGTCGACGACGGATCGTTCATCGAACTCGACCAGTTCGCCGTGCACCGCACGACGGCGTTTGGCCTGGGCGAGCGCGAGTTTCTGGGAGACGGCGTGGTCACCGGCCGCGCCACGATCGACGGCCGTCAGGTCTTCCTCTTCTCGCAAGACTTTACGGTGCTCGGCGGCTCGCTCGGCGAAGTCTTTGCCGAAAAAATCTGCAAAGTCATGGACCTGGCCGTACGCACCGGCTCGCCGATGATCGGCATCAACGACTCCGGCGGCGCACGCATCCAAGAAGGCGTGGTCAGTCTTGGCGGCTATGCGGAGATCTTTTGGCGCAACGTTCAAGCCAGCGGCGTCATCCCGCAGATTAGTTTGATCGCGGGTCCGTGCGCGGGCGGCGCAGTGTACTCGCCGGCGATCACCGACTTCGTCATCATGACCGAACAGATCGGCCAGATGTTCATCACCGGTCCCGAGATCATCAAGACGGTCACGGGCGAAGACGTCTCATTCGAAGAGCTCGGCGGAGCGATGACGCACGCGACCAAGAGCGGCGTTGCGCATGTCACCGCGGCCGACGAAGACGAGATGACCGATGCGGCAAAGACACTGCTGTCCTATTTACCGCAGAACAATCTCGACGATCCGCCGCGCTATGCGTGCGAGGACGATCCGAATCGCGACGTCCCGGAACTCGACGACATCGTGCCGGACTCGCCCAACAAGCCGTACGACATGCACGAAGTCATTCTGCCCGTGCTCGACGGCGGCGACTTTTTCGAGATTCAGCCGCTGTACGCGCAGAACATCATCACCGGCTTCGGCCGCGTGAACGGTCAGAGCGTCGGCGTCGTCGCCAATCAGCCGAACGTGCTGGCCGGCGTGCTCGATATCAAGAGCTCCATCAAAGCGGCGCGATTCGTGCGCTTTTGCGATGCGTTCAACATCCCGCTGGTAACGTTCGTCGACGTGCCCGGATTCTTACCGGGAACGGATCAAGAGTACGGCGGCATCATCGTTCACGGCGCCAAACTGCTGTACGCGTATGCGGAAGCGACGGTGCCGAAGATCACGATCATCACGCGTAAAGCCTACGGCGGCGCATACGACGTCATGGCGAGCAAACATATCCGTGCGGACGTCAACCTCGCTTGGCCGACCGCCGAGATCGCGGTGATGGGCGCGGAGGGTGCGGTCAAGACGATCTTCCGCCGCGAGATCGCCGGTGCCGAAGATCCAGCCGCGAAAATGCAAGAGCTCGTCGAGATGTACACGGACCGCTTTGCCAATCCGTTCATCGCCGCGCAGCGCGGTTATGTAGACGATATCATCGAGGCGCACGTTACGCGCCGTGCCATCGCCAAATCCCTCGATATGCTCGCCGGCAAACGCGTCGAGCGCCCGAAAAGAAAGCACGGAAACATTCCGCTATGACGACCCGCTCCGAGTTTATCGCCGCGCTTGCGGGCGCCGCCGCGACGCCTGCCGTCAGCGCAACGCCCTCGCCGGCGCCGCCGGCCAATCCGGCGCGAAAAGCCGCAAAGAAAAAATGGTTCGATTTTAAGCGCGCGCGTTTCGAAGCGATCTTGGCCAAGCCTGCGCGGCACAAGCAGTGCTTCGGTTCGAAGAAGATCGACGGCGGCACGGTTCTTTACGCGATGCAGAACTCGATGAATGCCTACGAGGAGTTTCTCGACGAGGGCCCGGGTGCGATGCAGGCGGTTGCGGTGCTGTACCATGGAGCGTCGATCGCGATCGCGATGAGTAATACCGTGTGGAACGACTTGCTCTTTCCTTCGCTCAAAAAATTGCCCGAAGAGATCCGCAAAGACTTCGCGGACGCCGTGCCCGGCAAAGGCAACCCCTACCTTGCAAAAGATCTGCTTCCGGCCATGGTCGCGCGCGGCTGTTCGTTCTTCGTGTGCCACAATGCCATCGCCGGATTCGCGCAGCTCGCATCCGCGGCGCTGAAGCGGCCGTACGAATCGGTGCATCGCGAGCTGCTCGCAGGCCTCGTGCCCGGCGCGCTTGCCGTCCCCGCGGGCGTCATGGCCGTGAACGCTTGCCAGGAGGCAAAGTTTACCTACATCGCGACAAACTAACGGCGAGCAGATGAAATTATTAGAAGGTAAGAAAGCGCTCATTACGGGCGTCGCCAACCAGTGGTCGATCGCAACGGGCATCGCGCGCCAGATGCACGAGCACGGTGCGCAGATCGCCTTTACCTATCAAGGCGATCGCGTCAAAGAATCGGTCGAGAAGATCGCGGAAGAGCTCGGCGGCGGTCCGGTGATCGAATGCGACGTCTCTTCCGACGAATCGTTGAAACACGTCTCTTCCGAGTTGGCCTCGTTCGGAAATCTCGATATCCTCGTTCACTCGATCGCGTTCGTCAAAAAAGAAGACTTGAGCGGCACCGTCTACGACACGTCCCGCGACGGATTCGCAATGGCGCTCGACATCTCGGCGTACTCGCTGATCGGCTTGGTCAACGCGCTGCAAGGGCAGATGAACGACGGCTCGTCGATTATGGCGCTCACATATCTCGGCGCAACCGCCATCGTCCCGAACTACAACATCGCCGGCATCTCGAAGGCCGCGCTCGAATCCATCATGCGCTATCTCGCGTTCGATTTGGGCGGACGCGGCATTCGCGTCAACGCCATTTCGGCCGGGCCGATCAAGACCGCGAGCTCGCGCCAGGTCGGCGGCTTCTCGAAGATTCTCGACGTCGTGCCGAAGGTCGCGCCGCTAAAACGCAACATCACGCAAGACGATGTCGGGAAAACCGCCGTCTACCTCGCATCCGATCTCTCGCAAGCCATCACGGGCGACGTGCACTTCGTCGATGCCGGCTATCATGCGATGGGCATGTATCCGCCCGACATCGCCGCCGGATGAACATTCCGTCCGACGACGAGATGGCAGCTATCGCGGCCGTGCTTGCATCAGCGGCCGGACC
>DASSRQ010000097.1:0-10682 GCA_035701665.1 Vulcanimicrobiaceae bacterium
GTCGGCAGATTGAAAATATGCGCGACGCTGATCGCCGTTCCGTTGACGGCAAACTGGGCGATGGCATCTTCGGGCGCGGTCGAGTTTTCCGTACGCAGAATGCCCCAGACGGCGTTATTGGGGCCGTTGACGAGCGCGATGACTCCCTGCGTAGCGGAGTCGAACGACTGCTGTGCCGATGTGCGGATCTCGCCGCCGCCATCGTACGTCAATCCGCCCACCCACAGCGTATTATTCGCTGTGACGAGCATCGCCGTGGGTTCGTCGACGAAAGGTCCGCAAAGCGTTGGCGAGCCGGCTCCGCACTCCACTTGCACTTGCGGCGCCGCATTATTTCCGAAGTACGAGCTCAGCCAGTACACCGCATTTTGCGGCGAAACGTAGACGCCGTAGACGCCGTCCCCGCTCGAGTAACCGTTCTCGCCGGGCGCCGGCGATGTTTGCGTCAGGGTGCCCGACGCATAGCGGTACAGATTCGAGCCTGTCCCGGACGAACCAAACCCGAAATACGCCGAAGTGGAATCGGCGCCGACATAAAGCGGCGTCTCGGGAACCGGAATCTCGACGACGCTTACCGGGTGGCCTGCGCCGCCGGACGAACCCGGGGGAGCCGGGACCACCGTTGTCGCCGCATTCGACGCGCCGCAGGCGGTAAATAAAAGAGAAGCAGCGCACACCACCCAGGCACGGTTCATGCATTTATTGTTCCCACGGATCAAACACGGTTGGCTGCACAAAAACGAAAGAACGCCGGTGCCGGCGTTCTTTTCGTTTTCATTCGGAGAGGGGGAGATTCGAACTCCCGAGACCCGTGAAGGTCTGCTCGCTTTCCAAGCGAGTGCATTCGACCACTCTGCCACCTCTCCAAAAATCGCAAAGCGATTTTTGGAGTCATTTGACCGGCGCTCCGCCGGGCTCCCCGTTTGGACTCGGTGCAGCATCCTGCTGCGCTGGTGTTTTGGGGCCGACCTGAGTTAGGCGTGGAGCGTTGAAATGCCTTGAAGTCCCGCGTCTTGCCGCGCCAGCATATCTTCGAGGTCGCTGGCGGGCAGCGGCCGGCCGAAAAGGTAGCCTTGTGCGAACTGCGCGCCGCAGTCCCGCAAAAAGTGCCACTGCGGTTCGGTCTCGACGCCTTCGGCAATTACGCGCAGCCCGAGCGCATGCGACATCGCGATGATCGCGGAGACGATTGCAAGGTCGTTCGCGTCTTCCGGAATGTCGCGCACGAACGATTTGTCGATCTTGAGCGTGTCGATTGGAAAGCGCTTTAAATACGCGAGCGACGAGTATCCGGTACCGAAATCGTCGAGCGCCAATCCGACGCCCATCGATTTGAGCTGCCGCATAACGCCGATGCTGTCTTCGGCACTCTGCATTGCAACGGTTTCCGTTATCTCGAAATCGAGAAGTTGCGGATTGAAGTTGCTCGCGCGCAGCGTATCTTCGACTTGTTTGACCAAGTTGAAGTGCAGAAACTGACGGGCGGACAGATTGATGGAAAGCCGCAAGCGCCGGTGAAACAACTGCTGCCAGCGGCGGACTTGTTCGGCCGCGGTGCGCAGCACCCACTCGCCGAGTTGAATGATGAATCCCGACGTCTCCGCCTGTGCGATGAACGTTTCGGTATTAGTGAACGTCTGGTCGCGCTGCGGCCAGCGGCAGAGCGCTTCGACACACACGATCTCGCCGGTCGTGACGCTCACGATCGGCTGATAGAAAAGCTGAAATTCGCCATAGCTTAAAGCGTTGGCGAGACGTTGGTGCATGGGCACCAGGCGGTAGCTCACAGCCTGGGGGTAGTTAGGCGCGCTTGCTCGCTCGGCCTACTGTGGAAGAAGAAATTTCGTGAAAAAGGCGACCCGCGCGGCTTCTTCGGCCAAATCGCTGAGCAAAAAGGCCCGTTCGAGTGTCTGGGCCAGGACACTTAAGCCGTGGCGCTCCATGACGATCGTGTCGAACGAGCCCGCCGCCTCGGCCACCACGTCGGCCAGTTCGGTAGTGCCGGGCGGCCGGTACGGCGTCCACGTTACCGGTCCCAACGTCTCGCGCGCCCCAACCGTGTCTTGTTCGAACACCCGTCCCATCTTCGACCAAACGACGCAGAATGTCGGGTGCGTGTGAATCACGCACGAGATGTCGCGGCGCGTACGGTAACAAGCGACGTGCAGCGGCAGTTCGCTCGTCGGTGTGCCGCCGTCGAGCGCGGTTCCGTTCGCGTCGGTGTGTACTAATTCGTGCGGCGCAAGATCGCGCAAACTGCGCGAGGCAGGCGTAACGAGCAGCGTCCCGTCTTGAAGCCGGGCGCTCAAGTTTCCGCTGCTGCCGGTAACGAGCCGGCGGTCCCAGAGTTCGCGGCCGTAACGCGCGAGTTCTTCGCGCGTCTGCGTTTCGGTCAAACGCCCGCCGGATGCCAGATCGTCTTGATCTCGCAGTACGCAGCGATCTCGTCCAGGCTTTGCACCGACGGATCGACCACGCGCATCCGCTTGACGTTTTCCGCACCGAGTTCTTGGAGCTGCGCGGTCAATTCGTTTGCGGGAAATCCCATGGCATTGACGTCCATGTGTTTGGCCATGACCGGCGCAAGTTCGCCGCGCAGTCCGGTGATGATGTTCACCACACCTGCGGGAAGATCGCTCGTTGCAACGGCCTCGGCAAAAACCATCGCCGTGCGCGGCTCTTTTTCCGAAGCGACGATAACCACGGCATTACCGGAAACGATGGCCGGCAGAATCATCGAAACGAGCCCAAGCAGCCCGGGCTCGTCCGGCGCCAGCAGCGCGACCACGCCGGTCGGTTCGGCCGTCGAAAAGTTGAAGTGCGGTCCGCCAACCGGATTGCGGGTCGAAAGCAGCGCGCTGAATTTGTCGGCCCAGCCGGCGTACCAAACCACGCGGTCGATGGCCGCGTCGACTTCACCGGCGTCGTCGGTGAGCTCGACGAACTCCGAGCGGCGCGCTTCCATCATCTCGGCGAGGCGGTACAGCACCAGGCCGCGGTTGCCCGGCGCGGCGCTTTTCCACTTCCCGTGGGCGGCGCGGGCGGCGACGACGGCGTCCCGGACATCTTTGCGCGAGCCGCGGGCGATGTTGGCGCCGAACTCGCGGCCGTTCCACATCGGGTCGCTGCGCCCGGACTCCGAGCGCACGAATGCGCCGTTGATGAACAACTTGTACATTTTCCGGATCGCCAGCCGGTCGCGTTCGCCTTTAGCCACGATGCCGACCTACGACGTGCCGGGAACGTGCGCCTGCGGCGGTGCGTGGGTAAAGGGGCGGCATGACTACGCAAACGCCGTTTCTTTCTGACGTTCAAGAACTGCGCCGCCGCGCGCGCGAAAACATGATGCGCGGCTCGGTGACCAGCGACTATAAGGGCGACCTTAAACAGGCCGTCGACATTCTCAATCAGGCGCTGGCGACGGAACTGGTTTGCGTGCTCAGATACAAACGCCACTATTACATGTCGCACGGCATCTACAAAGACGCCGTCGCCCAAGAGTTTCTGCAGCACGCGAACGAAGAGCAGGGGCACGCCGATCAGATCGCCGAGCGCATCACACAGCTTGGCGGGGAGCCCGACTTCAATCCCGAGGGCTTAACCTCGCGAAGCCATTCGGAGTACAAGGCCGGCGGCGATATGGTCGACATGATCAAAGAAAATCTTGTCGCCGAACGCGTCGCAATCGAGTCGTACCGCGAGATGGTGCGCTTCTTCGGCGACAACGACCCGACCACGCGCCGTATGCTCGAGGGCATACTCGCGGTGGAAGAAGAACACGCCAACGATATGGTCGATCTCCTGGAACAGCACGAACGGTAGAGCTCGTCTTCGTCCGTCACGGTGCGACGGTCTGGAATGCCGGGCGCCGCTTTCAAGGGCAGACGGATGTTCCGCTAAGCGACGAGGGCCGCGCGCAGGCCGATGCATTAGCGCGCGGCTTTTCGGGCGAGCAGTTCGCACGGATCGTTTCAAGCGATCTTTCGCGTGCGCACGACACGGCCGTGGCGATTGCTGCCGGCCGTCCCGTCGAGATCGATCCGCGCTGGCGCGAGTTCAACTTCGGCGAGTGGGAAGGCTTGCGCGTCGACGAAGTCGATGCCGGCGTCAATGCGCGCGCGTATGCGCCGCCCGGCGGCGAGACGTTCGACGAGGTCTGCGCGCGCGTGCGCGATGCGCTCGATGCATTGCGAACGGTGCCGCGTTCGCTGGTGGTCACGCACGCAGGTCCGCTCCACGCGATGCTTGCGGTGCTGTTCGGAGAGACGCGCGTCCGATTCGAACCCGCGTCGATTACTACCGTCCGCCTTGAAGCCGAGCGAGCACAGTTGATCGATTTGGGAATAACCGTGCGGCAGTATGCAGACAGAAAGCAGGCGGGCGGCCCCCGCAAAAGGTGAACGGTACCGCGAGATAGCGGCGGTGCTGGCGCGGCACGGAATCGGTGCGCTCGGACACGATCGCGCCCGCCACGTGCGTGAAGCGTGCGAAGAGCTCGGCACGACGTTCATCAAGCTCGGGCAGATGCTCTCGATGCGCGCGGACCTGTTGCCGCCCGAGTTCCGCGAGGAGCTGGCAAAGTTGCAGGACGACGTTCCGCCCGTGGAGTTTTCCGCGATCGAAGACGTTATCGTCGAAGAACTAGGCGCGTCGCCCGAGCTGATCTTTTCGTGGTTCGATCGCAGTCCGCTGGGCTGCGCTTCGATCGCGCAGGTGCACGCAGCGCGTACGCGCGAGGGGCGCAGCGTCGTCGTCAAAGTGCAGAAGCCGAACGTGCGCGCGCAGGTCGAAACGGATCTAGCGATTCTTTCCGATATGCTCGACGAGTGGTCGGAGCGCTTCCCCGTGCTCAAAGAGTTTGACGCCAAACGGCTGCTGGACGACTTTTCGGATTCGCTGCTCGCCGAGCTGGATTACACCCGCGAAGCCGCAAACTTGAGCGTTTTTCAAGACGCATTCAAAGACGACGACGAGATCGTTCTGCCCGAAGCGCTCGAGCAGCTCAGCACGGGGCGCGTGCTCACGCTCTCGCGCATCGAAGGCGTAAAGCCGCGCGACTTGCCGCCGCTCGAAGAAGGCCGTCCGCTCTTAGCGCGCGCGATGGCGCGGTTTTTGTTCCAGCCGGCGTTCGAGTGCGGACTCTTTCATGCGGACCCGCATTCCGGCAACTTTCTCGTTACGCGCGCCGGTACGCTCGCGGCGATCGATTTCGGCATGTGCGCCCGGCTTGCCGGCGATGCGCGCCGCAAACTCGCCGATATCTTTTTAGCGATCGATAAACGCGATGCGCAGCGACTCGCCGATAGGCTTATCGCCGTCGCGCCGCCGGCGCGCCCGGCGGACCGGACCGCGCTCACGGGCGAACTCGATCGTATTTTGGAGCGTTTTGCGGACGCCGAGGCCGGAACGGTCGACGTCGCGGCAGCGATCGAAGCGTTGCTGGAGGTCGTGCGCGAGCACCGGCTTCGCATGCCCGGCAACTTCGCGCAGTTGTTCAAAGCCGCGGTCATGTGCGAGTGTTTGGTAGAGCAGTTCGATCCGCACGCGACGCTCAACGAATACGTCAAGCCGATCGTCAAAAAGGCCTACTACGACCGGTTCTCGCGTGAGGATCTGCCGGAGCGCGCGCGGGAAAGCGCTGCGGACGCAGCCGATCTGGCCATGGAGCTGCCGCGTCGCGTCGACCGGGTCTTGGGCGAACTCGAGCGCGGGAATCTGCGCGTTTGGACGCGGCTGGAAGACGTCGATGCGCTCGTCAAACGGTTCGAGCGCACCGCCGAACGCACGAACGCCACGCTGCTGGCTGCGGCCTGCATCGTGGCGATCGCGATCGTCATGAACTTCTATCATCCCCAGGGGTGGGAACGCTGGATCGGCATCGTGTTCTGGGTTGCGGTGATCCTAGCGTTCGTTCACGTGGTTCGAACGTTACTGGCCTTGCGCAAGTGAGTAGCCGCGCTCGCCGCCGAACTCGTATAGTCCCTCGGTTTTAATCACCTCGAACCCGGCGTCGTTGACGGCTTTGATGACGTCGAGAAGTTTGTTCGAGTCGAAAGCGTCGCCCTCAAAGCGGCAGCTCCAGTGGTCGCTCCAAAACGTGTCGGGGTTGCCTTTCGGCCACACTTTCGTTCCGCGGTTGCTGATGACGGTGAGCTTTACACCGTCGGGTGCGGCGTTCTGCAGGGCGGTGCCGATCTCGTCCGGGTTGCCGTCGGGCTTGTCGATGAAGACGTCGACGCCCTTGGCCGTCTTTGCCGATCGCGCACCTGCGGCGCGTGCGCTGATATCCATCTGCGCGTCTCTTGCATACTCGGCCGACTTGAGCTGCTGCGGCTTTTGGCCGAGCCGGGCAATAATCGCCTCGCCGAACTCGCGCGTGCCGACCTTTTCTTTGCTGACGCCGTCCTTATAGATGTCGTAGGTGTGGATGCCGTCTTCGATCGTTTTCAGCCACGCGTTGTGGACTTTCTCCGCAACGTCGCCCTGACCGATGTGCGAGAGCATCAGCAGCGCTCCGTGCAGCAGGCCCGACGGGTTGGCCATGTTCTGGCCCGCGCGGCGCGGAGCCGAACCGTGAATCGCTTCGAACATCGAGCAGTGATCGCCGATATTCGCCGAGCCCGCCAGGCCGACCGAACCGGTGATCTGCGCCGCCACGTCAGAGAGCACGTCGCCGTAGAGATTCGGCATGACGAGCACGTCGAACGCTTCCGGCGTGTCGGCCATCTTGGCCGCGCCGATGTCGACGATCCAATGCTCGTTCTCGATCTCCGGATACTCTTTGGCTATCGCGTCGAACGTCTTGTGAAACAAGCCGTCCGTGATCTTCATGATGTTGTCTTTAGTGAAGCAAGTGACTTTCTTGCGTTTGTTCGCGCGAGCATACTCGAACGCGTAGCGGATGATGCGCTCGCTGCCCGGGCGCGAGATCAGTTTCAGACATTGCGTCACCTGATCGGTTTGGCGGTGCTCGATGCCGCCGTACACGTCTTCCTCGTTCTCACGGACGATCACGAGGTCCATGTTCGGGTGCTTCGTCGCAACGTACGGATGCAGCGAAGCGCAGGGGCGCACGTTCGCATACATTCCGAGCGTCTTGCGCACGGTGACGTTGAGCGATTTGAAGCCGCCGCCTTGCGGCGTCGTGATCGGAGCCTTCAGAAAAACTTTCGTGCGCCGCAGCGATTCCCACGACGAATCCTCGATGCCGTTGCTCAGGCCGCGGTTATAGACGCTCTCGCCGATCTCGATGCGTTCGATATCCAGCTGCGCGCCCGCGGCTTGAATGACGTTCAGCGTGGCCTCCATGATCTCGGGGCCGATGCCGTCGCCATAGGCAACAGTGATCGCGGTCTTTTTTGCGGTCATCATAGTCGTCTCGAAAACTCCAGTCGGATGGTCGTTAATACACGCAGCGGAACTTCGCGTACATGTACGGATAGTCGGCGTAGAACCAGTTCCGGAACGAACGCCGGATCAGCTCTTTAGCCGTAACCGGCGAGGCGCCTTTCATCACGAAGTGCTTGCCGTCGAAGAAGTCCGCACTGTACTGCGGATAGCTCGCCATCGCTTCGAAGCCCGGAAACGGGCCGAACGGCGTCGACGTCCACTCCCAGCCGTTGCCGACCAGGTCGTAGATGCCCCATGCGCTCGCGCCGGCGTGCGCCGTATCCACGGGCTGCGGGTCGAAGCGTTCGAAATCGAAGTTGCCGTGCATGGGGTTCGGAGCCTGATCGCCCCACGGGAACGGCCGCTCTTCGCCGGACGGCGTGCCGAACGCAGCGCGGTGGTACTCGGCCTCCGTCATCAGCCGGCAGCGCTTCCACTGCGCGTAGGCTTCGGCCTGATCGTGGCTGGCGTAGACCGGCCACGACAGCGGCAGCGGCAGATCTTCGAAGACGCCGCGCAGCCGAAACTCACCGTCGCGTTCCACCCAAAACGGGGGACGCGGACCGCCCGCGTGCACGAACTGCAGATAGTCGCCGTTGGTGACCGGATAGCGCTGCACGCTGAACGCCGGTACGTCGACCTCGTGTTCGTCGTACTCGTTGTCCCAGCCGAACGGAATCTCTCCGCGGCGTGCGCCGAGCGTCGCTATTCCAGCGGGCACGGCTACGAAATCGTTGACGGGCGGCGTGCTGTCGTGATGGTCTTGCTCGACGCGGCCCTTGAGCGACGGATCGAGACGGTGGATGATGTACGTGAGCGTTTCGTGATGCATCGGCTCGTGTTCGAGCATCGTATAGGCCGCTTCGGCGCGAACGAGCCGCGGTTTCGCGTCGTCTAGAAACGGCGCGTTTGCAATTGCTTGAAGCACGCGTTCATCGCAAGCCCGCCCGAACGCTTCGATCTCTTCCTTGCTGGGCCAATCGCTGCGGTCGTGGCGTTTCGCGTCGTCGGCCGAACCCGGATCGATACCGCGCTCGAACAACTTCTCGAGACGCGCGTCGAGCGGCGCTTCCCCGAGGCCGCGCTCGTTCAGCGTCAGATAGCTGAACGCGGGCAGATGGCCTTCGTAAAAGGCAAACGGATGTCGCAGCGGGATGGGGCGCGAGTAGTACGCATCCTGGTCGATCAGTGCAAAGAGCCGGGCCGAACGTTCGCGGTTGCGCAGATACCAGTCGGCAAGGGCGGCGCGAACGCTGGGCTGCGGTGCGGCCAGCGTAGTCATGCCGCCACCTTACCCTGGTGCGCGCAGAGTTCCTCGCTCCCGCAGGAGCCGTTCGATGACGTCCGCCTGAACCGGCCGTGAGAAGTAATAGCCCTGCATCCGCTCGCACCCGGCGTTCGTTAAAAAGTCCACTTGGTCGGCCGTTTCGACGCCTTCGGCGATGATGCACAAGCCCAAACTGCGGCCCATCGCCAGCACGGCTTTGATGATCGTTTCGTCGCTGAGCTGGTGGCCGATTCCGGCCACGAACGAGCGGTCGATCTTGATCGTGTCGACTTCGAAACGGCGCAGATAGTTCAGCGACGAATGGCCGGTGCCGAAGTCGTCGACCGCGATGCGCGCGCCGAGCAGTTTCAGTTTGCGGATCGTTTCGATGGCGTGCGCGACGTTGGAAAGCGTCATGCTCTCGGTAATCTCGACTTCGAGCGCTGTCGCTGGAACGCCGTAGCGGTTCAACTGCCTGAGGAACCGTTCCGCGAGGTCGGCATGAAAGAATTGCCGCGCCGAAATGTTTACCGAGAGCGAAAGATTGTCCATGCCCATCTTGCGCCAATCGCTCAAGTGGGCGGCGGCTTCGGCGATAACCCACTCGCCTATCTCGGTGATGAGTCCGCTGGCTTCCGCGACGGGAATGAAATCGTCGGGATAGACGATGCCGCGCTGCGGATCGTTCCACCGCACCAACGCTTCGACGCCGACGATGCGCGACGAGCTGGTTTCGACGATCGGCTGATAGTTCAAGAGGAAGTCGCCGCGCTCGAGTGCGCGGCGCAAGCGCTTCTCTTGCTGGATGCGCGTGCGGACGGGCTCTTCCATCGAAGGAACGTATACCGACGTGCATCCGCCCGAACGTTCTTTGGCATGGTACATCGCCATATCGGCGTGACGTATTATGGCTTCGTCGCTGCGCGCGTCTTCGGGAAAAATCGAGATGCCGACGCTCGCGCTGATGAACTGTTCGAAGCCTTCGAGAATATACGGACGGCTGATGATTGCCAACAGGTCGGCGGCGACGCGCTCGGCATCGGCAGCATCTCGCGGATCGGCCAGGAGTACCGTAAATTCATCGCCTCCCATGCGCGCGACGAGGCCGCTGGAGCCGACGGCGTCGACGAGCCGGCGCGCAACCATTTGCAGAAACCGGTCGCCCATCGCGTGTCCGAGCGAGTCGTTGATATCCTTGAAGCGGTCGAGATCGAACGATAAAACGGCGACGCGCTGCGTCTGGCCGTGCACGTCCATGATCGCCTCGCGCAGCGAATCCTGAAAGTACAGCCGGTTCGGCAGGCCCGTCAGGGAGTCGTAATACGCGAGCGTGCGCAGATTCGATCGCGCGCGCTGACGCTCGAGCGTCGATCCCACCAACGCCGCCATCAATGCGAGCGTATCGTGATCGATCTCTTCGAAATCGGCGGTGCGCGCGACGGTCGAGAAGAAGACGAGCACGCCGTACAGCGTTCCGTTCGCGACGACCTTAGTGCCCATCCAATTCTTGTAGGGTTCATTGTCGCTTGTGGAAGCGTGCGATAAAACCGGATCGCGGTGCGATGCGATCTCCTTGGCAATCTCCATCAGGGCAGCGTCGTCGCCGCTGAACAGCTCCAGGGAGTCGAAGCGCATCTCGACCGCCGGCGTCTCCGAACCCGTGACGATCGCGCCGCTCTCCATTCCCAAGAGGCGGCACCCGGTCTGCAGCGTGGACATGACGTGCGAACTCGTGTATTCGGACGTCGTCGCGAGCAGATAAAGGTCGCGGACGCGCTGCGCCTGCAGATCGATCCGGCGCGCGGCGCGTCGCCGTTCCGTCGTGTCCTGCATCACGGCGTACACGCCGCCGACGTTTCCATGGGACATCTTCGGAAACAGCGTAACGTCGAGCATCAGCTCGGGGCCGCCGGGTGCGCTGGCACTGATGTCGTAGCGGACGGACTCGCCTTCGAGCGCGCGGCGGAAGAACGACCAACCGCGCTCGAGGTCCGCGCTGCTCAAAAAGATGCGGAAATTCTGCCCG
>DASSRQ010000098.1:0-8108 GCA_035701665.1 Vulcanimicrobiaceae bacterium
CAGAAGCGTTCCAGTGTCCGGCTCGATACGCTCGTGGCCGGCATGTGGCGCATGGCGCCCGGCGGAAAGGGCGTCGGCGAGTTCATGAAGGGCAGCATCCGCGACATTAGCCGCGGCGGCTGCGCCCTGATCGTCAGCCGCGCCTGTAAAGTCGGCCAATGGCTCGAGGTCAAAATTGCGCTGCGGCCGGAGGCGCCGCCGCTCACGGTCATCGGCGAGATCATGCGGGTCGAACAAGTCCCCACCTCGGGCAAATACTCGCACGGTCTGCGGTTCCACGGGCTGACGCCCGACGAGGACCACGTCATTTTAGAGTACATTAACCGCAAGACTGCCGAATTACGTAACCGCGGTCTCGCGTAAAGACGCGGCTTTAGACCTCTGGGACTGCTAAGAAATACGGCCTGGTCGGCCGATTCATGGAAAGAATGTCAGCTTTGTTTTTTGGGAGCGCGAAATGAGTAAGCGGGTCCTCATCGTGGATGACGCGGTCGTCATGCGCATGATGATCAAAGGGATCTTGAGCAAGAACGGCTTCGATGTCGTCGGTGAAGCGCAGAACGGCGTGGAAGCGGTCGACAAGTACAAGTCGCTCAATCCGGATCTCGTCACGATGGACATGGTCATGCCGGAGATGGACGGCATCTCGGCGGTCCGTCAGATCATCAGCCACGATCCGAACGCCAAGATTATCATGTGCACGTCTATGGGCCAACAAGCGCTCGTCGTCGAGGCCATTCAAGCCGGTGCGAAGTCGTTCATCACGAAGCCGTTCCAGCCGCCCAAAATCCTCGAAACTATCAACAAGGTGCTGGCATGACGCAGACGCTCAAGCTCAACGACCTGCAAAAAGACGCGCTCAAAGAAGTCGGCAACATCGGCGCGGGTCACGCCGCGACGGCGCTCTCGCAGCTGCTCAACGCGAAGATCAATCTTAGCGAGCCGCGCATCGACGTCATCAAGTTCCGCGATCTGGCGAGCCGCGTCGGTCACGAGAACCGCATGGTTGCCGCGCTGCACATGTACATCCGCGGCGAAGCGCCCGGACAGATGGTGGTGCTCTTCGATCGCGAACAGGCGCTGGACTTCGTTTCGACGTTCCTCAAGCGCGTTATCGGCGACATTCAAATCTACGATTCGATCGCGGATTCGACGCTGAAAGAGATCGGCAACATCATCGCCGGTTCGTATCTGTCGGCGATCAACAACCTGACCGGCCAGAACGTGCTGCCGTCGGTGCCGACGCTTTCGTACGGCACGATTCAGGCCGCGTTCCGCACGCTGATGTCGATTCTGCCGGACCAAGACGTGTTCTTGATCGAGAGCTCGTTCCTGGATAAAGAGAAGCTTGTCGCCGGTCAGTTCATCCTGATTCCGGAGACGGGTTCGCTCTCGCCGCTTCTTCAAGTCTTCGGCGTAGAATAGCGCTCATGGCGGCTGGTCTGCAGCGGGCGCCGGAAAAAACGAGCGCTGCGAACTGCATTTCCCGCACCGCCGGCATCCGTGCCTGCGCGGGAAATGTCAGGCGCTTCTGCGGAGAGACTCCCCCGCTGCAGACCGCCTAACGTTCGCTGGTGTAAGTATGTCGGACGACTTATTCGATAAATCGGAGTTCGTTTCGTATTTTAGAGACGAAGCGGAAGAGTTGCTGCAGCAGATCGATGCCGATCTGCTTCAACTCGAGGACTACGTCGGCTCCGGCCGTCCCGACAACGAACTCGTAAACTCGCTGTTCCGCGCGCTGCACACCGTTAAGGGCAGCGCCGGTATGCTGCAGTTTACCGACGTGCAGAATCTCGCGCATAAACTCGAGAACCTGTGCGACCTGCTTCGCAAAGAGCGCATGCCGCTGAGCGAAGGCTGCGTGGATATTCTCTTCTCGGGCCGCGACTTCTTGACCGACCTGGTCAAAGCCGCAATCGACGGAGGCGAAACGCCTGCCGGAATCGCGGACTATGCCGCGCGCCTCGATTCGTTCGTCGCGATTTACGAAGAGACGTCCAACGTAATCGAAGGCAACACGTCGGGCGACGTCGATTTCGAACAGGCCGCATCCGAAGAGAGCGCGCCGGTCGAAGATGCGGACGTTGCGGCGTTCGAAGCCGAAGTCGCGCGTTTGCTGGAAGAAGCGCAGCGCAAAATCCCGCAGGCGTCCGAGATTCTCAAACCGCTTGAAGCGCCTCAGCCGGCAACCGTTTCGCCCGAGCCGGCCGCTGCTGCCGATCAAGCCGCGCCGGACGCGCCTGTTAAAGCAAAGCGCGCGGCGATGCATCAAACGATCCGCGTCGACATCGGGCGGTTGGATCTGCTGCTGAATCTGGTCGGCGAACTCGTTATCAACCGTACGCGCATCTCGGATATCGCCTCGACGCTCGAGCGCGCGCTCAGCGATAAAGATCGCGCTCTTGCGCTGAACGGTCATGCGAAGCAGCTCGCCCCGCTGGCGAAAGAACTCGCCGATAGTTCGGCGCTGCTCGCGCGCACGACGAACGAGATCCAAGAGTCGATCATGAAGGTCCGCATGGTCCCGATCGGCCAGGTCTTCGACCGCTTTCCGCGCATGGTGCGCGACGTCGCCAAGGCGCGCGGCAAAGAAGTGCAACTGCAGATCTCCGGCGCCGAAACCGATCTCGACAAGACGATCGTGGACGAAGTCGGCGAGCCGCTCATGCACTTGCTGCGTAACTGCGTCGACCACGGCATCGAGGCGCCGGACGAACGCGAGCGCCGCGGAAAGCCGCGCGCGGGAACGATTTCGCTGAACGCCTACCATGAAGGCAATCAGATCATCATCGAGGTCAGCGACGACGGAAACGGCATCAACCTCGACCGCGTGCGTGCGCGCGGCATCAAGCAAGGCTTGATCTCGGCGGACGAAAAGCTCACCGACCGCGAGATCGTCGAACTGATTTTTACGCCGGGCTTCTCGACCGCCGAAGTCATCAGCGACGTCAGCGGCCGCGGCGTCGGCATGGACGTCGTCAAGAAGAACATCACGCGCCTGAAGGGCGTGTTCGACGTGAACACCGTTGCCGGCGAAGGCACGACGTTCACCATCAAACTGCCGCTGACGCTGGCGATCATTCAAGCGCTGCTCGTGCGCGTCGCGCAGGAACTCTATGCGATTCCGCTCGATTCGGTCATCGAGTCGCAGCGTATCGAGATTCAAGACGTCCGCACGGTGCACGGCAATGAAGTCATCACGCTGCGCGGCCAGGTCGTACCGCTCGTGCGTATTGCGGATTTCTTCGAACTCGGCGGCGAGCGCGACCCGGAGAAGGTCATGATCGTCATCGTGGGCCTGCAAGGGCGCCAAGTCGGTTTGGTCGTCGACTCGTTCCAAGGCGAACAAGAGATCGTCATCAAACCGCTCTCGGACGTGGTCGGGCGTATTCCGGGCATCTCGGGCGCCACGATTTTGGGCAACGGTTCTATCTCGCTGATCATCGACGTGCACTCGCTGGTTTCGGAAGCCTACGCCAGCGGACGCGTCGCACGCGCGGAATACTCGGGGGTTTAATATGTACGCGGATCAAAAAAATCAGCACACGCCGAACGAGACGGTCCACGTCGTTTCGTTCTCGCTCGGGACCGAAGAGTACGGCGTCGATATCTCGCAAGTGCAGGAGATCATCCGCATGGTCGAGATCACGCACGTGCCGCGCGCGCCGCATTTCATGGAAGGCGTGATCAACCTGCGCGGTCAGTTGATTCCGATCATCGATCTGCGCACGCGATTCGGCATGCCGCGCGCGGAGCAGACGAAGAGCACGCGCATCGTCGTCACCGAGATCGGCAGCAAACGCGTCGGCATCGTGGTCGACGCGGTTTCGGAAGTCATCAACATCCCGCTCGAGCAAGTCGAGGATGCGCCCGAGATGATTGCGGGCGTGGGCACCGAGTACATTCAAGGCGTCGGTAAGGTCGGCGAACGGCTCATTATTCTTCTCGATCTCACGATGGTGATCAGCGGTGAAGAGAAAGCCGAACTCGAGACCGCCGAACTCTCGAACTAACATTCGCTTTCTAAAGCGCTTTTTAATAACGGCGGCAGTGCTCGCCGTCTGCGCGGTTGCGCTCTGCAATGCGATCGTGCTCAGCGCGTCGACCGCGCGCACGTTTACCTCGCCTTCGGCCGTTCCGGCGCGTCCCTACGCGCTCGTCTTCGGCGCGGGGTTAAATCCGGATCAGACGCCGTCCGCTATGCTCGCCGACCGGCTCGACGCCGGTATCGCGCTGCTGCGGATGGGCAAAGTGCGCACGCTGCTGTTTAGCGGCGACAACGGGACCGTCGAACACAACGAACTGCGCGCGATGCTGAACTACGCGCTCGCACGCCGCGTGCCGCGTTCGAAGATCGTGCTGGACTACGCGGGATTCACGACACAGGAGAGCTGCTTCCGGGCGCCGCGCGTATTCGACGTTCACGCCGCCGTGCTGGTGACGCAGGCGTTTCATTTGCCGCGCGCGCTGTATCTGTGCCGCCGCGAAGGGATGGATGTCGTCGGCTTGGCGACGCCCGATTGGGGCAAGTACGACGCGGGCTTATTGCTGCGCGAAGCCGTTGCTCGTGAGATGTTGGCTCGGGTTAAAGCGGTGGTTAGGCGCTAGGGCGCCTATTAAGGTTAGGGGCCTCGGCGGGCTCGGGGCCGCCCTTCGACTGCGCCGCGCACCTGCGGTGCGAGGCTGCTCAGGATGACACAAGTGGTTAGGCACCTGGGGTGGCGGGGGCTGCAAAAGTGGCATCGGAGCGATAACCGATTAATAATTTAGTTGACAAGCAGGGTGTATGGAGTTATACTTCTCCTAAAGAATTAGGAGTGGAGCCTTGCCGAGAAAAAAATCGCCGACTTTAACCGACGCCGAGTTGCGTTTAATGGACGTCCTCTGGCACAAAAAACGCGCAACCGTTGCCGAGGTCACCGAAGCGCTTCCGCCGCCGCCGCTGGCTTACAACACCGTGCTGACGACGATGCGCATTCTCGAGCAAAAAGGCTACGTTACGCACGACGAAGAGGGACGCGCCTACGTGTACCGTCCGCTCGTGCAGCGCGACGATGCGGCGAAATCCGCCGTCGGCCATTTGGTGTCACGCTTTTTCGGCAATCAGTCCGGCGCGCTCGCGCTTCGCTTGGTTGAAGAAGCGCGGCCGAGCGACGAAGAGTTGCAGCGGCTCAAAAAACTGATCGAACAGTACGAGGAAGGCGCATCGTAGGATGATGGAATTTGCCCGTATCGCGGTAGCCGTTCTCTTCAACAGTTTATGGGAAGCGGCGATTTTAGCGTTCGCCGTTTGGCTCGTGCTTCGGCTGCTGCCGAACCTCAATGCCACCACGCGCTACATGGCGTGGTGCGCCGCACTGGCGGGCTCGTTGCTGCTGCCGCTGGCAACGTCGATTCCGAAAGTCTTCGTGGCCGCTCCGCATCACGCGACTGCGGTAGCCGAAAAAACGGCATCCGAGCAAACGGTGCAAACGAAACCGCTGAAGGCGAATCCGGTGCAAGCCAAAGCCGTGCCGTCGCACGTCGCCAAATCGCAGCCGGTGCAAACGCAGCCCGCAGAATCGCAGCCGGTTCAAAATAAAACGCCGCTGTTTGCTCTTCCGGGTGCGCCGCAGTTTACCGTTCCGTCGATCGCGGCGTACGTCGTGTTCGGCGCGTGGGCGCTGGCCGCGCTGCTGCTGCTCTTCCGCCTGGGCGTAAATCTGCGCAAACTCGAGCATTTGAAGAGCGATGCGCTTCCGCTGCCGATCGATTACCGCGAGCATCTCGAGCGTTGGACCGGCGCCGAAAAGGGCGGCCGCGACGTGCGTCTGTGCGTTAGCGAAGCGATCGAAGTCCCGGTCGCAGTCGGATTGTTCGACTCGATGATCCTGATCCCCAAGCATCTGCTCGAAACGCTGACGCCGCAAGAGATGGATCAGATCATGCTGCACGAGCTCGGCCACCTGCGCCGTGCAGACGACTGGACCAACGGTCTGCAGCGCGTCGTGCAAGCCCTGTTCTTTTTCAATCCCGCCGTGCTGTTCATCGCGCAGCAACTCGATCTCGAACGCGAAGTAGCGTGCGACGATTGGGTGGTTCGCGAGACGAAAAGCATCCGGCCCTACGCGCACTGTTTGACTAAGATGGCCGAAGTGACGGCGTGGCCGCACCGCGCGCTGGCGGCGCCGGGCGTCTTTATGACGCGCCGCGGGCTCTCGCTACGCGTGGAGCGCCTGCTGCGCGCCGGCCGCGACGTCCGCACGAGCCTGTCGATCGGTGCAACCGGCATCGCGGCCGCATCGCTGATCGCGCTGTACTTCGTGCTGCAAAGTGTTGCCCCGACGTACGCGTTCACGCAGAGCACCGAGATTCCGGCGCCCCCGCCGGTTCCGACCGCTGCGCCCATTGCGACGCACCCGCCCGTTCCGAAGAGCGTGCATCATCCGGTCGTCGTGCAGCACGAGCGCGAAAAGATCATCTACATCGAACGCACGCCGGCCCCGGGCGAGTCGCCCAATGCCAAGACCAAGCGCGTCGAAAAGATCATCGTTATCCCGGGCCAGCACATCCACGTGCCGGAGCAAACGATTCACATCCCGGCGATAAACGTCGACACCCAAGAACAACGCATTCACGTGCCGGTGGTTTCGCCGATGCCCCGGTACTACTACCGGATGCGCAACTTTAGCGCGCTTCCGAAAAACTTCAGTCCGCTGCCGAAAAACTTCCATCCGTTGCCGCCCAACTTCAATCCGCTTCCGCCGAACTTCGAACAGAATATCGAACGGCAAGTGCAGATGTCGCTGCGCGACGGCGGCATCGGCGGCGATTTCGCGGGCCAGAATCTCGTCGGCCGCGACTTTCACCAGAAGAAATTGACCGGCGCCGACTTTTCGAAGGCGAATCTGCAGAACGCTAATTTTTCTACGAGCGAAATGACCGGAGTGGATTTCAGCCGCTCGAACCTGCGCGGTGCATCATTTTCTAACGCGCGAATGACGGGGTGCGATTTTTCCGGGTCAACGCTCGAAGGTGCTCGATTCGATGGAGCGCGCCTTACCGGCTGCGATTTTTCGAACTCCGGCTTGGCGGGACGTACGGCTGCCGAAGTAGTTGCTGCCTGCAAGAGCGGGTGCGACCTTACCGGAGCAAACCTTCGCGGCCAGCGGCTGACTGCGCTTCGCATCGCCGGAATGGATTTAACGCGGGCCGACCTGAACGGCGCCGACCTTTCCAACAGCACGTTTCGCGGTGTCGACTTTTCGCAGGCGAATTTGACCGGCGTAACTGTAAGGGGCACAGTGTTTGAAAATTGCGGGTTGGACGACGACGTAGCGCAGCAGCTGATTAGCGAAGGCGCTAAGGTTATTATGCGGCAGTACTAGTCGCTGGCGGCCTCATTCCTTGTTGCGTATCGCGCAGAACGCGCAGTTGCGCCTGAAATTCGATCTCCGTAAGGAACTCTTCCCGCAACAAACGACGCAAATAATGGTCCGGCGCGTCCGCCCCTTTGCGGCTGTTGCACCTAGCGCAGGAGGCGATAAGATTCCGGAACGAGTTGCTTCCTGCGGGCCGGGACAGTATATGATCTAGGACCGCATTGCCGGCGGTCAGGCGGCGCAAGCAATATGCGCATTTCCACCCGTCACGCTCGAAAATTGTATTGCGGAGCGCGGGGGTTGAGAAAAAATCGAGGTTTTCGATCGCGATTTCTTCTCGTACCTGCTCTCTGACTAATCCGGGTATTTCGGACGGAAGGCGGAGATGAATGAGGGTTCCTGCCCGCGTTACATCGCGTAGTTCAATATAGCCCTTGTTTTCCAGAGAGCGAAGCTTGGCGTAGATGGTTCCTTCTGCGATCCGCGTGCTTTTAGCCCCGACGCCGAAGGCCATGCGCTTCGAGGCTGACTTGAAACCGATGACGGTTTCCGTGATTCCGACTAGCCTGGAATGCCGGTATATGTAAAAATAAAGGGCTTGTTCGTACGTGTCTAGCGTTGGAGCTAAATAGTCGAGAATTTCAATCAACGCAGAGGCATCACAAGCACCGCTTTGCGTTGCACTTTGCATACCCGTTCCGGTTCGACGGCCTCGCTTGTAAAGCCTCGTACATATGTTCGATC
>DASSRQ010000099.1:0-7592 GCA_035701665.1 Vulcanimicrobiaceae bacterium
AGATTTCCGAGCGTGAAGTAACTGCCCGTGCAGAACACGGAGTACGGCGGCGTTGCTTGTCCGCTGCAGGGCGCGACGCCGGTGAATGACTGCGGCGCCTCTAAGTGAACCAGGCCGCTGGCATCGTGCGTGTGCATGAAGTAGAAGCAGTCGCCGTAGATCTCTTGGTTCGGAACCGGGTTGTTGGGATCGGTGTTGTCGGTGAACTCGCCGAACGGGTCCTTGATGCCGATGCCGTCGGGCAGCGCGATCTCATTCGTGTTGCTGAAGGTGCCCGTGCCGTTATAGATGATGCCGACGAACGCGTGCACGTGATAGTCGTTGGACATCGACGCATTGCACGGAATGTTGTCGACGAATCCGGCGCCCGGCGGGTTGGAGCCCTGGCCGCCGCCCTGCGGCGTTGCGCCCGGGTCACCCGGCATCAGATCGCCTTCGCCCGCGTTGTTGTGTTTGTTGGGCATGCTGGACTTGAAGACGTCGTCCTGGCCGTTGATGATGCCGTCGCCCGTGCGGACTGTGTCCTTGGAGTTCGGCGTGGAGTTCGGGGTCGGCGTCGGTAGGGGCGTTGCCGTCGGCACCGGAGTCGGCGTGGCGGTGGGCACCGGCGTCGCCGTGGGCGCGGGCGTGGCCGTCGGGCCCGGCGTAGCCGTGGGACCCGGCGTGGGCGTCGGCGCGCCGGAGGTCACGGGCGTCGGAGTAGCGGTCGGGCCGCCGCCGCCGTTGCCGCCGGCCGGCGGATTGACGTTACCGCCGCCTCCGCCGCCGCCGCAAGCGGCCAGCAGGGCGATCGAAAAAAATATTCCGGAAACGGTGCCCAGGCGAGCGAGACGCATACTATCCCCCATCACGAACTAGCGTGGGAACATCTTAAGGGCCGCAAGCAGTCCCGCGAGAGGTGCGGCAAGGGACGTCTTGATGGGAAGAACAGGGGCCTCTAGTAGGGGTCATTTGGGCCTGCTCCTCAAGCAAGCAGCGACTGCAACCCACCCCCCTTGCGAGGGGGGTTAAGGGCGGTACAAGGGAGAGGGGCGGCCTTGAGACCGCGTCTAATAGACCGGACCCCGACCCCGGAAAGCTGAGTCCTGGCCCACTATGAACGCTCGTCCACCTGTTGAAAATAGCGATACCGTCGCTCTCGTATGCGCACTGCTCGTGCGCTATCCGGAGATTGCATCGATGCGATCCGCACCCGGCGAGAACGCCGTGCGGTTTTCGTTTGCGGTGACCGGGCGTGTCGACAAGAATGCGCAGCGCGAGCTGCAGGCGGACATCGCCGAGCACGTCGACGGGTTCTTGGCGCTCTCGGATGACGAGGGCAGCGTGAAGGTGGAGTTCGAGACGGACCGCGCCATGAGCTTCGTGCACGTCGTGCGCGATCTGGACACGTTCAGCAAAGACGAGCTCGGCATGCTCGTCGGGTATTTCACCGAGCGGTTCGGCGCCGCGCTCGTGCGCAACCCGGTGACCGACGAACACCCCGACGAAGATCCGGCCTTTCAAGAAGAGTTGGCGGAATCCGCAATCGAAGCGCTTCGCGACCCGGCAAATTCGAAAAGTTTGGTCGGGTTCCGCGACGAAAAACGCGTCCTCGTCTACTTCTTGAAAGCACAGAAAAAAGCAAAGGCGTCGGCCCGCAGATAGCTACTACACTCAAACTACTCCTAATTGGAGACGTCGTCGGCTCGCCCGGGCGCGACACGCTCAAACGCTGCGTACCATTTGCCCGCGATCAGCACGGCATCGACCTTTGCATTGCCAACGGTGAGAACGCGGCGGCCGGCTTCGGACTGACGGCGCAGACGGCGCAAGAGATGTTCGATGCGGGCGTCGACTTCATTACCAGCGGCAATCACATCTTCGATAAACGCGAGTTCAAATCGTATCTGGAAGATACCGATCGCGTGATCCGCCCGGCGAACTATCCGCCCGGCGTTCCCGGACGGGGCTTCAACTTTATCCGCGCCAACGGTTCGATGGTGGGGGTTTTGAACGTGATGGGGCGGACGTTTATGCCCCCCGTGGACGATCCGTTCAGAATTGCGGACGCGCTGGTGACACAGATGCGGGACGAAACGCGTATTATCGTGGTAGACGTGCATGCGGAGGCCACCAGCGAGAAGGTCGCGCTGGGGCGCTTCCTGGATGGCCGGGTCTCGGCTATCTTCGGCACCCACACGCACGTCCAGACCGCGGACGAACATATTTTGCCGGGCGGGACGGCATATTTGAGTGACGTCGGCATGACCGGGCCGACCGAAGGGGTCATCGGGATGGAGGAGGGACCGGTGTTGGACCGGTTCACGATGGGCCTGTCCGAGCGGTTTTCGGTACAGAAGTCAGGAAGCAAACAATTCTGCGCTGCAGTAGTTACAATAGATGTGGAGTCCGGCCGCGCGACGGAAATTAAGCGCATCTTCCAACGAGGCATAGCATGATTGAAAATCCTGTACGCCAGGTCACCAGCAGCGTTCTCAAAGTCTCGGCGAAGAGCAATCCGAACTCCGTTGCGGGCGCGCTCGCGGCGGTGCTGCGCGAACGTCCCGCAGCAGAACTGCAAGCCGTGGGTGCCGGCGCGATCAATCAAGCCGTCAAGGCGGTCGCCATCGCACGCAGTTATTTGAAGGCAGGCGAGATCGATCTCGCATGCGTGCCTTCCTTTATAGACGTCGAGATCAATGGGAACGAACGCACCGGCATCTCTCTGGCGATCGAGCGCCGCATGATAAGCTAACACCAGTTGCTGGTCGATTTCCACTCGCACACGTGGGAGAGTGACGGGAGTCTCTCCCCGCAGGCGCTCTGCGATTTTATGCGCGAGCGCGGCGTGCGCATCTACTCCATCACCGACCACGACTCGCTCGCCGCATACGGAGGCTTCGAGCCGCCGCGCGATGCGCGCGTCATCACGGGCATCGAGATCAACACGACGTGGGACGACGGTGAAGTACACGTCCTGGGTTACCGTTTGCCGCTCGGCGACGATACGCCGATTGCGAAAGTGCTGCGCGCGAACCGCGAGGCTCGCGTGGTGCGCGTCGGCAAGATCGTCGATCAGCTGAATGCGGCGGGGCACGCCGTTACGATGGACCAAGTGCACGCCGAGGCGCAGCCCGGCGCTTCGCTCGGACGGCCGCACGTCGGCAAGGTGCTGGTGCGCAGCGGCATCGCGGCGGATATCGAGACGGCGTTCCGCAAGTTTTTGCGGCGCGGCACGCCGGGCTACGTGCCTTCGACGCACATCACGCCGTACGAAGCGATCGATGCGATCCGTGCGTCGGGCGGCGTTGCCGTGCTGGCGCATCCGGGGCGTTTGCGCGACTACGCGATCATCGCGGATTTGGCCGAGCATGGGCTGCAGGGGCTTGAAGTGTTCTATCCCACGCACGAAGCCGGTCAAATACAATACTTTCGCGATCAAGCGAAAAAGTTCGGGCTGGTGATGAGCGCCGGCGCGGACTTCCACGACATCCGCTACCATAAAAGGGGCGTGGGGATGGACGTGGACGAAGCAGATATCCGCCCGTTTTTAAGGAGTGTCGAGTGACGCGCGCCATCATCGCCGGAGTTGCAGCCGGCGTTTTTCTTCTTTGTTCGTCCGTCGCGAAAGCGCAGACCGCTGCCGAGGCGCCCGTGCAAACGACGCTGAGCAACGGGCTGCACGTCGTGCTGCTGCCCAGCCGTCTTGCTCCGGTGGCCACTACCGTTGTCACGTACGACGTCGGTTCGAGCGACGACTCGATGCCGGGCATCGCGCACGCAACGGAACACATGCTGTTCCGCGGGACGAAAGAACTTTCGGCGGCGCAGTTCGCCATCGTCGCGGCTCGCACCGGTGCGGATTACAACGCCGAGACGACGGATACGTATACGAACTATTACTTCAAAGTGCCGTCGGCGTATGCGAGTCTTGCGCTCAAACTCGAAGCGGATCGCATGACGGGCGCGCTGATGGAAGAGACGGCGTGGAAGACCGAGCGGCCGGCTATCGAGCAAGAAGTGCGCGCGCACGAGAGCGTTCCTGGCGCGAGCGTCGATGCGAAGGTGCGCAAAGCGCTGTTCGGCGATTCGGCCTACGCGCAGGACGGCGTCGGCACGATCGACAGCTTCAATAAAATGACCGCATCGGATATCGCGGGCTTCTACCATAAGTGGTATCACCCGAACAACGCGACGATTGTGGTTTCGGGCGATATCGACACGGCGAAGATTCTGGAAGAGATCCATCGCGACTTCGACGGCATCGCGCGGGCAGACGTTCCGGCGCATGCGTCGGCGCAGCTCAAGCCGCTGGACGCGAGCGCGATTCACGACACGATCGCGGAGATTCCGGTGCCGCTGGCGGCGTATGCGTACCGCTTTCCGACGCTGGAGTCGCCGGATTACGCGGCGGGGCAAGTGCTGGAACTGGCGCTGGACAGCGGGCGCGGCGCGTTTGCGGATCTGCAGTCGCAAGGCAAGATTCTGGGCGGGTTTGCGATTGCGGGTGCGTATCGCGACATCGGTACGATGACGGTTGCGGCGATCGGACTGCCGGGGCAGACGCCGGATGCGGTGGACGCGGCGCTGGGCGGCGTGGTGAACACATATCGCGCGTCGGGCATTCCGCAGTCGATCTTCGATGCGGCGAAACTGCGCATGATCTCGCAGCAAGATTACCGGCAAGAGTCGATCTCGGGTCTGGCGTTCACTTGGGCGCAGTGGACCGCGATGACGGGGCACAGCCCCGACGATTTTTACACGGCACTGCAAAACGTGAGCTTGGACGATGTGAACCGCGTGCTGCGCACGTACGTCGATCCGAAACACAGTTTGAGTTTGCTCGTGACGCCGAAGAGCGTCACGGCCATGCCGCACGTGGATCCGAAGGCGGGCGTCGAGAACGTGGCGTTTACGCCGGATCGCGAAGTGGCGCTGCCCGCGTGGACGAACGAGTATTTCAGCGCACCGCTGAAAGTTCCGCAGAGCGACAAGCAAGTCGTTACGTATCATTTGAAAAACGGCCTGACGCTGACGGTACGTCCCGAGCATTTCGCGCCGACCGTTGCGCTGAGCGGCGAGATTCGTACGAGTGCGAATCTGTACGAACCGCGCGGTAAGGACGGCGTTTCGCGCATTGCGGATTCGCTGCTGAGCTACGGCACGACCACATATGACCGCACGGCATACCAAGCGCAGGCGGATGCGATTGCCGCTTCGCTGAATCTGGGGCCGTCGTTTTCGGCGTCGTCGCAGTCGAAAAACTTCGATCGCAGCGTGCAGTTGCTGGCGGACGGACTGCTGCACCCGGCATTTCCGGCTGCGGGTTTTGCAACGTTGAAGGCGAGTTCGGAACGCACGCTGGCTGCGGTGGAGTCGCTGCCGCGCACGCAAGTCGAGATCGAACAGTCGAAGGCACTGTATCCCCCGGGCGATCCGCGGCGCCGGCGCGCAACCGCGCAAACCATCGCGAACGTTACGCTGAAGGACGTGCGGAACTGGCACGACCGTTCGTACCGGCCGGACGAGACGACGATTGCCATCGTCGGCGACGTGACGCCGGCGAATGCGCGCGCGGTCATCGAGAAATACTTCGGTGCGTGGAAGAACCCGGGGCGGCGTCCGTCGTTTACGTATCCGCACATCCGCAGCGGGCATCAGACATCCGTTACGGTGTCGTCGCCATCGAGCACGCATTCGGAAGTGACGCTGAGCCAGGTGATCAACATCCGCCGCGGCGACCCGGACGCCATCGCGCTCTCGCTTGCGGACACGATGCTCTCGGGCGAGGGAACGGCCTCGATTCTCTTCCGCGATCTGCGTACGGAGCGCGGATACGTTTACGATGCTTCGTCGGACGTCTCGATCGGGCGCAGCAACTCGACGTTCTCGATCGACTTTGCGACGGATCCGAAGAACGTTTCGAAGGCGCAGGCTGCGGCGATTGCGGATATCCGCCGTTTGCAGCAGTCGCCGGTTGCCGTGACGGAACTGCAGCGGGCGAAGGCGCTGCTGCTGGCGCAGCGCGTGCTGCCGCTGGATAGTTACGACGGCATCGCGAGCGATATTCTGACGAATGCGGAGATCGGCTACACCTCGCAGGACGACGACTTGTACTGGCGGTTGCTGCTGAGCGTTACGCCGCAGCAAGTGCAGAACGCGATGCGCCGTTACGTCAAACCGAACGGGTTCTCGCGCGTGATTCTCGCGCCGGGATCGTGATGGAGATGCTGCTCACCGTGCGCGTGAAACCGGGCGCGCGGGAGAGCGGCGTCGAGGAGAAGGACGGCGAGACGATCGTGCGCGTGCGCGAACGCGCGATTGAAGGCGCGGCGAACGAGGCCGTGGTGCGCGTGCTTGCCGAGCACTTCAAGGTTGCGCCGGGGCGCGTGCGGCTGGTGCGCGGTGCAGCGGCTCGCGTCAAGCGGTTTTCGATAGACCTGCCCTAGCCCGCAAGGGAAGCAAGCGGGCGTTTGGGAAGTCGCGGCCAGGAGGGCTCTGCAGATGAAGATGCTGGCCGTTGCTATTCTCCTCGCCCAGATCGTCGGCGTCTGGCGAACCGACTTGACGGACATCGGTTTCGGCTGGTCGCAAGATCAGATATCCGTGCGTGACGGCAAACTCGTCGTGACGCAGACGTACGCGCCGAAAATGAAGGACCACGGATATACGGCATCGCTGCCGATCGCGCAAATCGCGTGCGTGCGTCCCGAAAAGAGCGACATCTATATTTACGGCGCCACTCAAACGAGCGGTTCGGAGTTCGAACCGAAAACGGGAAAGACCAAGCCCACCGATTACTTGTATGTATCGGCAAACGATGCGCCGTCGACACACGCGATGCTCGCAAAGATCGAAGCAGCGGTGCCGCGCGTCAAGCGGATGGAGAACGCGTGCAAAGGGCCCGTCGACCTGTATCACTTGAAATTCGTCGCGCCGGTCAATACGCATAGTGTGGCCACGGGCGTATACGGCAACGGCGGGTTCATGCACGGGACGTATGAACTTAGCGCAAACACCACGACGCTTTATTACGAAGATCGCGCCTATTCCGGCGGCGATGCGTTGTTCTCGCAGCTCAAAGAGATGCCGTACTCGCAGATATCGTGCGTCTTCCGGCACAAAGACGGCGAAGGCGTGACGATCTTTTCGCGCATTCCGGACAACGTGATCGGACGCGATGAGAAAGGCCGCATCTTCGCAAGCGGCGAGATGATGATTCTCACCGACAACAGCGGCGATACGGACGATTTGCTGACTGCTCTACAGTCGGCGAATCCCGTGTTTAAAACTAAACTGGGCGCATGCTAGCGGCGGTCGCGCGGTAGAGCGCTTCACCTTGATTCTCGATGGTTTGAAGGCGCTGCGATTGCGCGGCGACGGCGTTCGCGTCTTTCAAATACTTGTGATTGATGCGCACGTTGTGCGCGCATGCCGCTAGCGCGGCGTTAGCAAATTCGTTCGCACAGGCGACGTCGCTGACCAAATGCTTGTTGCCGAGCGCGAGCGCATCGGCCGCGAGCTGCAGCGCTTCGAGACATGCGGCCGCGCCTTCGAGCGGCGCTTCGGCGGCGCCGAGCAGCGCGCGCTGCATTCCCTCGCGGTCGCCGCGC
>DASSRQ010000100.1:0-7792 GCA_035701665.1 Vulcanimicrobiaceae bacterium
ACGACCGCGCGTCACGGATTCGACTACGTCACGGTCGACGCGAGACGGCGGCGCGTCTATGCCGCGCACGGCGGAAACTCGTCGCTGCTGATCGTCAATGCCGACACCGGCAAGGTGCTCGGGCAAGTCAAAGTCGGTCCGATGGCCGGCGTTGCCGTGAATGAAGCTACCGGAAACGTCTACACGGGCGACGGCGACGATAAAGCGCTCTCCGAAGTCAATCCCGTAACGAAGAAAGAAGTTCACCGGGTTAGCGTCGACGGACCGGTCGATGCAATCGCGTACGATCCGAAGTTTCACCGCATCTACGGCGACGAAGACGACGGAACGCGCATCTTCGTCATCGATGCGATTACGTTCAAACAGATCGGCACGATATCGCTGCCCGGGCATAAACCCGAATACATCGTGGTCGATCCGCGCTCGCATTTGATCTTTCAGAACATCGCGACGGACAGCGAGATCGCCGTGATCGATCCGGTGACGCTGCAAGTCGTGCGCACCATCAAGACGCCGGAGATCAAAAACAATCATCCGCTGCAGCTCATGGCTTCGAACGGCGTGCTGTACGCCGGCGGCATGGGCAAGTTGAGCGCTTATACTGAGGACGGCAAACTGCTCGGCACCGCTGCGCTGCCGCCGCGCGTCGACCAATGCTCGCTCGATCGGCAGAGAAGCATGCTGGTGTGCGCCGCCAATAGCAGCATCGTCATCTACCGCGTATCCGGAAGCGGCGCGCCGGTGCAGGTGGCCGTTCGCAAAGTCGGCTCGCGCATGCACACGGTCGGCGTCGACGAAAAAACCGGCCGGATGTGGGCGGTGTGGGGCTCGCCGTCCGGCGACTTTGTCCAGGGCTTTACTTACCGCTAGACTACTTAGCGCGTTCGCATGCCAGGGTATTATCCGGGCATGCAAACAACGTCGCCGGTTCTCTTGTACGTCATCGGCGCGATTGTCGTAATTGCGATTATCGTCATCGCGGTTGCGGCATCGCGCCGGGCAGCATCCGCCCGTTTGGCCAAACGGTTCGGCCCCGAGTACGACCGGATGGTTTCCCAACGAGGCGATCGCGACGCTGCAGAACGCGAACTCGCAGCGCGCGAACAACGCGTAAAACGCTTTCACATCGAAGAACTTCCCGCCGGCGCGCGGGCGCGATATACCGAAGAGTGGCGCACCGTTCAAACACGCTTCGTCGACGAGCCCCGAGGGGCAATCGACGACGCCGACCATTTGGTCTCGAACGTCATGCGCGACCGCGGATATCCCGTTGACAACTTCGAGCAGCAAGCCGCAGATATCTCACCCGATCACCCGGACGTAGTGCAGAACTACCGGGCAGCTCACGACATCGCCACGCGCAGCGTGCGCGGCGAAGTCACGACCGAAGATCTGCGCCAAGCCATGGTGCATTACCGCACCCTCTTCACCGATTTGCTCGGAACGACCAGCGAGAAAGGCACGACATGAACGATCGACGGGACGACGCAGACCTTCAGCAAACGCCGGCGCAAACGCAGAGCACGACGCAAACCTCGGCGCAGTCGGTTCGCGATGAAACCGCCGCTCGCGACGACACCGGCGCAACCGACGTTCGCGCGACCGGTACCCGCACCGACGCGTCTGTTGACACGACCGAGGGCGGCTTTTTACCGCCGGAACAGATGGACGATCTGCGCAGCCGCTGGAGCGACGTGCAAGCATCGTTCGTGGACGATCCGCAAAGCGCCGTGCAGCAGGCGCACGACTTGGTCACGCGTATCGTGAACGATCTCACCAACACGTTCACCCGCGAGCGTTCGAGCCTCGAGTCGCAATGGAGCGGCGGCGGAGAGGCCGACACGGAAGATTTGCGCGTAGCGCTGCAGCGCTACCGCTCGTTCTTCAACCGTCTGCTAGGAAGTTAACCCCAGTGCAGGAGCGCGTGCGCATTGCGTGCGCGCTCTATCGCCTTTTCGCCGGCCTCGCCGTCGACGAGCATCGTAAAGTGACCCATCTTACGCCGCGCTACCGCGTGGCGTTTTCCATACATGTGCAGCACGATCGACGGATCGCTCAACAGCGATTCGGTTCCAAGCAGATGGTCCCCGGTGCCCGCGCCTAAGATGTTCACCATGACGGCGTTGCGCAGCAGCTCCGGCTGCGCGAGCGGCAGACCGCAGATGGCGCGTACGTGCTGCTCGTACTGCGAGCATTGCGTTGCATCCATGGAATAGTGGCCGCTGTTGTGCGGACGCGGCGCGATCTCGTTGACCAGAACGGTGCCGCCGGACGTTACGAAAAATTCGACGCAGAACGTGCCGACGATTTCAAACGCATTGGCAATCGCCGTAGCGTGCGCTTGCGCCTGGGCTGCCACCGCGGCGTCGACTCGCGCCGGCACGATGGACATGAACAGGATGCCGGCGTCGTGTTCGTTCTCGGCAACGGGATAGGTTACGCATTCGCCCGACGCGCTGCGCGTGCAGACAACGCTGACTTCGCGCTCGAACGGAATGAACTGCTCCCAAATTAACTCCGCGCCGTTTGCCTGCGCGAGCGCAGGCGCGACGTCCGCTTGCGAGCCCAGCCGCCACTGACCTTTGCCGTCGTAACCGCCGCGCACGGTTTTAAGCACGGCGGGGAACCCGACCTCAGCCGCCGCGAGCGCAGCGTCCGCTTCGTTCGTTACTCGCGCGAAATTCGCGACCGGAATGCCGCACTCGCGGACGAACGTTTTTTCACGCAAGCGGTCTTGCGTCACGGACAGGACGCTGCTCGACGGCGTAACGCGAAAGCCGTTTCGTTCGAGATACTGCACGGACTCGATAGCGATGTTTTCGAACTCGTACGTCACGATATCGGTTTGTTTACCGAGCCGTTCGATCGCCTCGAGGTCGTGATACTGGGCAATGATTTGTTCGTCGGCGACCTGTCCGCACGGAGAGTGCGGCTGCGGATCGAGCGCTACGACGTAATAACCCATGCGCTTCGCGTCGAGCGTGAACATACGCCCGAGCTGGCCGCCGCCGATGACGCCGATCGTTTGAATCACGTTACAGTTTCAGAGAGACGACGTCGTCGTGCATCTTCTGCACGAAGGCTTGGAGCCGCCCGGCCAACGCGTCATCCGAGAGCGCGAGGATGCGTGCCGCGAGCAGAGCGGCATTCGCCGCGTTGCCGATTGCCATCGTTGCAACCGGTACGCCGCGCGGCATCTGCGCGATAGAGAGAAGCGAGTCCATGCCGCCGAGCGCTTTTGTTTCGACGGGGACGCCGATGACCGGCAGCAGCGTGCGCGTCGCGGTCATGCCGGGAAGATGCGCTGCTCCGCCGGCGCCGGCGATAAGGACTTTAAGGCCGCGCTCCGCCGCGGATTCGGCGTAATCGAACATCTCTTGCGGCGTCCGGTGCGCGGAGACGACGCGCATTTCGAACGGAATACCGAGATCCGCGAGCATGTCGCGCGCCGCCGACATCGTTTCCATATCGGAAACGCTGCCCATAATGACGCCGACCAACGGCGCTTCCTTCTCCTTCATGCCGATTTTTTGCGGGAATACGGGGAAAAAGCCCTGCATGGGCACCTTCCTGCTCGGAGTCAACTATTGGCCGCGCCGCAGCGCCATGTATATGTGGGAGCGGTTCGATCTCGGCGAGATCCGTGAAGATTTCGCACGCATCCGCGCGCTCGGTCTTCACGTCGTACGCTTCTTCATCAGTTGGGATGATTTCGAACCGCAGGCCGGCACCATGGATGCGAAGATGCTTCGGCGCTTCGATGCGGTCATGGATGCGGCCGCGGGCGCCGCAATCCAAACGATGCCGACGTTTTTCACCGGACATATGAGCGGCGTAAACTATCTGCCGGCGTGGGTACTCGATCGCTCGAAGCCCCACGGCCGCTTTCGCACGTTCGCACGCGGCATGCAGCAACTCCCGTGGGCGGCCGGAAACTTTTATGAAGGCGAACTGCTCGCCTATTGCCACAAACACGTGCGTGCGATCGGCGAGCGCGCCCACGATCACCCGGCGTTGTACTGCTGGGACCTCGGAAACGAGTTCAGCAATCTGCGCAGCGCGGATTCGCCGCAAGCCGCTGCCGGTTATTCCCGGACACTTGCTCACGAGCTCGAGCGCGCATCGGGTAAAGGGACGTGCGCAGGTACGCACGGTGAAGATCTCACGCAGGATCGCGGCATCCGCCCGTCGTCCTTTTGCGAGCCGCTGCTCTTCGCAGTGATGCACGGCTACTCGGTGTATTCGAGCTTTGCCCGCAGCCGCACCGACCCGGAGGTCGTACCGTTTTTGTGTCAGCTGATGCAGTCGATGTCGGGCAAGCCGGTGCTGTTCAACGAGTTCGGTAATCCGACGTGTCCGCCGGGAACCGTCTCACCGTACGATCGCGTGCCGCTTCCCGGCGATCCGCCGGTGGAGGCCGCGCATCTTCCGAAGAACGCCGCGCCGTTTGCGTGCCTGACCGAAGACGAGATGGCGACGTACTGTTACGAGGTGCTGGATCGCTTGCAGCGCCGCGGCGCGCTCGGTGCGTTTTGGTGGAACTGGGCCGATTACGACGAGCGGCTCTGGAACACGCCGCCGTTCGACCAGGCGCCGCACGAACTCACTTTCGGAATGATCCGCAGCGACGGCAGCGACAAAGCCGTTGCGCGAACGCTTCAACGATTCGCTCGCGAGGGCCGCAGCGCCGTTTCGCCGCCGCCGCCCATCGTGGCCGAGGACGAATGGTACAAGCACATGGACAAGGCTTCTCACAGCGCCGCGTACCAACAATACCTCGCCATGTATGCAAGCGATCATGCCCGACCGTAAAGTCGTCATCGTCACCGGAGCGGGGTCGGGGATCGGCCGCGCGCTCGCGCTGCAGGCCGCGCGCAAAGGCTATGCCGTTCTTGCGGTAACCAAACACGCCGATCATCTGGACGATCTCGTCAAAGAAGCGGCCCTCGACGGCAACACGTGCGCGCCGCTCGCGCTCGACGTCACGGATGCAAATGCACCCGCGCGCATCGTCGATGCGGCAAAACAGCGGTTCGGGCGCATCGACGTCATCGTCAACAATGCGGGCTATGCGACCTCCGGTGCGCTGCTCGATCAAACGGACGAACAGATCGACGCGCAATGGGACGTACATTTTGCCGCACCGCTGCGCATCATGAAAGCGGCGTTTCCGCTGCTGCTGGAATCGCACGGCCAGGTGTTTTTCACGGGGTCCGGGTTGGCGCGCGTGCCCGCTCCGTACTACGGGTCGTACTGCGCGGCAAAAGCCGCGGTGCGGGCGGCGGTGACGCAGCTGCGGCGCGAACTGCGCGGCACCGGCGTTTCCGTGACGTACATCGATCCCGGATCCGTGCACACGAACTTTGCGAAGACCGCCGGCATCGAAACGCTCGGACCGTCGTGGGTGCCTGCGAAGCCCGAACAAGTAGCGCGCGCAATTTTACGCGCATTCGAATCGCGCCCGAAACGCGTGAACGCCGTTTGGTGGCACACGCTGTTCAGCGTGCTGGGCGAGTGGTTTCCGGGACCGACGGATAAATCGTTCGAAGGCGCTCCCGTACCGAAGCCGCAGCCGCAGCCGCAGCCCGCGCCGATCGCGCCGCCTCCGGTGGAAACGCCGACCGAAGTGCCCGAGCCGTTCGAATTGCCGGAGCCGTCGGATTTCGAACGGGCGCTCGAGCCCGTGGCGCGGCGGATGGAACGCGTCAAACTTCCGCAGTCGTTTTTAGAAGATCTGCTGCGTTCGGGTCAGGACGTGCATTTGAGCGACGCCGCGATGCGTTGGGCCGGGATGCCGAACAAAAACGAGCGCGCAGCGCTGGCCGAAGCGCTCGAAGCGCTTGCGACGCAGGGCTTCCTGGAACGCACCGGCGACGAGAGTTGGCGCGTGTTACGCGCGCCGGCGTAACTGCTTTACGCCGAGCACGACAAAGAAGAGCACCGTCGCGGCGAGCACGATCGTCGCACCGCTCGAGCTCTGTAGAAAATACGACGCGTAGAGCCCGCCGAACGCGCAGAGCGCGCCGAACAGCGCCGACAACGCCATCATGTAATGGAATCGGACCGTGAGCTGATACGCCGCCGCTGCCGGCGTGACGAGCAGCGCTGCCACCAGAACGATGCCGACCGCTTGGAGCGAGATGATAATCGTCAGCGCAACGAGCACGAGCAGTACGTATTCGATCAGCGGCGCGTTGATGCCGCCCGCTTGCGCGACGATGGGATCGAACGATGTATACAGCAGCGAGCGGTACAGCAGCGCGGTGATAATCGCGACCAGGACCGCCAAGATCGCGATCATCAGGACGTCGCCGCGGCTTACCGACAAGATGTCGCCGAATAGGAAACTTTGCAGATCGATGGCATACGAACGCTGCCGGCTCATCAAAAAGATGCCGAGCGCGAACGCGCCGGTGAACAGCACGCCGATCGCCGTGTCGAGTGCCACGCGGCCTTTGCGATGCACGAAGCCGATACCGAGCGCGGTTAACACCGCAACGACGCCCGCTCCCGCGTAATAATCCACACCGCGCAGATACGCGATGACAATACCGGCGAACGACGCATGTGCGATGCCGTCGCCGATGAACGCGAGTTTGCGCAGGACCACGTACGTCCCGATAGCGGGGCACAAAATACCAACCAGCAGCGCGGTGAGAAACGCGCGCTGCATGAAGGCGAAGCCGAACGGCTCGAGCAGATGGCTCATGCGTCCACCCGCATGTGGCCGTGCGTATGCGCGTGTTCGCGAATACCGGCGTAGGCGCCGGACTCCAGCACCTCGCCGGGTGCGCCGATAGCGAGCACTTTGCGGTCGAGCACCATCAACCGGTCGAACCAATCGGCGGCACGGTCGAGATCGTGCGTGGTCATAACAATCGGTAGCCCGCGGCCGGCGAGATCGCGCACGACGCGGCGCAGCGCTTCTTCAGTCGCGGCGTCGACGCCGGTCGTCGGCTCGTCGAGCAGCAGCAGTTTCGGCTCTTGAGCGATTGCGCGGGCGACGAAGACGCGCTGCTGCTGGCCGCCGGAGAGCTGCGAGATGTGGCGTCCGGCAAACGAAGTCATGTTCACCGCGGCGAGCGCTTCCGAGACGGCCGCACGGTCGGCCGCGCCAAACCGCTGGAACATTCCCAACCGCGGAAACCGCCCCATCGAGACAACGTCGCGCACCGTTGCCGGAAACGACCAGTCGACGTCTTCGATCTGCGGAACGTAAGCGATCGATCCCGGCTGCAGATCGCGCGGGCGGCGGCCGAAGACCGACACGCTGCCGCTCGAGGGCTGCAGCAATCCGGCAATCGTTTTCAGCAAGGTCGATTTACCGGAACCGTTCGGACCGACGATGCCGAGCGCTTCACCGGGCGCAATCGTCACGCTCGCACCGTCGAGCGCAAGGACGCGGTCGTACCGGACTACGAGGTCGCGGATGTCGACGGCATTCGTCATTTGAGTGCTTGCACGATCGTCGCCGTGTCGTACCGCAGCATGCTCAGGTAATCGCGGACGCGCGGGTCGGTGCCGACCGAGTCGTCATACAAGTCGCTGACGATACGGATGCCGGCGCTCTTGGCGAGCGTTTGCGCAAGCTTCGGGCTATACTCCGGTTCGGCGAATACGGCACGCACGCCGTGCTGCCGGGCCGTCTGCACGAGACTTCCGACGTACGCCGGATTCGGGTCTTGTCCGGGCGAGAGTTCGATAACGCCGATGGTTTGAATACCGAATCGCCGGTTGTAATAGTCGAATGCGTTGTGAAAGATGATCATCGCGCGGTGCGAAGGCGGCAACG
>DASSRQ010000101.1:0-7881 GCA_035701665.1 Vulcanimicrobiaceae bacterium
CGCGATGCAGCTGAGCATCGCAGTGGAAGAAGGTAACGATCTCGTCGCAATCAGCGTTGCCGACGAACAACAAGGCGCGTGGATATTCGCCTATGTGAACGAAGCGTTTACGCGCGCCACCGGCTACCGTCCCGAAGAGATCGTCGGGCGAACGTTCTCTTCGATCGTGCCTCCGGGTGTGGCCACCGAGCATTTTACGGCGATCCGTTCAAAATTGTTCGCGGGCCAGCCGGTTCGCGACGAAGTGCGCTTCATGCATAGAAATGGCCGCATCGGCACATTCGTCTGCGACGTAAAACCGATTCCCGATCCAATTACGGGGCGGTTTACTTCGATCGTGACGGTGTTCCGCGACATCACGGAGCAGCGGCTGCGTGAAGCGCGCCTACTCTTCGAAGCCGAGCACGACGTCGTGACGGGTCTGCACAACCGCCGTTACTTCGAACGTATGCTCACGGACAGCATCGCGATGGAGCAGCCGGCTACGCCCCAGCATGCGCTGATCTTTATGGATCTCGACGGCTTCAAACAGATCAACGATCGTCTGGGGCATGACACCGGCGACGAAGTCCTGCGCGCTGCGGCGGCCGCGTTCGAGCGTTGCGTCGTCGGCAACGACGTGTTGGTCCGCTGGGGAGGCGATGAGTTCGCCGCCCTGCTCTTTCACTGTCACCTTTCGAGCGCCGTGCGCGTGGCCGAGAGCATGCTGGCGGCGTTCGAGCGCGATCCGGCCAGGCGCTGGGTCACGGCCAGCATCGGCGTGGTTCCGGTTCTGCCGGGTGAGAAGCCCTCGGCATCGATTCGCCGGGCCGACGCCGCCACGTACGATGCCAAGAAGGCCGGCGGCAACCGCGTGGCTGTGCGAGAAACATAAGCATTTGCGACTTTTGAATGTAGGGGAAGCCCGCATCGCATCGTAATTCCCCCGTTCATGACAACTGCTGTACGCGAAGTATCGGTGTTCGGTGACGGCATCACGTACTTCAACGAAGCCGCCGACCTGTTGCATTTGGACCCGGCGATGCGAGCCATTCTCACCCACCCGACGCGCCAGATCATCTTCTCGATTCCGTTTCAGCGCGACAACGGCGAGTTCGAGGTCTACACCGGTTACCGCGTTCAGTACAGTTTCGCGCGCGGCCCTGCAAAGGGCGGCATCCGTTTTCATCCGGGCGTAACGCTGGACGAGGTTACCGCACTCGCGTTTTGGATGACGTGGAAGTGCGCCGTCGTCGATCTGCCGTTCGGCGGCGGTAAAGGCGGCGTCACATGCGACCCCAGCAAACTTTCACAAGGCGAACTCGAGCGCATCACGCGCCGTTATGCAGCAGAACTCGTCGAAGTCGTTGGACCCGATAAGGACGTTCCCGCTCCGGACGTAAACACGAATCCGCAGACGATGGCGTGGTTCATGGATACGTACTCGATGCATATGCGTCAAGGCGTGCCCGGCGTCGTCACCGGTAAGCCGCTGGTTATCGGCGGTTCGAAAGGCCGCGTCGAAGCGACGGGCCGCGGCGTCATGATTTGCGGCATGGACGAACTCGCAAACATGGGCATCAAGCCGCAAGACGCGCGCGTTGTCATTCAAGGCTTCGGTAACGTCGGTATGTGGGCTGCGCGCCTGTTCGAAGAGCGCGGCTGCAAAGTCGTCGGCATCTCCGACGTCACGGGCGCGTACTACAACGAAAAAGGCCTCAACATCGCGGAAGCCGTTGCGTATGTCGAAGATCCGAATCACCGCAACCTCGAAGGCTTCAAAGGCGGCGAGAAGATCAGCAACAGCGAACTGCTGACGAGCGACTGCGAAGTGCTCGTTCCGGCAGCGCTCGAAAAAGTGCTGACCGCCGAGAACGCAGGCCAGGTCAAAGCCAAACTAATCGTCGAGGGCGCAAATGGCCCGACGACGCCGGACGCGGACCGCATCTTCAACGAACGCGGCATCACCGTTATCCCGGACATCATGGCGAACGCCGGCGGCGTGACCGTCTCGTACTTCGAGTGGGTCCAAGACCGCATGGGCTATTTCTGGAAACTCTCGGAAGTCAACGATCGCCTGGAAGACGTGCTGATCGCGAACTTCCACGAGATCCGCGCCATTGCGACGCGTCACAAAGTGCCGTACCGCACAGCTGCCTACATGATCGCGATCGATCGCGTTGTGCAGGCGCTCAAACTGCGCGGCGTCTACGCATAACGCCTCGCGCACCAACAAAAAGAGCCGCTCGTACGAGCGGCTCTTTTCTTTTTTCAGCGATGCTTACTTCGTATCGAACGAGATCGACGTAATCTTGCCTGCCTTCAGCGTGAAGCGCTCGATTAGCGTTCCGTGCTCGCAGGTGAAGCGGTACGCGTATCCCGTGCCGTAACGCGAATCATACCGCTTGAACAGTTCGATGCGTTTGATGCGCCCGGTCTGCAGTATCAGGCGTTGTGCCTCCGCGATCTTTGCTCGATCGGGAGCGTCGGCATAAAACGACGGATTCACGCGATCGAGCGCAAACGCGACAAACTGCGAGCGGGCAATATCCGCCGGATCCGAGGACAGCACGTCCGGGACGGCCGGCCCCGGTGTCGGCGGTGCAGGCGTGGGCGGCGTCGAGAGTACGGCGGCAAAAAGAAGAGCGGCAATCATTGGACGTTACTCCAACGACTGCCGCTGCGAGATTGGTTCCGTCGGCAGGCCGGCGTCTTTCCACGCCGCGTATCCGCCTTCGAGCGCCCGGACATTCGTGTATCCGCGCTCCTGGAGCGTTTGCGCGATGCGCGAGCACGAGTTCCCGCTCCCGCAATACAGCACTACTTGTTTGTCGCGATCGAACGGCGGCTGCTCCGCGCGCTCGATCGCTTCGCCGTCGTACCGGACCGAGCCGGGGATCTGCGCTTCGTCGGGCTTCTTTCGAATATCGACGAGCAGCAGATCGCCCGGCTGCGATGCGGCTACCTCATTTACGGAAGCGGGTACGGCCACGCGGGATTGAAGCTCTTGACTACGCATGGGTTGTATTGATCGTTCCCGGCAATCTGACCGATCTGCTGATTGGTAAGCGGCGGAATCGCCATGCTGAACTTCGTATCCGCCGCGCCGATGAACGCATTTGCGACGAGCGCGTAGCCTGTGTTCGCCGGATGCAGACCGTCGAAGCTGATGAGGCCGCCGCCGAACTGCAGCGTAAGCGTACATCCCGGAAGCGGAACGCCCGTCTGCTGCAGCTGCTGGAACGCGGTTTGCACGTCCGCAAGTCCGCTGCCCGTTCCGGCCGCGATTTGATTGATGATCTGGTTGTAACCGGCGTTAAGCGCGATCGCTTGCGCGGCGAACGCCTGATCCAGGTACGCGCCGCCGTCGCCGCTTCCCGCGCCGTTCGGATCGAGCTGCGGCGTTACGGAGCCGGCTTTAACCTGCTGCACGACTGCGAAGAAGCCCGACTCGGTCAAGAAACCGCCCGCGCCTTGCGTGTAGTGCGTTTGAACGTACGACGCGACTGCGCCGGCCGCGCCTGCCGGAACGCCCAGCGCCTGCAGGTCTGCCGAGAGTTTCGTCTGCGGGAAGAACTGCGGAACCGGCGGTTCGTTCGTCGACGGATTGCCGAGGATGTCGGGCAGGTTGCCGACGACGACTTTCGAGCCGTGCGATTCGAGCGCCGTGACGATTTGCGTGAGATCGCTCTGGAACTGCGCAGGCGAATCCGTCGCCGGCGACTGCCCGTGCGAGAATATGAACTTCAGCAGATCGTTTGCGCCCAGCCACACGGTCGTGAGCTGCGGCTTGAGATAGAGCGCGTCGTTCAGCTGCGTCGGCTGTGCGACCAGGCCGCGGAACTGTCCGAGTACCGGATAGAACATGCCGCTCTCGCCGGCGACCAGCGATTGCAGATTTCCTGAGGTCGGATCGCCCGGAATCGCCGTGTAACCGCAGTTCGCTCCGCTCGGCGGACCCGTCAGCGGCGCCGTCATCGCGACGGCTTCATGCATCGTAATGCCCGGCACGCCCAAGTTCGCGATAGGACCGCCCGCGTTTGCGCGCGTCGACGGCCAGGTTGCGCTGCCGTATGCCGCTTGATTGATGCTGTCGCACGACGAATGCGTTGCGGCAAAGCCTGCGCCTTGCGTCGAGACGACCATCTCCGCTCCCAGACCCGGGGCGGCGATAAGCGGAAGCGGGGAGCCGGCTTGTCCCAGCGCCGTATCGGTGTTCCATACACCGAACGTCGGGTCGAGCGTGATGTTGTTCTTTTGCGCGTACATCAGCGCAAAGAAACCGTTCGTTTGCGTCGGCTGTACCAACGCGTTGGGAAGCGCGGAGATACCGGGCGCCGTCGTCACGACGCCGAGATTACCGCCGCTTTGTTCGCCGAACGTCAAACTGTCGCCGATACCGACGAAGTTCTGCTGCACCAGGCCGTTGTTGGCTCCGAGCGACGGGCCGGCCGGAACCGGGCTTCCGCTGCCGTTACTTGCGCATGCGGCCAGCGCGGCGATCGCTGCGATTGCGAGCGTGCGATGCATCTGTTTCAAAATCATCGTGACCCCTTAGAACTGAATGACGCTCGGCGAACCGATGCCAAGTTGAATTTGGATTTGCGAGGCCTTCAAACCGCCGACGCTGGGAATCGTGTTCGCGGAACACGGCAGCGCGAAGCAGTTCAGACGGTAAACGCCGTAGGGCGAGTAGTTCGTCGGCGTGCCGCTGTTGGCGATGACTTGAATGAAGCCGTTTTTGCCGAGCGCTTGGGATGCTCCTAAGAAATATGCTGCAAGATGCTGCGCGTACGGATCGGCCGGGAGATAATCGCGCGAGCTCTGCGGCTCGAAGAAGACCTTGAAGCCGTCCGTCGGCGCGTACTCCAGATACAGAATCTGGTAGAGCTGCGCTTTATTCTGTTGGTTGAGGCCGGCAGTGTGTACCAGCCACGTCGGTGCGACGGTAAACGTACCGAACATCTTCGGCGTTTTGAGGAACGGCAGCGTTACAGCGAGCGAGTACATCTGCGCCGTGCGCGTGTTGATGTTGGTGTGCGGGATGCCGTTCGCATCGACGAAAGGAACGATATCGCCGTTGCCGTTCGACGCAGCAACCATCGACCAGCGCGACACGTACGTCGGCGTAACGACGACCGGAATCGAGCGGCCCTTCACGTTGCCCACGTTGAACAGTTTTTCGAACATGAACAGCGCGAATTTATCTTTCGTCGTAACGTTGATCTGCGGCGAGATCCCCGCGCAGTTTGCGCTCGTCACGCCGCTCAGGTCGACGCAGCTCGGGTTGACGCCCGGCGTCGGCGGGAAACCGGCGGGCAGATAGAGCGGCACTTTCCCAGAGTCGAAGTTGATCGGATAGTGCTGCAGTTCGTAATAGTTCGCGACAAAACGCGTCGTCGGATTGAATCCGTAACCCACCACTGCGTCGACGCCGCCCGGCAGCCAACGCTTGCCGAAGTCACCGGTCGCGCCGGTCGAACGGGCGATCGAGAAATCGGCCGTGTACGTCCAGCCCGTCGGGAGGCCGACTTGGGTTTGGCCGCCGACCGGTTTTTGCGTCACCGGCGGGACCTGCGCGACGGTGTTTCCGTCCGGCAAGTGCACCGTCATCGCACTCTTGATGGCGCCGTTCGCGCCGTTAACCGCCGCGCCGAAAGGGCCGGTCGGGTCGGCAAATGCGGGAGCGCTAACCGTTGCAACAGACAACGCTAACGCCGCGCAAGTGCGAAGAAACTTACGAACCATACTTCTAGTCGATCTCCAAAGCGCGGACCTATTAAAATTAATAGTCCTTTAGACTTCAGAGGATACGGGTCGCCGGGTTAGATTCCTTGCTGGTCTCCGACAAAACTCGGAATTTCGACCGGCGGCAGCGGGGCCGTAACGCGGCGCTTGCGGCGCAGCGACCACGACTTAATAATGACGTAGAGCACCGGGGTGACGGCCAGGTTCAGAATCGTGGAAAGCACCATGCCGCCGAAGACGACCGTGCCGAGCGAGTTACGGGCCGCGCTGCCCGCGCCCGTGGCGAAGACGAGCGGCGAGACGGCCACGATGAAGGCGATCGACGTCATCAGGATCGGACGCAGCCGCGTCTGCGCCGCGCGCGCCGCGGCCGTCACAACGTCGGCGCCCGCCTTGAGCTGCTGGTTCGCAAACTCGACGATCAGAATAGCGCTCTTGCTGGCGAGGCCGATGAGCATGACGTAGCCCACCTGCGCGTACGCGTCGCTCGGCATCTGCCGGCCGATCAAGAAGATGAGCGCGCCGAAGATGGCAAGCGGCACCGACAGCAGCACGATCAGCGGATCGACGAAGCTTTCGTACTGCGCGGCAAGGACGAGGAACACGAACACGATGCCGATGGCGAAGATCAGCGCGGAAAGCGCGCCGCCTTCGATCTCGTCGAGCGTGATGCCCGACCATTCGTAGGTCATGCCGGGCGGGTCGACCTTCGAGGCGATCTGCTCCATCGCGTCGATGGCTTGTCCCGAGCCTTTCCCCGGGGCGGCTTGGCCGTTGATCTCGACCGAACGGAACAAGTTGTAGTGGTTGATGATCGGTGCCGACAGCGCGACCTTCGAGGTCGCAAGGCCCGAAAGCGGCACCATACCGCCGCCCGTCGAGCGGACGTATAGATATTGGAGCGCGTCGAGCGACGAGCGGTACGGTTCCTGCGCCTGCGCGTACACGCGGTACGAGCGGTTCAGATACGTGAAGTCGTTGACGTAAAACGACCCGAGCTGCGTCTGCATCGTGCGGAACACGTCGTCTAAACTTACGCCGATCGATTTGGCTTTGTTGCGGTCCACGTGCACTTGCAGCTGCGGCGAGTTGATGCGGAACGTCGTGAAGACTTGCGAGAGATCGGGGTTTTGATTCCCCATTCCCATATAGCCGTACGACGTTTTCATCAGCGCCGGCAGACCCACGTTCCCTCGGTCCTCGAGTTCGAATTGGAATCCGCCGAACGATCCGACACCTTGAATGGCCGGCGGCTGGAACGCGAAGATCTGCGCTTCGGGCATTTGGAAGAACTGCATTTGCAGGCGCCCGATCAGCGCTTTCGCGGTGTGCGCCGAGCCTTTGCGGTCGCCCCACGATTTGAGACGGATGAACATCATGCCGCGGTTGGGCGTGCTTCCGGTGAAACTGAATCCGGAGACGTTGAAGACGTGATCCACTTCCGGCTGCTGCATAATAATGCGCTCGGCCTTTTGCGAGATCGCAATCTCGCGCTCGATGGACGTGCCTTCGGGCGCTTGGATCGTTACGAAGATCGCACCTTGATCTTCGTCCGGAATAAACGCGGTCGGCGTGGCGCGGAAGAGCAGAAGCGTCGACGCGAATGCAATCAGGAACAGCACGGCGACCAGGCCGCGCGCGCGGAACAGCCGCGGCAGCAGTCGCGAGTACCACCCGCGGAACGATTCGAGCCCGCGATTGAACAGCACGAAGAACCGCAGATGCGAGTCTTCCTCTTTCAGCAGCATCGCCGACATGACCGGCGTAAGCGTCAAGGACGCGAAGAGCGAGATCGAGATCGATGCGGCGATCGTCAGCGCGAATTGCTTGTAGAGCTGGCCCGTCGTACCCGGGAAGAACGCGACCGGAACGAACACCGCGAGCAGGACGAGCGAAGACGCAACGACGGCACTCTGCACTTCGCGCATCGCGGCTGCCGCGGCTTGAATGCCGTGCATGCCTTTGTCGTGCACGAAGCGCGCGATGTTTTCGATGACGACGATCGCGTCGTCCACGACCAGACCTGTAGCCAGTGTTAGGCCGAAGAGCGTGATCGTGTTGATCGTGAAGTTGAAGATCTTCATCGCCGCAAACGTGCCGACGAGCGAGACGGGGATCGTTACGGCCGGGATCAGCGTCGAGCGCGGATCTTGC